>NZ_JAXIVS010000007.1:300000-586569 GCF_034259325.1 Hyalangium ruber | reverse complement strand
CTCCACCAAGCGCTGGATGGCCAGCCAGCGCCGATGCTCCAACTCTTCGGGCGAGCCTCGACTGCGCATCCTGCCAAGCTACCCTGGCTCTTCCGCTCGGACATTACTTTCCTGAGACGCTATAAACCTCCTGGAACTTCGTCCCCGTGGCGCCCATGTGTTCCAGGGCGTCCTTGATCTCTTCGGAGACGATAAGCGTTCCAGGCCACCCCTTGGGGCGGAACACCTTGGCCTCCCCGACCTTGGCTTTGTCGATGCGCAGATCACGAACGTCTCTGTACTGGCCGACCTTGTGGGGCACGCCATCCTCGTGAGTCCAGAGTCGGATCCTGGAAGCGGTCTCATCGATGCAGCGGAGCAGGTGCGTGGCCACCAGGATGAGGTACTGATCCGGCTGGCCTTCAATATCGACGGGGATGAGCTGCACATCTCCGGGAGATAGCTCCGCGAAGAGGGATGCAATCTTGGTGTGAACAACAGGAATCCTGGAGTTCGTCTCTGAGAAGTCCAGGGGTTTGCCCGCGCGCTCGATGAAGATCTTCAAGCGCCCCTCGATGTGGACGGGGGCTCCGAGTCTGAAGTCCCAGTCGTCTACCTTGTGGCCATCGGAGGCAAGAGGGTTCTTCAGGTGCCATCGGTCCCTGACATAGAGATCGTCATACAGTTCAAAGAAGCGCATCGTCACAGAGACCCTCTATCGAGCTTTGCCTTGGGTGACGAGTTGGTTCAGCTCTGAGCCCGGGGTGGAGATCTCCTTGGCGAGGTCATCGAGTTCACGAATCAGCGTTGCGCGGCACTCCGAGATACTGCGGCAGCCTCTCGTTGCATCGTCCAGCCTCCTATAGACGATTCGATGGTACAGCTCGGGATGAGGCCCCTTGTGCCCCTGGATGGGCACGACGTTCTCCGGATCCTTCAACCGCATCCCCGCCTTGGCGAAGATCTCCTGGAACCTGGGAGTCCATGGCCCCCCGCGCAACGCGGACTTCTCGTTGGCGACCGTTCCGATGTGGTGCTTCTCGGTGCGATCGCCCCGCCCTCCGCGAGCCGCCATCGCGACGGCTCCAGGGGGCAGCGCCAGGCGGAAGCCCTCTGCCGTGACCGCAGCCTCCTCCACCGCCCCCACTTCTGACAGCAGGAGTCCCTCCTGGGCTGCGGCCCGCGTCGACACCTGAGCCGAGCCGGGAAGGGTGGCCACCTTCGACGCGAACCCCTGTGCCGTTTGGTTGAGGGCCGCCATCGCAATCATGGCGAATGCCCGGGCGGCTTCTCGCGAGAAGACCTTGCCGTACTTCTCGCCCGCCTCGCGGAGCTCCTCGAAGGTGGTGGCGGACTTCACCTCCTCCATCAACTGGAACCAGCCCGTCACCAGGGTGTAGAGCGTCGCGGCACCAATCCAAAGAACGAGCGTGGCGGTGACTGCCGCGGCCAGGAGCTTTGTCACCGGCTCGGGGAGCGCGAGCAGGAACAGCAGTGTGCCGACAGTCCACATCGCTGCCTGCATGACGGCCTCCAGGCTCACCATCTCGCCCAAGGCCTTCTGGAATTCGTCCAGCACGGGACTCTTACTCAGCGCCAGCGCCCACATGTAACGGCCTTGCAGGTCCAGGTACTTGCCGGCCACGAGCGCGCCTCCCAGGCAGTCGCCCTCGAGGCCGTAGGCGCCGCGACACCAGGTCCGGTACCGGGTGGCCAGCGCCTGCTCCGCCTCCGTCAGCGCTCCTTGCAGTGCGGTGCCCGACTCCAGTGGAACGAGCTTCCGCTCTCGTTGGAGGTACAGATAGTCGCCGGAGAGCGCGTCGAGTTGAAACATCCGCTCCACCGTCTCCCGGGGAGAGGCGGTGAGGCGCACCTCGTGAGCCAGTCTCCGGAGGGCGGCAATGGCCTCCTCCCGCGTCACCGGTGGGGGTTGCACCGTGACGGCACGGGGAATGTGGAGGAGGGTTTCACCCGCTGCGCCGCGATCTGCCCGGACCACGTGCGGAGAGCCGGTGCATCCGAGCATCAACGCCATCCACAGCGCAGCCGTTCGCCGCAGCCACATGTCTCACCCTTCTTGCGAAAGGTGAGCAGGTTAGAGGGCCGCCGTACACAAGAGGAGGATCCGCCGGGTCGAGCCCTTCCCGAGGTCCTCGCGACTCAGTGAATCGGCACCTCGTTCTCGTTGTTGCGCGAGGCGGCTTTGCGCGACAGCTCCGTGAGCCACGAGCGCGTCAGCGGCGTCTCGCTCTGACTGCCCGTGTACCGATCCTGCGTGCTGTCCTGCGGCAGCCATCGGTTGATGCGCGCCATCAGCGCCGCCGTCAGGTTCGGCGCCAGCGTGCGCGCCACTGCCCCCAGCTTCGCCGGCAGCCCCACCAGCACCTCCGCGTCCCCGCGCCGGCACCCCTCGAGGATTCGCCGCGCCGCCCGCTCCGCGTTCATCGAGAAGCCGGGCAGCGAGTCGCTCAAGAAGAACCACGCATACTCCTTCTCGTGGTCTCCCTTGAACGTGGCGTTGGGAGGGCTGCCCGTGCGCATCAGGCTCGGGCACACCGTCGTCACCAGGATTCCATCCTGCGCCAGCTCCGCCCGCAGGCCATCCGACAGCCCCACCAGCGCGAACTTGCTGGCGCTGTACGGCACCATGTGCGGCACGCTCACCCGCCCGCCAATCGAGGAGATGTTGACGATGCGCCCCTCGCCCCGCTGCTTCATCTCCGGCAGCACCGACAGCGTCGTGTAGAGCGGCCCCCACAGGTGCGTGTCCACCGCCTCCTCGAAGTCCTCCAGCGTCATCGCCTCCAGCGGCCCGGTCTGGATGACGCCCGCGTTGTTCACCAGCACATCCACCGCGCCGAACGTCTCGTGGACCTGCGCCACCAGTGCCTCCACCTGCACCGGGTCCGTCACATCGCACGGCACCGCGAGTACCTCGCCGCCCAGCTTCTCCAGCTCCTCCCGCGCCCGGGCGAGCGTCTCCTCTTCCCGGCCGCAGATGGCCACGCGCGCTCCCTCCTCCAGGAACTGGCGCGCGAGGATGAGCCCCAGCCCCCGGGAGCCACCGGTGATGAGCACCGTCTTGTCCCGGAAGCTGATGCGCTGGCGCAGCAGGGCCCGCAGGCCCAGCACCGTGCCGATGCCGGCCGCCGCCAGCTTGCCCAGAGAGATGCCGGTGGACTGCTTCGTGTGGCGCTCAGCCATGTGCGGTGCTCCGTGGGTGGGGGGACACAAGGGACAGCCCGGGGCGTCCACTCACGCCCCGCGGCGCTCTCCCCGAGAGAGGCAGTGGCCCGGCTCAGGGCGCGAAGGCGCCGGAGCTCGCGTCCGGACCGGTGAGGCGCTCGAGCAACATCCGCATGTCTCCACGCTGCTCGGGCGTGGCCGCGTGCAGCCGGAGGATGCCCTGCGTGTCGAAGATGAGGTAGGCGGGGTGCTGCTCCACGCCATAGGCCTGCGCCATGGAGCCGTCATCCACCGCGATGGGGTAGCGCAGCCCATGCTCGCGCGCGAAGCTCTCCACGCGGTTGGTGTCGCGCAGCTCGGATTCGGAGTGGGTCACGTCCACGCCGATGACCACCAGCCCTCGGGGGCCATAGGCGCGGATCCACTCCTGGACCTCGGCCATCTGGTCGATGCAACTGCGACAGTCCATGGCCCAAAAGTGCAACAAGACCGGACGACCACGCAGCTGCGAGACATGGACGGGAGCGTTGATCCAGCCCCCATCCGGGTCGAGCAGCGTCAAGGGGACGTAGTGCTCATCAGAAGCCATCGGGCGCTCCAGGAAAAGACGTCGGACTGGACGCGACTCAAGCTATGCATCGGCGGCCGGAGTCCCCCACATCGGCCCCATGCGGAGCTTGCCTGCCTGGGAGGAGAGGAGCAGGGCATGCGCATTCCTGACTTCACGCTGGAGCGGTACTTCGCGCGGTGGGAGTTCTCCGCGCCTTACTTGTTGTGCAGCTCGGACATCGAGGGCTGGAGGATGTCGGAGCTGCTGGCGCTGGCCGACGCGGACAGCCGGGCGCGCTGGGAGGCGCTGACGCTTGGCTACACCGAGTCCACGGGGCTGCCCGCGCTGCGCGAGGCCATCGCCACGCTCTACCCGGGCCTCTCGCCAGAGCAGGTGCTGACGTTCGCGGGGGCGGAGGAGGCGGTCTTCATCCTGATGAACGTGCTGCTGGGCCCGAGCGAGCACGCGGTGGTGACGTGGCCGGGCTACCAATCGCTGCACGAGGTGGCGCGGGCGACGGGGGCGGAGGTGACGCTGCTGCCGCTGCGCGAGGAGGACGGCTGGGCGCTGGACGTGGACGCCGTGCGCCGCGCGCTGCGGCCGAACACCCGGCTGCTGGTGGTGAACTTCCCGCACAACCCCACGGGCTCACTGCCGGAGCCGGCCGCCTTCGAGGCGCTGTGCGCGCTGGCGGAGGAGCGCGGGGTGTACCTGCTGTCCGACGAGGTGTACCGCCTGCTGGAGCACGCGCCGGCGCGGACACTGCCGGCGGCGGTGGAGCGCTCGACGCGGGCCTTGAGCCTGGGAGTGATGTCCAAGGCGTTCGGCCTGGCGGGGCTGCGCGTGGGCTGGCTGGCGTGCCGGGACGCGGAGCTGTTGCGCCGGTGCGCCGCGTACAAGGACTACACCTCCATCTGCAACAGCGCCCCGAGCGAGGTGCTCTCCCTCATTGCCCTGCGCGCGAAGGAGCAGGTGCTCGCGCGCAGCCGGGCCATTCTGGAGGCGAACCTGAAGCTCCTGGACGCCTTCTTCGCGCGCCACACGGACACCTTCCGCTGGGTGCGACCACGCGCTGGTAGCGTGGCTTTCCCCAAGCTGCTGCGCGACACCCCTATCTCCACCTTCTGCCAGACGCTCATCGATCGCGAGGGCGTGCTGCTGCTGCCGGGAGATGTCTACGATTTCCCCGGCAATCACTTTCGGCTAGGGTTCGGCCGCACCAATCTCCCGGAAGCCCTCTCACGGCTGGAGCGCTTCTGCGAGGCCACGTTCCGTTGAGTTGGATCAGACACGGGCACACGGTTCGGGGAGCACAGGTCGCGGGTCCCTCGTCTCGGCGCGGGGCCCCCCGTCAGCGGACGGGTCCTCCCGCGCCGGCCGTCCCGCTCGCTCAGGGCTCACGGCTATCCGCACTGAAGCGATTCGAAGACACGGTGACAGCGCGCTCCCGCCAAAGCTGTACGGTTGTCAGACAGGTTTGGAGACGTCTGTTTGCCCGGGTGAGCGGGTTTGGGTCATCGCTGACCCGCCAGAACGAGCCAGAATTCTGGGTCCGGTTGCACTGACAATGAATTGACGCGCTGAGTCGGTTTCCCGGGCAAGCTCGGACTCCCGGGCTCTCGCTTTTTCAAGGACTGAGAACGTAGAGTGCGCGCGCTCCGTTGCCTGGGGAGTCGCCAGGCAGGGGCATATTCCCCCGCAGCCTGAGCCGGAGGCTCTCGCATGAAAACGTTCGTTAGCGCAGTCGTCGTCGCAGCCACGGTCCTGGTCGCCCCCGAGGCTTCCGCGACCAATTACTCCCTGTGGATTCACGGTCGGAATGGCGGCAACACCCAGGCCGGCAACTATGGAGACTTCAGCTACTGGGGCTCCGCGTCCACCGCGGCCGGCGTGAACAAGAAGGCCGTCAACTGGAACGGCACCCAGAAGATCGGCGGGCAGAACTACCGCGTCCGCGACGCCCTGGACTGTTTCTGCACGGGCACCAACTGGTGCTACATCGCCTCGCACAGCGCCGGTAACCTGCAGATCGGCTACGCGCTGTCGCTCTACGGCACCTCGGCCCGCTACAAGAAGAACGCCGTCCCCAACTCCAGCGGCGTGTGCGGCAACACGGATGGCACCACCCAGACGGGCTGGAACATCAAGTGGGTGGACGTGGCCTCGGGCGCGGGCGGCGGCAGCGAGCTGGCCGACCACGGCGACTGGGCCATGAGCGAGCCGCTGGTGAGCGACCTGGTCACCACCACGGCGCGTGCGATGTACAACCACAACACCACGGGTGCGAAGTGGTTCTACATGTTCGCCGCCTCCAAGGGCACTGCCTACTCGGGCATCCTCCCCGGGCAGGATGACGAGGCAGTGTCCTACCACTCCACGGGCGGCGTCTCCGGCAGCTCGGGCGGCTCCTACTGCAACCCGGGCGACTGGTTCTGCGGCGGCACGCTGAACACTGGCACCAACGCCTGCAGCGACGGCCGCGCCAAGTGGAGCTACCACACGGTGGAGCTGCGCGATGACGGCGAGGCCTACAACCACTACTCCAACGGCGTGTGGGGCGGCATCATTGGCCCCGTCCGCGTGGACATGGCGAACTACGCCCTCTGATTCACCCCCATGAGCCCCAATAGCCCCGTCCCAGCTCCCTCGTCTCGGCCACGCCGCACGGTGTGGCTGTTGTTGTCCGTACCCCTGGTGTTGATGGGACTGGGGCTGTGGTGGGGCTCGGGGCAGGCCGGCTCGGACGAGGACCTGAATGCCTCGTCCGCGTCGGAAGCCGGGTCGTCCTCCGCGAGCGCCCGGGGCTCACGGGCCTCGGGCGTGGCGGGGGCTCCCATCGCCGCGCCGGTGCGGACTCCGGCAGTGGCCGCCACGCCGGCGCTCTCCTCGGAGGAGGCGGAGCGTCAGGCCCAGCGCGAGCTGTGGGAGAAGCGCCTGCAGCGGGCGCGCTTCACGCTCGACACCTATGTGGCGGGCACGCGCTATCCGCCGCAGTCGCGCCCCATGCGCGAGCACCCAGACCAGGACCAGCCCGCCGCCCCGGAGCGGACGCGCTCGCTGAGCCGGGATCGCGACGATGTGAAGCTGAAGCTCAAGCAGGACAAGGTCTTCGTCGCCGGAGACGAGGTGGTGCATTTCGCCGTGGGCTGCGAGAACACCGCGAAGCAGCCGCTGCCGTGCCAGGTGACGGGCGCCATGGCCCGTGAGGCCGAGCACATGCTGGGAGGCGAGGCGGCCGTGGCCGGAGTGCCGCTGGCCTTCGTGGACGACGGCACCCAGGGCGACACGCTCGCCGGGGACGGCACGTACACCGCGAGCTTCCAGCCCTCCAAGCAGGGCTTCCCGATGTTCTCCGGCACGCTGCGCATCGCCTTCCAGGTGAGCTCGGGCAATGCCCAGGGCAATGCCTTCTTCGACATCCTCTACACGCCCGCGCCGCCTGCCCGCTTCACCGGCAAGGTGCGCGAGGCGGTGGAGCAGGGCTCGTTGAGCCTCTACCTGGGGCTCCAGGTGCGCAAGGCCGGGCGCTACGTGATGGCCGGGCGCGTGGATGACGAGGCGGGGGTGCCCTTCGCCTACGTGTCCTTCAACGAGGAGCTGGCCGAGGGCGCCCAGGAGGTGAAGTTCACCCTGTTCGGCAAGCTGCTGCTGGACGAGGCGCCCACCTTCCCGCTGAAGCTGCGCGACGTGGAGGGGTTCCTGCTCAAGGAGACGGGGGACCCGGACCGCGAGCTGCTGACGGCGCTGCGGGGCTACATCCACACCACGCGCGAGCACCCCACCACTGCATTCTCTTCCAATGAGTGGCAGAGCGAGGAGCGCACCCGCCACATCGACGAGTTCACAAAAGACGTGAACGAGGCCCAGAAGCAGCTCGACAGCATCGCGGGTGTCCAGAGGCCCTGATAGCGTTTCTCCAGACACTCGTCGTGTGAGCTGCCATTGCGAGTGAGTCTCTTGGGAGAATCGCAATGGAAATCCGGGTCCTCGCGGAGGCCTGGGCGGCAGGGGCCCAGGGAGGACGGGTGGAGTTGGAGCGCAAGAGCGCGGCGCTCCTGGCGTACCTGGCCCTGGAGGGCCCCACGGCGCGTTGGAAGCTCTCGGGGCTCTTGTGGCCGGAGTCTCCCGAGGCCACCGCGCGCGGCAACCTGAGACAGTTGCTCAAGCGCCTGCGCGAGCAGCTCGGAGAGGACTGTACCGAGGGGCGAGACCAGCTGCGGCTGCGAGAGGGGAGCCAGGTGGACGTGTTCCAGGTGCGCGCCGCCCTCCAGCAGGGAAACCCCACGCTCGCGGGTTCCTTTCACGGAGAGCTGCTCGAGGGCTTCCTCTACGACGACTGTGAGGAATTGGCCGGGTGGCTGGACGGATGGCGCATGAAGCTCAAGCGCCAGGGGCGCGAGGCCCTGGAGCAGCAGGTGCAGCGGCTGGAGCGCGAGCGGCGCTACCCGGAGGCGCTCGACGGGGCGCTGCGGCTGCTGGAGCTGGAGCCCACGGCGGAGGCGGTGTACCGGCAGGTGATGCACCTGCACCATGTGCTGGGCAATCGCCCCGCGGCGCTGAAGGCCTATCGCCGGTGCCAGGAGGTGCTCAAGCGCGAGCTCAACGTCTCTCCCGAGACGGCGACCCGGGAGCTGGCGCGTGTCATCGAACGCTCCGAGGCCGAGCCCGCGCTGCCCTCGCCGCCGGCGCGGCCGGCCATCCGTTGGTCGGTGCTGCACCCGCCCGTGCTCGCGGGCCGAGAGCGCGAGTGGGCGCTGATGGAGGAGGCGTGGGCTGCCCGCGCGCCCATGTTCGTCGATGGGGAGTCGGGCATCGGCAAGTCGCGGCTGGTGAAGGAGTTCGGCAACAGCCGAGGGCGCTGCGTCACCATCGAGGCCCGGCCGGGAGACCGGCGGCTGCCCTTCGCCACGCACATGCGCAGCCTGCGCATGCTGGTCCGGGAGTCGGGTGTCCGGCCCCAGGGCTGGGTGCGCCGGGAGCTGTCGCGCATCATCCCGGAGCTGGAGGACGCGCCGCTGCCTCCGGTTTCCCAGCCCGAGGAGCGGGCGCGGCTCTTCTCGGCGATCATCGCGTTCATCCGGGAGGCGCTGCGGGACGTGGACGTGCTCGTCTTCGATGATGGGCAGTACGTGGACCGCGACAGCGCCGAGCTGGGCATCCAGGTCCATGCCGAGTTTCGCGAGGAGATGGTGGCCGGACGCTTCCCCCTCATCATCAACGCCTACCGCACCAGCGACGTCCGGGACGAGTGGGAGAAGCAGTTGATCCACAGCGTCATCGACTCCGGGCTGATGGTCCGGGTGCCGGTGGGGCGGCTGGACACCGAGGCGGTCCGGCAGATGCTGCGAGGGATGGGGGAGCCCGCGCTGGAGCAGGTGGCGGAAAAGATCGCCGACTACACCGGGGGCAATCCGCTCTTCATCGTGGAGACGGCGCGTCACCTGCTGCGCTCCGGCGACTTCGACGGGGCGTTTCCTTCCTCGCTCCCGCCGCCGGGGAAGGTGGGAGCCATCATCGAGCAGCGCCTGCGGCTGCGCTCCGACGAGGCGCTGAGGTTGGCGCGGGTGTTCGCCGTGGCCCGCACGGACTTCAGCGCGGAGCTGGCGGCCCACGTGCTGGAGGTGCCGGTGGACCAGCTGCTGGCGCCCTGGAAGGAACTGGAGGAGGCCCACATCTTCCAGGGGCGCTGGTTCGTCCATGACGCGGTGGCGGAGGTGTTGCTGGCCACCATGCCCGCGGCCATCCAGGAGGCCCTGGTCGCAAGGATCGCCGACTACCGCCGCCGCCACGAGCGCTGAGTCCGAGTCACTCTTCCGTGGGCTGGAGGGGCACCACGGCGCCGAGCAGGGCGGTGGTGAGCGCGGGGTCCGCTGGGAGGAGTCCTCCCTCGAAGAGCGCCGCCCCGCGCTCTTGCGCCTGCTCCAGCGCCTCCTCGGGCGAGCACAGTCCCTGGGAGAGCTGCTCGCACAGCTCCTCGTTGGCCAGCACGGCCACCGCCCGAGCGGCGCTCGCGGCGTAGCGCTCCGCCGGTACGTTCGGGGCAAGGCTGGCGCCGAACAGCTCCGGGCTACTGGCCTGGAGTCCTGGCACCACCGCCTCCCAGGGAAAGAGGCCCACCGCGCCGCCGACCAGCAGCACCCGCAGCACCTGTGCTCGGGCTTGCGCGTCCAGCGCCTGGAGCGTGGCCATTCGCTCCGGGTCTCCCAGCAGGGAGGCCCACACGCTGCCCAGCCCCTCCACCTCGCCCTGGAAGAGCAGGGGCATGACGTCGCTGAGCAGGTCGGCCGCGTCATCCTCGAGCGCGGTGAGCTGGGCCGCGTAGAGCTGGGTGAGCGCCGAGGTCACCTCGCTGAGGGCACCGGGCGCCAGGCCGAGCCCGGGCACTCCCAGCACCTCGCCCGCCAGCGCGCCCAGGGGCAGCCGTCCGCCCGCGCCGTGTACCTCCACCGCCTGGAAGACTTGGCGGGAGACGACCCTCGCGGCCGCCTCGCCGACGGGGCCTCCCAGCGCCATGCCGAGGTGGCTCACGCTCGTGGACAGCAGCTCGTGCTGCGCCCGCGCGTCCTCGGTGAAGGGGCCCAGGAGCTGGAAGAAGGCCTGGTACTGGAGGCCTCCGAGCACCAGCTCTTGCGCCACCTGCCGAGGGTCGCTCTGCGTGCGCAGCTCCTCCGCGAGCGCCCGAAGGCCCTCGGCCGCCATGCTCGCGAACGCGCTCCGGTGGGCCTGCTCGGGAGCGTCCTCCTGGGCGGTGGCGAGGATGTCGTCGGCGAGCGTGCCCAGCATCCGCGAGACCTGCGCTGGCCTCAGCACATGCGGGACGAGCAGGGAGATGGCCTGGGCCGTCACGGGAGGCTCGATCGCGGTCAGGTCCGGGAAGCGCGCCACCAGCGCCGGGGGAAAGCGGGCGATGGGCGCCACCTGCTCGGCGGGAAACGCCTGGAGCGCGAGCTGCGCCTCGTGGGCGGCCACGCGCGTCAGGTGGCCCTCGTAGAGCGAGAGCAGCTCCAGGGAGAACTCGGGCCGCAGCAGGAAGAAGGAGAGGTGGGCCTGGCGCTGCTCGGGTGTGAGCTGGGCGTCGCTCAGGAGCTGCTCCCCGAGCGGCTCCGAGAACAGGGCCTCCCACTGCGCCGCGTCCATCGCCCGGGTCTCCTCATCCTCCGGGTAGCGGGCGCGCGCGAGACAGGCGGCGAGGCCCGAGCGGAACTCCGGGCTCTGGAAGGCCCGAGCGTCGGCCTGGAGCACCGCCTGGAGGAGCAGGGCATCCGTGGAGGGTTGGCGCGGCAGGTCCGCCGCCGAGCGCAGCAGGTGGCCCAGGAGCGAGGGCCCGAGGAGTGTGGCCGTATCCGAGGGAGGCGACATCAGGCCTGCATCATGCCCCGAACGAAGTCCGCCAGCTGCGCCTCGCCCACGTGTTGGAGCAGGGCCTGGGTGGCCTCGGGGCTGGCGGCGGCGGCCAGGGTCGCGCCGCTCCGCCAGAGCTGGGCTTCATCGGCGCCAGGGGCCTGGCTCCGCTCGTAGAGCGTGGTGGCGACGCGCGCCTGCTGCTCCGGCGTGCCGCGACGGGCCACCTGCAAGGCCACATTCAGCGGCCCCTGCCCCTCGGCCCCCTCGGCCGTGGGGTTCAGCAGCGCGTCCACCTCCTCGGAGGAGAGCGGCACATGCTCGGCGGTGGCCTGGAGCAGCGACTCCACCGGCTCGGTGTCCGAGGGCAGGTCGTCCAGCGAGGGCAGGAAGGCGTCGGTGCTGGCCGCCTCCAGCTCGGGCTCCGCGTTCACGGGCAGGTCGTCGAACGAGGGCATGAAGTCATCCGCCGACGTGGCGGAGGCCCCCGAGGCGCTGGAGGTGTCCGCGTTCGCCAGCTCCGCGAGCACCTCGTCGCGCGCCTCGCCCTCGGGCATGGCGAGCACCAGCTCGACATCGTTGCGCGACAGGGACGCGGCGCGAGTCAGGCCCGGGTTCGCCTCCTCCCACGCCTTCGCGTCCGCGAAGTGGCGCTCGGGCGCCGCCGGGTCGGTGACGCTGCCATCCGGGTGTTGGACGACGGAGCGCCCACGCTCGGCCTCCTCGGCCGCGTAGAGCAGCACCGAGTCCTCCTCCCCCGCCTTCTCGAACGCCTTCTCCAGGTCGGCCGTGGCGGTGAGGCCCGGGCGGGTGGCGCTCTCGCGAGGCTCCTCGGGGGCGGCGCTCGCCGGGGAGCGCGAGCGCCCGGGCTCCCAGTAACGGGCCGGAGGCGGGGGCACGTGGGTGCCCAGCAGGTGCTGGTAGCGGGGCAGGGCGGCCTGGAAGTCGCTCAGGCCGGAGTAGGCGCGCAGGGACTCCACGGCCTTGCGGGGGCGCCCGGCCAGGGAGGGCGCGTAGGCATCCAGGGGCGAGCGCTCCGCCTCGGCGGCCGACTGGAAGTCGCTCTGGTCCGAGAATCCCCGGCGCACCGGCTCCACGGGCACGGTCTGCTTCTGCCGGATGGGGGCACTCACCTCGTACCGGGCGGCCCACGCCGCCGAGGTCGAAATGCCGGAAAGCAGGCGGCGGATGGAGGTCATACGATTCCCTCACACGGACGAAGGGCAGCATCCCCATTGTCGCGCCAGAGCGGGGGAAGTTGCCACCACCAGGAGGAACTGGGTCCCAAGGGCTTCTGAGGTATAGAGTCCCCGGCCCGGATGCCCCCGGCGCGTTATAGCTGGAGGGCCCAGACCCCCAACGTGGGTGTGGTTTCGCATGCTTGGCGGTGGCCCCCTGCTTGCTGTCCCAGGGAGGGAACGAGGAGGACGGGATGCGACTCGAAAGCGCGGGACAGACACACGTCGGGCGGCGGCCCCACAACGAGGACGCCTATTGCGTGCGGCCGGAGCTGGGCCTGTTCGTGGTGGCCGACGGCCTGGGAGGCCAGGAGGGCGGCGAGGTCGCCAGCCAGTGTGTGGTGGACGCCTTCAAGGAGTTCGGGGAGCGGATGGCGCGCGAGGGCGAGGCGGCCTGGCCCCACCCGCAGGATGGGCGTCGCAGCCGGGAGGAGAACCTGCTGGCGGTGTGTACGGAGCTGGCGCAGCGCGCGGTGCAGTCGCGCCGCGTGGGCTACCTGCGAGAGATGGGCTCCACGGTGGTGGCCTTCGCGGTGGGTGAGGGCGGGGCCGCCGTCTCCCACGTGGGAGACAGCCGCCTGTACCGCTTGCGCGAGGGGCAGCTCGAGGCGCTCACGCGGGACCACTCCATCACCGAGGAGCTGCGCGAGGCGGGGCTGGAGCCGCCGCCTCGGGGACAGAGCGCCTTCGGCCACATCATCACCCGCGCGCTGGGCACGGAGCGCTCGGAGCCCACGGTGCATCGGGTGGAGCTGCGCGCCGGGGACGTGTACCTGCTGTGCTCGGACGGGCTGTACGAGCCGCTGGGGCCGGAGCGCATGGCCACCAGCCTGGCCCTGTCGGACGTGGCCCAGGCGTGCGCGGCCCTGGTCTCCGGGGCCTACGAGGCGGGCAGCCGCGACAACATCACCGCCGTGGTGGTGCGCATCCTCGAGGCCTGAGCGGAGGCCTGAAGGGAAGCTGGCTCAGGCCTGGGAGTCGTTGAGCCGGGCCTGGACGCGGGCGATCAGCTCCTTCTCGGCGTCGGCGACCCGGCCATCGGACACGGCCAGGGCGCGCGCGGCCTCCAGCACGTCATCGGGCCGGGTGCGCAGCACGGCCAGGTCGGGCTCGGGCAGGGCGCCACCGGCCTTCAGCGTCTTCAGGAGCTCCTGAAGCTCCAGCTCGGGCACGTTCCAGCTCCGGCCCAGGCCGAAGATGACCAGGTGCTCGGCGTGCGTGAGGCTCCGGTCGCTCCAGGCGACCTGGAGCAGCAGCTTGATGACCTCGGTGTTGAAGCGGTCCTCGGCGGAGGGCGTCATCCTCATCCTCTGGCAAGCGCGACTCGGCTCGACTCTACACCGGGCGAGGGCGGGACCGGGGCGGGAATGGCACCGCGCGCCGCCCCGTCAACACTGTGCGAGCAAGGGAATCACGGAAATAGTTCGTCACACGCGTGAAACGAACGGGTCACGAGCCCTGGGCAGGGTGTCACCTCGCAGCCCCAGCGCCGGCAGGGAGCCGGTCCTGGCAGAGGGTTCCCTTCACCCCTCGGGGAGAGTGGTATGCACGGAGTTTCGCGACGGGCGGCGCTTGCCGCGCTCATGGTCCTTGCCACGGCCTGCGGCGACAACCGCCCGGAAGGCTGGAGCGACGAGACGCACGGCAAGAACGCCGAGCCCTCCTTCGAGACCGTCTTCCCGGCCGACAAGGTCCAGCGGCTCGACATCGTCATCGCCGCGGCGGACTGGCAGGCGATGCAGGACGACATGACGGGCATGCTGGGCGCGTTTGGCGCGGGCGGAGGCGTCGGCGGGATGCCGGGCGGAGGGGGTGGGGGAGGGATGCCGGGCGGAGGAGGCCCGCCGGCGGAGCTGACGGCGGCCTGCGAGGGCAAGGCGGCGGGCGACGCGTGCAGCGCGACCTTCAACGGCAGCACCTTCACGTCCACGTGCGGCGCCGCGCCGGATGGGGCGCTCCTGTGCCGTCCCCAGGGAGGGCCGGGAGGCGGAGCGCCGGGAGGTGGCGGAGGCGGAGCCCCGGGAGGCGGAGGTGGAGGCGCCGCGGATCTGATCCCCGAGACGCCGGTCTATGTGCCCTCGACGGTGAACTTCACCGGCAAGACGTGGTGGAACGTGGGCATCCGCTACAAGGGCAACTCCACGCTGTCGGGGGGTTGGCGCTCGGGCATCGGCAAGCTGCCGTTCCGGCTCAACTTCGACAAGTTCGAGGACGAGCACCCGGAGATTGAAGGCCAGCACTTCTACGGCTTCAGCAAGCTGTCGCTCTCCAGCAACCAGGGCGATGCCTCGTACATCCGGGACCATGTGGCCTCGAGTACCTTCCGCGCGGCGGGCGTGCCCGCGGCCCACACGGGCTTCATGGCGGTGTACGTGGACCACGGCGATGGGCCCGAGTACTTCGGCCTCTACACGGTGGCGGAGGATCCGCAGGACTCGCTGCTGGACACCCACTTCGGCAACCACAAGGGCGCGCTCTACGAGGCGGACGGCACGGGCGCCACGTGGGGGACGTTCGACTCGGCGTCCTTCGAGGCGCAGTCGGATGCGGCCGAGCTGGGCTGGGAGTCGGTGGAGGCGGCCATCGCGGCGCTCCACTCCGACCGGAGCGACGCGGCGGCCTGGCGCGCGCGCCTGGAGGGGACGCTGGACGTGGACGGCTTCCTGCAGTGGCTGGCGACCAACACGGTGCTGGCGAACTGGGACAGCTACGGGCGGATGGCCCACAACTATTACCTGTACGCGGACCCGAACGATGGGAACCGGCTGCACTGGATTACGTGGGACCACAACCTGTCGATGTCGGCGGGCCAGTCGCTCTCGCTCACGCTGGCCGAGGTCAACGAGAGCTGGCCGCTCATCCGCTACCTCATGGATGATCCGGTCTACAAGGCGAAGTACGAGCAATACGTGCGGGAGTCGATCCAGGGCCCGCTGGCCGCCTCGGCGATGAAGGAGCGCATGCAGCAGGCGCACACGCTCATCGCCCCCTATGTGGTGGGAGAGAACGCCGAGCGGCAGGGCTTCACCTACTCCAGCGCGCAGCAGTTCCAGGACGCGCTCACCGGCACCTCGGGGCTGCTCCAGTTCGCCGAGCAGCGCGAGGCGGCGGTGCGGACGACCTTCGGAGAGTAGCCCGCTCATGTTGATCGTCTTCGAAGGCATCGATGGTTCGGGAAAGACCACCCTGTCCAACCGGGTGGCCCAGGAGCTGCGACATGCGGGCCTCCGGGTTCGGCACGTCCGGGAGGGAGGGCTGCTCGCCTCGCCCGTCTCGGAGGGGCTGCGGCGCTTCACGAGGGACCCCGCCCACCTGGCGCTCACGCCCACGGCCGAGCTGCTGCTCTACGCGGCGCGCGAGGCTCAGCTCCTGGAAGAGGTGACGCGCCCGGCGCTGGCGGAGAGCGATGTCGTCATCACCGACCGCTTCTTCTACACCGCCGAGGTGCTCGCGCGGTGGGGGCGCGGCATGCCGGAGCATGTGGTGCGGCCCGTGCTCGACGCCTGCGCGCGGGGGCTGACGCCGGACCGCGTCTTCCTGATGGACGTGGACCCGGCCCTGGCCCGGGCCCGCCGCCGCATCTCGAAGATCCTCACGCCCAAGCCCGGTGCCCCCTCGCGCAAGGGGCTCGCGGGCAGCGGGTTGCAGGTGCGGCTGCGCTCGGGCTACCGGGCGCTGGCGGCCGAGGCTCCCGAGCGCTGGACGCTGCTGGAGAACGCGGGGGTGACGCTGGAGACGCTCGTGCGCCAGGTGGTCCAGGACATCCTCCAGGCCCGCGAGGGCATCTCCCCGTCCGCGCGCACGTTGCGGGCCGCTCCGTCCCCCGTGCGCTCCCTGGAGGAGGCGCGGGGGAGACTCCTCCGCCAGCTCGATGTCTGGAGGGAGGACGAGCCCTCCCTGGCCGCGTACTTCCTCTCGGGCATGGAGGGCGAGGACATGACGGAGCGCCGCGAGGCCCTGGCCGAGCGGTGCCCGGAGCTGGTGGCCTACAGCCTCGTGGGCTTCACGGATGAGGCCTCGTGGCACCTGCGGCGGCAGCTCGCGGACAAGGCGCCGGGGCAGGTCCTCGGCTCCTTGAGGGACGCGGCGGCCGATGCGCCCGAGTCTTGGGAGCTTCGAGATCGGCTGATCGAGCGTGTACCGGTGCAGGTCGCCGAATCCCTGAATGGGCTCGACTCGGAGCAGGCCTGGAAGATGCGCGAGCGCATCTACTTCTCCGCCTCGGAGAGCGTGATTGCCTCGCTGGAAGGGCTCAACGGGACGCAGGCGTGGAGCCAGCGGCTGCGCTGGCTCTCGGATGCCGGAGGAGAAGACGCCCTCGCGCTGGAGCGCGTGGCGCGCACGGGGTGCCGCTCCATTCGCGGGCTGGAGAGCGAGCGGGCCTGGACGTGGCGTGAGCGGGCCTGGGCCGCCGCGCCGGATGCGGTGCTGCGCTCGCTGGCGGGGCTGGTGAGCCCCCGGGCCTGGGAGCTGCGCGAGCAGCACGTGGCGCGGGCCTCTCGCGCCGTCCTCAGTACCCTCGAGGGGTTGGACCACCCTCGGGCCTGGGCGCTGCGCGAGTCCTTCGGCGCGCAGTGCGAGGAGGTGCTGGACTCCATCGTCGGCATGGAGGGCGCTCCGGCCTGGGGGCTGCGCACGGCCCTGGCGGACACGTGGCCCTCCTCGACGGTGCGGAGCCTGGGGCCCTTGCTCCAGACGCCGCGCGGGCGCGCCCTCGCCGAGCGGCTCCTGGCCAGCCACCCTCAAGACTTCGCCCTCCTGCGCCAGGCCACCCGAGGCGCCCCCGACACCTTCCAGAGAGCCCTCGATGCCACCGCTTGAGACCGCGCTGCAGGGGCTGGACGTCAGCCCGCACTTCCTCACCATCCCCGCGCTGCTGGAGCGCTTCACCCTGGCGCTGGTGCTCGGCGCGTTCCTGGCCTACCGGCCGTGGCGCAAGCTCATGCCGCACGTCTCCCCGCTCCCGCCCAAGTCGGTCCACACCCAGGTGTTGATCGCCGTGGCGGGCGCGGTGATGACCACGGTCATCGGTGACAGCGTCTCCCGCGCCTTTGGTCTGGTGGGGCTCGGGGGCTTCATCCGCTTCCGTTCGGGCATCAAGGACCCGCGAGACGCGGCCGTCATGTTCGTGATGATCGGCGTGGGCATGGCCTGCGGGTTGGGAGCGGCCTCCGTGGCGCTCTGCGCGACCGCGTTCTTCGGCGCTGTGCTGCTGGTGCTGGACGCGGTCAGCGAGCAGCGCATGGAGCTGGTGAAGCTGTCGCTGGGGCTCGAGGACGTGAACGCCGCCGTGGGGCCGCTGAGGGAATTGCACCCCCAGGCCCGCTTCCTCGCGCTCGAGCAGGCCGCGGGCTCCCAGGGAGGCACCGCGGTGGTGGAGCTGCCCGTGCCTTCGCGGACGGACGGCCTCGAACTGCTCCAGGGGCTGCGCAGCCGGCTCCCCGGAGTCCGGAGCGCCTCGATCGACCCGGATTGAGCGGGCCGGGGGCTCAGGAGCCCGGAAGCTCCGAGGCGGTGCGCACCTCTTCGGCGGGCTGCTCCGCCGGAGCGGTCTCGGCCTCGGCTTTGGCCTCGGCGGGCATGCGCCGGGGCGGAATCACCACGGGCGGCGGAACGGGGCAGCGGTTGCACGGCCCGCGCAGCGGCACCGAGAGCACCTGACCGATGCGCAGCATGTGGCCGCGGATGCGGTTGGCGTTGCGGATCATCGTCACGGTGGAGTTGAAGCGCATGGCGATCGCGCCCAGGGTGTCTCCCGAGCGGACGCGGTGCATGGCGATGTTGTGCTCGGGCTGCAGCGCCAGCAGCGGGGCGATGCGGCGGCCCAGCTCCTGGGCGCGCGGGTTGAAGAAGCGCACGTGGAAGTGGTCCCGGTGCCCGCGCGCGTGCTTGATGATCGAGTTCTCCCCAGCGTGGAACAGCGAGTCGAGCCACGCCTTGTCCTCGCCGTTCTTCAGCGCGAAGTCATAGAGCACCTTCTGCACGCGCCGGTCCACGAGGATGATCTGCACGTCGGTGAGGGTGACGAGGGCGCGCACCAGCTCCCAGTTCATCTTCGGATCGATGTAGTTCTCGCGCGCGCGGGCCCGGACCGGGTTGCCGCCCGGGTAGTAGAAGCCCAGGTCCACGTCCCGGCCGTTCTGGTGGCTCTTGTGGGGCCGGATGTGGCCGCCGTCCTTGCCGCTGATCTGGTTGACGCGCAGCAGGGGCGCCTCCGGGAAGCGCGTGCGCAGCTCGCGGATGACGCGGGTCATGTAGTCGACCGTCTCCTGGGTCGTCCACGCCTTCTCGGGGGAGACGACGAGCCAGTCCTTCTCCTGCGGGAAGCGGACGCTGTTGACCAGCCGGCCGCTGTGCACGAAGCCCACGGACACCGAGCCCAGCGAGGCCGGGTCGTCCTTCCACCGCTTCTCCAGCTCCTCGTCGGAGAGGTCGGCCGTGTACAGCATGCCGGGGATCTCCGAGCCGGGCTCGGCGGGGGTCTCGGCCTCGTCTCCGTCGGCGGAGTCGAACCCGGCGACCTCGGGCGAGGCGTCCTCCTCATCGCCCTCGCCCTCGGGGGCCTCGGTGGCGTCCGGGCTCTCGGCGGGCGTGGCGGCCGCGGGCTCCACGAGGGCCACGGCCGGAGCGGTTGGCTCCGCGGGGAGCGTCACCGAAGAGGGCGCGGCGGGAGCGGGCTCCGAAGCGGCCACGGGAGGCGCGACGGCCACCGCCTCCGGGCGCTCGGGGCGCACCGACGCGGAGGGAGGGGGACCAACGTGCGCGGCACAGCCGACGCACAGCAGAGGGATCAGACAGAGAGAGAAACGCACGCAGCTCAAAGGATTACCCGAAATCGTCCGAACCTGAAGCGCACGGCCGAAAGATCCGGCTGGTGAGAAAAGTGACGAGACGCTGAGAGCAGGCGAGCAGGCGCGGAACTTGACGCGGGGTGCGAGCCGGGGGGAGGACAGTGTGCTACCGAGCCTCCACCCAAGGCCCCTCGTGTCCGAACCCCCACCCCCGTCCGCCCCGCTGGAAGACCGACGCTCCTCGCCTGAAGGGGGAGGCCCCGAGGCCGCGGCCCGGCTGTCCCTCATCTGGGCGCTGGTGGCCGGCTTCATCCCCTGCCTCGGCCTGCCCGTGGTGTGGGCGCTCGTCCTCATGGGCCGGCGCAAGGAGGCGAGCCCCACCACCCGCTCCTGGCACCGCTGGCTGGTGGCGCTGGCGGTGGTGGACACCCTGGTGGCGCTCGCCTCGCTGCACATGGCGTTGGAGCGGAAGGGCGGAGAGAAGAAGTCAGGGCTCCCAACCGCTTCCCGGAGGGTGCTGGGCGTGCGTCCGGACACGGAGGCTCCCGGCCCCGGCGTGCGGCTGAGCCAGGTGTTCGAGCGCGGGCCCGCGGCCACCGCCGGCCTGCGGCCCGGAGACCGGGTACACCAGGCCAACGGCAAGCCGATCGACAGCCTCGAGTCGCTGCAGGAGGTGGTGCGGGACACCGCGCCCGACGCGCCGGTGGCGCTCGAGGTGGAGCGGGAAGGGGAGCGCTGGCGGGTGGACGTGGTGCCGGTGGAAGCTCGCTCCTTCGCGCCTCCGCCCCGTGGGTTGTTCGAGCCGCTCCCGGAGGAGGGGAGCTCGGCCTCCAGCCAGGGGCTGCGCAGGGAGCAGCTCGGCGTCGGCGTGACGGTGGTGGCGCTGCTCACCCTCTGGTTCCTGGGGCGCAGGCGCCGCGCCGGTGCCAGCCCGCTCGGCGTGCTCGTGGCGCTGACGGTCGCGGTGCTCGGCTTCACGGTGACCGTGAAGGGCCTCTCCGCATGGCTCGGCGGCCCGAGCCGGGGCGCGGTGTTCCTCGGTATGTGGACGCAGACGGGGCTGCTCCTCGTCGCCGGGTGGCTGCTCTGGAGGCGGGGCGCCGGCGCTCCCCCCGAGGAGGGGACGCGCGGCTGGCTGCGGACATACCTGATCAGCCTGGGGCTGCTCGTCACCCTGGCACCGCGCCTCATGGTGTGCTTGGTGTGGCTCTCCGAGCGGCTCTCGGCGCCCCTGGAGACCAGCCAGCACCCGCTGATCGGCATGGCGCAGCAAGGACCCATGGGAGCGCTCGGCTGGCTGCTGTTCGCCATCCCCGCGGCGCTCCTGGCGCCGGTGGGCGAGGAGCTCGTGTTCCGGGGAGCGCTCCTGCCCTGGCTGCGCGGGTGGATGGGGCGCACGGCCGCGCTGGTCGTCAGCGCTGGCATCTTCGCCTCCCTGCACCCTTTCTATGGCGTGTTCACCGGGTGGATCTTCTTCCTGGGCCTGCTGCTGGGCTGGGCGCGGCTGAGCAGTGGCGGCCTGTGCGCACCCATCCTCCTACACGTCACCCTCAACAGCTTCGCGGTGCTGGTGCAGGCGCGGACCCTCTTCCATTAAGCTGGCGCGCGTTTCGGATCTTCGGAGGTTTGCACGAATGCGTCGCCTGATGGGCCTGTTGGTCTTCACCTGTGTCGTCACCGGCTGCAAGAGCCGCGAAGAGAAGCTCCAGGCCGCCGAGGACCAGGGCAACATGCTTGTGTCGACCAAGGCCCGCATCGTCAAGGGCGTGGGCGAGGCGCTGAAGACGGAGGGCAAGGAGGCCGCCCAGGTCGTCACCGAGGGCTCGGGCGAGGTGGTGAAGGCGGTGGGCGTGGGCTTCGACAAGGGCATCAGCCAGGTGAAGCTCGCCGTGCATCAGGAGCTGGGGCCCAAGGGCCTGGGCGCCACGCGGGCCACCCGCGCCGAGGCCGCCGCCGCCCGGCACTCCATCACCGTCTATGTGACGATGGATCAGGCGTACACGGGCCCGCTGGAGCTGCGCGCCTATGACGCCGCCAACCTGGAGATTGGCCGGTCCAAGGTCCAGATGGACGAGAAGTCCTCCACGGCGAAGTACGTGGACTTCGAGTTCGATCCGCGCACGCCGCTGCTGACGGTGGACCACTTCGAGCTGCGCTGAAGCCTCGGCCGCACGGGCCGGAAAACAGAAGGGCTCCCGGGGTGACCCGGGAGCCCTTTTTCATGCCCGCTTCAGGGCGGCGCCTCCTCCCTGGCGCGTGGGCTCAGGGAGGAGTCACCGCGAACGGCTTACTTCGCCTGAGCGATCGGCGAGGCGACCGTGAAGGCCAGGTCGTCACGCTCGTTGTAGTTGCCGGTGCTGCAGATGCCCGGCGCGCCCGCGTAGCGCAGCTGCGCGCGGATGGCGTGCGTGCCCGGCGTGCTGCCCACGGTGAACGTGTGCGAGATCGTCTTCGCACCCGCGCCCGGGCAGGCGATCGAGGTGGCCAGCGGAGACCAGGACGGCGTGGCCGCGTTGGTCGTGTAGTACAGGTCCAGCTTGTCCGTGCTGTTCACGCACCACACCGTCACGTCGAGCTTCACCTGCTTGCCGGGGACGATGAGGCCCTTGTCCGGGGTGGCGAGCAGCAGCTTGTCGATGCTCTCGTCCACGTGGTAGCGGCCGGAGTTGCCGTCGGCGCACGAGTCGTTGAGGGTGTTGGGCGTGTTCATCTCGTAGCCGCCCGCCGAGGTGGCGCCGCGACCGCGGACCAGCGTGTTGGTGTCACACCCGCAGCCCGCCGCGCAGTACGGAGCCTGCAGGGTGGCGTTGAAGGTGGCCAGCGAGGGCGTGCAGACGTTCGCGGTGGTGAAGCTCGCCACGGCCGCGTACGCGCTCTGGCCGCAGGTGTCCACCGCGCGGGCGCGCCAGTAGTACTTGGTGTTGGGCGCCAGCTCCGGCGACACCGTCCAGTTGCTGGCGTTCACCGCGGTGGCCGAACGCACCACGTTGGTGAAGTTCGCGTCCAGGGCCACCTGCACGTCGTAGCCGGTCGACATGGCGATGTCGTTCCAGTCCAGCGAGGGCGCGTACGCCACGTTGGTGGCGCCGCTGGCCGGGGTGCTCAGGCTGGGCGTGGCCAGCTGGATGCACGGGCGCGTGGTGAAGGTGCGCGTGGCGGACCAGCCGCTGGCGCCGCCGCACAGGCTACGGGCGCGCACGCGCCAGTAGTACGTCGTCTCCGGCGAGAGCGCCGGCGACACGTTCCAGGTGCTCTGCGCCAGCGAGGCGCCCGAGCGCACCACGTGGACGAACTCCGCGTCGGTGGCCACCTGCACGTCATAGGTGGTCTCCGCCAGGTCGTCCCAGTCCAGCGTCAGGGTGAACTCGGTGTCGGTGGAGCCGTCGACCGGGCCCGCCTGCACCGGCGACTCGGACGGCGGGGTGCAAGCCGGCGTCACGCAGGTACACGTGCTGGCCGGGCTCACGCAGGACTCCGACTTGGCGGCGACGATCGAGTAGCAGTACTGGCGGCCGTTGGCCACCTCGGTGTCGACGTAGCTGGTGCCGGAGATGTTGGCGATGCGCGCCTTGCCGAAGTCACAGCCGGCGAAGCCCTCCGTCTTCATCACCCAGTACTGGCTGGCGCCGGTGACCGGGCTCCAGCTCAGGTCCACTTGGCTCTGGCCAGGGGTGGCCAGGGCCTGGGGCGTGCTGGCCGGGCCGTTGGCGCAGCCGGCCTTCACGGGCGCCGGCGTGGTGCAGGCGATGTTGTGGCGGTTGAAGGCCGCGTAGATGGCCGTCATGTGCGGGGTGCCGTCGGCCAGGTTGCCGTTGTCGTCATCCGCCGCCAGCCACTGCATGTAGGCGTTGGTGGCGCCGCAGCCGTCCGAGGTGCCGGCGGTGCAGTCGCAGCCGTGCCAGGAGCCGACGTTGCCGCTGCCCTGGTAGAAGATCTTGTTGGCGACGATGAAGGCGGTGTTCGAGTCGTAGTTGTACGGAGCCGCCACGAGGTCGCGCGAGACGAAGTCCCAGGCGGCCTGGCGCGCGGGCGAGGCGGCGCAGTGGACCTGCTTGCCGCACGGGCCGCTGCCGGAGAGGCAGCGCGAGCAGCTGAAGTTCTGCGGGGTGGCCGGGGTGTTGGGGGTCATCTTCGCCCAGTCGGTGTCGCGCACGCCGGAGCACTGCGTGTCGCACCAGGCCGCGCCCTGCTGCGCCTCGTTCGAGTTGAAGCCCGTACCGTCCGGCGTCTGGCCGCAGCCATCATCCGAGGTGTGGAGGAAGCCGTAGCCCACGCACGAGGTCTGCAGGCGGTAGACGGCGGCGATGTCCGCGTAGCCCTCGCTGGAGGAGGACAGCATGCCGTTGGCGTCGAAGTCGTCGATGCCGTGGCCCCACTCGTGGTCGAACACGGCGCCAATCTCACCGGTGTTCCGGCACCCGCCGCCGCTCTTGTAGAAGTTGACGGTGGAGCCGTCCCAGAAGGCGTTGCAGGTGCTGTTGAGGTTCATGTTGGACGTCAGCTGCTGCTTCAGCCACGTATTGTTCGGCAGCCAGCCACGGGCCTGCTCGGCCAGCTTGTTGAGCTCGTAGAAGCCCGAGCGCGCCGCCGCGGTGTTGCCAGGGCCGCCACCGCCGGTGGTGCAGTCGTGGTTGCCGTTGACGCCGCCCATGTTGATGTTGCCGTTGGGCGAGCTGAAGGTCACCTGGCCGCAGGTGTCGCTGATGCGCACGTACTTACCGGCCAGGGTGGTGCTCGCGGTGCCCTGGCTGTAGTCGTAGACGCCGGCGCCGTTGGTGAAGTTGTTCGGCTCGGCGAAGCCCGTGTTGGCCCAGGGCATCGGCGAGTCCGGCTGCATGGAGCCGCACGTCTCGTTGGTGGTGCAGCTCTCGATGTTGGTGGACGGGTAGACGCCGCCCTTCACGGAGGCCTCGAAGTAGTGGTTGTCGTCCTCGACGGCGAGCGTCTCGCCCGTCTGCGCATCCACCGAGACCTTCCAGCGCTCATGCTCCTCGTCGCGCTGGAAGCCGTAGGTCCACACCAGCTTGTGGACGTAGCCGTTGCCCGTGGCGCCCGTGAAGGTCTGCCCGTTCTGCGTCTCCGGGCGCGTCATCGGGATGATCTCCAGCGCGGCCTGCTTCCACACGTTGCTCGGAGTCTCGTACATCCCCAGGTAGTCACCACCGGAGCCCATCGCCAGCTCCGCGGCGACCGCGGGCTTGGTGGAGATGTTGGCGTTGGCCCACGACTCGGTGCCGATGAGGATCAGGTTGCCGTAGCTGATGGTGGCCGCCACGCGGGCGTGACGCACGCTCACCCCGTTGACCTGCTGGGGGATGTGGACCTGCCACAGGTTCTCGTTGATCGGCGTGACGCGCGGCTCGCCCAGCTGCAGCGGGTCCACGGCCAGCACGGCCGAGTTGTCGGCGATGAACTGGGTGATGACGTCGGCCACGACGGCCTCATCCACCTTGGACACGGCCCGGCCGAGCTTCTTGCTCAGGCTGGAGAGCGTGACGCTGTTGCCAGAGCCCTTGCCCGGCAGCAGGGGGATGACGCCCTGGATGGAGGTCGGCGCGCCGGTGCGCAGGTCCATGTAGACATTGAAGTCCTTGCCATGGCGCGCGAAGAAGTCATTCCAGGCGCTGGCGCTCTGCGACGAGAGTCGTGCCTGCGCCTCCTGGAGATGTACGTTGGTGATGGGGAGATACATCTCCGGCTTGTAGAAGGCCTTGCTCGCGAGCGAGTTGGGCCCCGGCTTGGGGGGGACGAGCGCCCAGCTCGACGCGGACATCACTAGCGCGAGACAGGCGGTCCATTTTGCTACTTGGCGCATTACGACTCTCCTGTTGTGGCGTACTGCAGGGATCGGGGTTGGGAGATCCCGACTTCTGAGGCAGCGAGCGCTGAAGGGAGGAGCGGCAGCAGGCTGCCAGAAGAAGAAGATTCTACGATAAGACGTCTAAAATAGAACCATCCGAGACACAAGACAGGGTCTCTCACCCCGTAACTCCCAAGAGCTGAGAAACTGGGGATTTACACTTCGCGTCAACCGTCTCGGATGTGTCACGCGCGTGGCTCAGCGCTCGGCGTCATCCGGCTCATCGCTGGAGGGCAGCAGGCCGTGGCGCCGCGCGAGGGCGCGCAGGTGTTTGCGGTCCACGCCGGACTGCCGCGCCGCCTCGGAGAGGTTACCGCGCGCGCGCGCCAGCACGTCACGCAGGTAGTGGCGCTCGAAGTGCTCGATGAGTGCCTGCTTGGCCTCCGAGAAGGGGAGATCCGTGCGCACCGCCAGCTCGGGCCCCGCGCCCACGGGCTGGAGGGAGGGGCGCAGCTCCTCGAAGCGGCTGGCGCCGGGGGCCAGGGCGAGGGCGCGCTCCAACACGTTGCGCAGCTCGCGCACGTTGCCGGGCCAGGCGTGGCCGGACAGCAGCTCCAGCGCGGGGCCGCGGATGGGCCCGGGCTCGAGGCCCCGGCGGCGGAGGATCTCGGCGATGAGCAGCGGCAGGTCCTCGCGGCGCTGGCGCAGCGGGGGCAGAGGCAAGGGCACCACGGCGAGGCGGTAGTAGAGGTCCGGGCGGAAGGTGCCCTCGGCCACGGCGAGGGCGAGCTCCTGGCGCGAGGCGGCCACCACGCGCACGTCCACGCGCTGCTCGGCGTCGCCGCCCACGGGGCGCACCTTGCGCTCCTCCAGCACGCGCAGCAGCCGCGCCTGCACGGGCGGGGGAATGCCGGCCAGCTCATCCAGGAAGAGGGTGCCGCCGTTGGCGCGGACGAAGGCGCCCGAGCGCGCGGCGAGGGCCCCGGTGAAGGCGCCCTTCACGTGGCCGAACAGCTCGCTCTCCACGAGCCCCTCGGGGAGGGCGCCACAGTCCACCGCGACGAAGGGTCCTTTGCGCCGCGCGCTCGCCTCGTGGATGGAGCGCGCCGCCAGCTCCTTGCCCGTGCCCGTCTCTCCCTGCAGCAGCACCGTCACGTCCGAGGGCGACACGCGCTCGAGCACGGCGAACAGCTCGCGCATGGCGAGGCTCTCGCCCACCAGCTCTCCGAACCTGCGCGCCTGGCTGGGGGCCACCTCCCACGGCTGGCTCTCCGGCTGGAGGCGCAGGAAGCTGCGGCCCAGCTTGAAGGTGGCTCCTGGCTGTACGCGCACCTCGCGGATGCGCGAGCCCTCGTAGAGGGTGCCGTTGCGGCTCTCCAGGTCCTTCACCACGAAGTCCAGGCCGTCGGCGCGTACTTCCAGGTGCTCACCGGAGACGCGAGGGTCGGTCAGGCGCAGGGTGCAGCCCTCGCGCGTGCCCACGCGTACGGGCTCGGCGCCGAGCGGCACGGCGCGACCGGCGTCCGGGCCATCGATGACGAGCAGCTGGCAGCGCCGGGGGGAAGGAGGGCCGGCGCTTTCCTGGGAGGTGATGAGGACGGTTTCGCTCAAGGGAGGCGCTATCCTAGGGCGGGTGAGGGAGCTGCCGCGACAGCTGGGGCCGTACCGCCTCGTGCGCCGCCTGGGCGCGGGGGGCATGGCGGAGGTGTTCCTGGCGCTGGCCTTCGGGGCGAGCGGCTTCGAGAAGCGCGTGGTGCTCAAGGTGCTGCGCCCGGAGCACGTGGGCGACGCGGTGTACGAGCGCATGTTCATCGAGGAGGGGCGGCTGGGCGCGCGGCTGAGCCACCGCAACCTCGTGGGCGTGCATGACCTGGGGTGTGTCGAGGGGACGTACTACGTCCGGCTGGACTACGTGGACGGCGCGGATCTGGCGAGCCTGTTGGCCCGAGGCCTGCCGGGTACGGCGCTGGCACTGCACATCGCCGACGAGCTGGCGCTGGCGCTGGGGGCGGTGCATGGGCTGACGGATGACGAGGGGCGGCCGCTGGGGGTGGTGCATCGGGATGTGACGCCGGCCAACGTGCTGGTGTCACGGCTCGGGGAGGTGAAGCTGGCGGACTTCGGCATCGCCAAGGCCACGCTGCTTCGGGACATCACCCGCGCCGGGGTGCGCAAGGGCACGTACGCATATATGTCGCCGGAGCAGGTGCGAGGCGGGGCGCTGAGCCCGGCGAGTGACTTCTTCTCATTGGGCACCACGCTGCACGAGCTGCTCACGGGGCGCAGGCCCTTCGATGGAGAGACGCCGCTGGAGACGATGGACCGCGTCCGCGAGGCGCACCTCGGCCCGCTGGAGGAGGTGGAGGCGGAGCTGCGGCCGCTGCTGCGCGCGTGCCTGGCGCGCCGGCCGGAGGAGCGAGTGGCCTCGGCGGAGGCGTTTCGCGCGCTGCTCTCACCGTTGAGGCGCGCGAGGCCGGAGGCAGGGCCTTTCGAACTGGCCCGGTGGGTTCAGGGCAGCGCGGGCGGTCCCGCGGGAGCACGGCGCCCCACGGAGACCGTGCTGGAGGATGAGGGCGCGGAACCCGAGTGAGCGGGGGCGCCATGGAAGCCATGCGCTGTGAGCGCGCCGACCTCGCTCAAAGGGCTGAGCGCCCGCCGATCTCAGGGAAGCGCTCGTAGGCCCGCAGCAGCGTGTCCAGGTGGGTGGGGTCATCGAGATCGAGCGATGCATCCGTGAGCTTCACAACCCACCCACCCGTTGGCGTGCGCCGCGCCCGTGAGAGCAGTTCGGTGTCGCGGGCGGAGTCCGGGAACCCGATGGCGCGCGCGGTAGGCGCCGACCAGTAGTTTAGCCATCCCAGGCACTGCGGGATCTCGGGTGAGCGGATGTCCCTCGGGGGTTTGATCGAAGGCAGTCCCCGGGGGGGCGCCTCAAGGTCAGCCGGCCCATTCTTCGTCTGGCGCACGATGTCCAACCCCGCGCGGAAGGACGTTGCATGCCCCCAGAACGCTCGCGCGGCCTCCGCCACGGCCTCCAGCACCTCCTGTGCCGCCGCGATTCCGGTCGCATTCAGAGGCAGCTTGGCATGGACTTCCAAATGGGCCTGACCACCTGGAGAACTGCCCGCTGGGCTTTCCCATCCCGTCACGGTCACCCGGAACGTGTCATCGCCATTGCGCAGGAGCGGAAAGCCTCCGTCCTTCGTTTCGCGGGCGACAAAGGCATCTCGGTCCGGAAGGGGAATGCGCTGCCCCTCGTCGGAAATCATCCATCCGAGGTGCAAGCCGGGGAGCGCGCGTTCCATGGCATGAACAACGGCCACAGGGCGGTCATCCTCGCGCGTGAGCGCGGGCGCGTGGACGGTCAATCGAAGGTCGTTTCGTGGCGTGGCAGGCATCTCAGCACCAGTCCATGATGACGATGAGCCCCCTGAGCTCTCGGGCTGCGGCCTCCAACTCGACTTTGTGTGCCGCGCTGCGTACGCCCACCCGAAAGTCAAAACCGCAGGCCTTGGCAAGGTCGCGCTCGATCAGCAGCTTCGGTACCTGACTTTTGATCACGATGTCCTGCAGGTCGTCCGTGTACGTATCGAAGTTGTCGGTCTTGACCTCCCAGAGCGTTCGCGTGGCAGGTTGCAGCGCATCGAAAGCCTTGCCGTTGACGAGCACGTTGGCGCCACGGAAGGCGCTGTGCGGGATGTTATCGGCGCATTCGTTATGGAAGGGGTGTCCTCCCTTGGGAGGCACGCGTCTGGGCGTGCATTCAGGGCGACGAGCACGCGGCTCCAGGTCTGGCGGGTCTGGAGGAGCCCCGTCCCTGCCCAACGGGGACCCTTCCGGCTTGGGTCTTCGACTCGCCGAAGCTTCCCGCGTGGCGGACTCCGTTTCGGGTCGAGGACTCGCACGCTCGCGGGATGCCCCCCGCTCATAGGCATCCAGTGCCTCTTTGATGGCGACGCCCACCACCACCACGCCGGTGACGATTACCGCTCCCACGATGATCTCCGGTGCCGCCAGGACGCAGATCCCGATTCCCACGGCAGCCGCACCCGCCGAGGCGACCGCGCATCTTCTCGTGGGGTCGTTGAACCGGATCCGGTCATGGTCAAGAGCGTGAAAGCACCGCTCCGCCAGCACGGGCCAGGGCTGGGAAGCCTCTTGCGCGACGCATCGCCCGTCGTCCGTCCAGGGCAGTGCCGCTGCTCTCTGGAGGTTGGCGAGCCGCGGGCTCCGGACCGCTGGTTCTTTCGGGCTCGGCGTCGACGAGGCGCAGGCCGAGAGAACGAGCAGAAGTGCGATGCACGCGCGGAAACGCATGTGTCCCCAACCTACTCGCTCGCGGTGAGGACGGCCCGAGCCTGGGCGCGAATCGCGGGGCGCGAGTGCTCGCGCAGGGCGCGGAGCCGGCTGGCCGCATCCTCGCGCCAGTGCAGCTTCTCTCCCGCCGCGCTCACGAGCATCACCGAGACGAGTGGCGCCGCTTCCGCCACCCCATCGGAGATCTCCAGCAGGGCCTCCGGCTCCCACTCCGCATCGCCCTGGGACACTGAGGTGCTAACCGTGCTCGCCAGCGCTGGCGCGAACAAGGGCTCGTTCCGGAGTTCCTCCGCGAGCCCCCTCAATGCCTGAATCGCTCCGCCCGTGTCCTTCCAATCCAGAGTTCCCAGCCGGAGCCCCACGCTCTCCAGCCAGAGCGAGGCGTCGGTGGCGATGAGGCCCGCGACCTCATGCAAGTGCGCGCGCAGGCGCAGGCGCACCGGTCGGGGCAGGTTCAGCAGCGTCGCGCACAGCGTCAGCAGCCGCTGGCGGGCAGGCAAATCCCGCTCCGGAGTCGCGTTCTGCTCCACGCTCAGGGGCGCGCTGACGAGCGCCGCCGTGGTCGAGATGACGTGTTCCACGGCGATACCGTCTCGCACAGCCTCCACCAGCGCGTTCGTGGCTTCGCGCCACTCGGCGCCGCCCGCGAGGTCCAGGATGCGCTCCGCCGCCGCCCGCGCCACCGCGTCCTCCGAGCCGGGAGACCAGGCCGAGAGCGAATCGAAGGCCTGGCGGCGCACCGTCAAATCCGGGTGGCGCGCCACCTGGAGCACCAGGGCCGTGTAGCGCGGGCGCACTTCGGGGCGCAGCACGATCGCGGGCTGGTCCAGCAGGCTCGCGGCCACGTAGGTGTCCGGGCTCTGGGCCATGGCGCCGAGAATCTCCCAGGCCTCGGGCGCATCGAGCAGCCGGCGCGCCGCGTGGCCCACGGCGATGCGTACGTCCCGGTGGAGCTGGGGCCGCTCCCACTGCTGGCGCAGCAGCGCCAGGCTGCGCGCCGAGCGGAAAGTCCCCAGCAGGCGCACCACCTCCTTCTGCACCGTCACCTTCAGCTTCTCGCGCGCCAGCAGGTTCGCCAGCGTGGCCGACAGCGTGTCGCCGCTCACCTGGCTGGCCACGCGGGGAATGGCGTACATGGCCACGCGGGCCCGGTCTCCATCGAGGTGCTCCAGCAGCAGCGGCAGCCCCGTCTCCGGCTGGTCGAGCCACGCCAGGGCCCCCAGGGCGGCCTCCACGGTGGGCACGTCCTGGGAGGCGAGGAACGGCGTGAGCGTGTCCGCCGTCACCACGAACAGGCGGGGAAGGATGCTGAGCACCCGCATCCGCTCCCAGGCGCTGCGCTGGCCGTCCTGGGCGATGCGCAGGAGCGGGGACATGAAGGCCCGCTGCTGTCGCGGCAGCCAACGGTGGAAGCCGTCCGTGGCGGGAGGTACCCAGGCCGCCTTGCCCGAGTCGAAGCGCCCGCGCAGTTGCCGCACCTGGAGGAACGGGTCCAACCAGTCCTGGCGGCGCAGGTGGAGGTGCGCGAAGACGGCGGGGAGGGTCACCGTCGTCTCGTCTCGGTCCAGGAGCTTGCGCACCCGCACCTCGCGTGTCCGCGGCGAGGCGAGCCACAGGGTGATGGCCGTTCGCGCCGTCGCGTCGTGCGAGGCCTCCGTTGCCGGCTCGAGCACGGCCTGGAGCAGGTCCGCGTTCCACGCGCGCCGGCCCAGCGCCTGGGCCAGGGTGATGGCGAGGAAGTGGCTGTCGCGCGCGGCGGCGGAGCGGATCATCGGCAGCAGGGTCGAGACGATGCTCAGCTCCGCGCCGCGCGGCAGGTTCTTCTCGAGCGAGGGAAGCGCGAGGGTGCCGGACTGGCCCGCGAGGCGCTTGAGCGTGTCCAGCGCGAACTGGAACAGCGGGCCCTGGGGCTCGGTGGCGTGGCCTTGCATCAACCGGAAGGCGAGCTGCTGCAGCGCGGCGCGCGTGCTGTGCGAGGAGTCGCGTGCCTCGACGACGCAGATGACCAGCTCCGTGAGCGAGGGGATGTGCTCGGCGGTGAAGGAGGACAGCGGCACCGCGGCCAGCTCCTGGAGCACCGCCATGCGCACGGGGTCCTGCTCGTTGCGCAGGCGCATGAGGTGGGTCAGCGTCTCCGCCATGCCCCGGCGCGAGCGGCCGGTGGCGCGCACGAGGTAGACGAGCGCCTCGGCCCGGTCCTCCGCCTTCGCCGCGAAGGCGGCCTTGGCCAGCGGCTCACGCGCGTGCTCGATGGTGCGCAGCGCATGGGTGGCGAGCTGCCGTGCGCGGCTCTCGCGCACCTCGCGGAACTCGAGCCGCCGCGCCGCCTCCGCGTCCCGCTGGGCGTGGGGGAGCTCGGCGAGCAGCGCATCGGGCAGGTCCCGGGCGGGGATGCCTTCATAGGCGTGGGTGAAGAGGGCGCCGCGCTGGGAGGGGGGCAGCGCTTGCAGGAAGGGGGCGAGGTAGTGGGGCGTCTCCGCGAGGGCCCTCGCCAGCGCCCGCTGCTGCTCGGGCGAGAACGCATCCGCCTCCCGCAGCATGCCGGAGGGCAGCCCCTGATTGTGCAGCCACCCCCGGAGCGAGGGCCGCAGGAGCAGGGCGGTGATCTGCTCGGGGTGGCGCCGGGTGAGCCGCCGAATCCCCGCCAGCAGGGGCGTAGGCATGACGTCGAAGGGCGCGAAGTCCCGTGCGAGCGCCAGCACCTCTTGGCTGCGCAGGTGGGTGAGCTCGGCCAGGGGCTCGTGGTAGCGGAAGAAGAGGATGGAGCGCATGCGCTCGGGAGCGGCGGCGAAGGAGGCCTGGAGGTATTCGAGCACCGCGTCCGGGTAGCGCCACACCAGCGTGTGCCAGCTCTTCAGCTCATGGCCCAGCTCCGGCAACAGGCGCCGCACGGCCGCCTCGTCCAGGGCGGGCAGCAAGAGCAGGGCCTCGGCCGAGCCATGGCGCGCGAGCAGCTGTGGCAGCAGCCGGGCGGCCAGCGCGCTCCGGCGGGCCAGGGCCACGGCCTTGAGCACCCGGCGCCGCATCGCCGGGGCGAGCTCCGGCAGCATGCGCTCCAGCGCGGCGTCATCCTGGACGTACACGCCCACGAGCGAGGCCGAGAGCGCGCGGACGCTTCGGGAGGGGTGGGTGAGGCCGCGTAGCACGGAGGACTCCGCTCGCGCGCCACACGCCATCTGCAAACCCAGGGTGGCTTCATAGGCATCGCCCACGAGCAGCTCGTCCATCAGCCGCGTGAGCTCCGCCGTCCCCCGTGCGTCCCGGCCGAGGCGCCCGACCCGCGCCATGCGTGCCCCATAGGGAAGGGAGTCGAGTTGCTGAAGCAGCGCGGCGCGTGAAGGAACCTGCATGCGACCTCCAGGAGGGACCGGGAGCCTAGACCAGCCGCCTCGTTGACCGCGCTAGCAGGCAAACACTTGCTAGAGGACCGGGGTGCCGGGCAGCAGGTCCGCTTATCACCGCCCAACGCTTTCAGGTTACGCTCGTTTTTGGTCACGGCCCTCTCAGTTCATCCATCCCTCATGAAACTCAGCCTCGCCGCCCGGGTGACAGCCGCCTTCCTGCTCGTCGTGCTCGTGCTGACGTTTGGCAGTGTGGCGCTCGTCGCCATGTCGCTGAGGACCAGCTTCGAAGAGGGGCTCGTTCGCAGCCTGGAGCAGGACATCGCCGGGTGGCGCAGCCTGCTGGTGCAGGAGGGGCGGGTGCTCTCGGCGGCGGCGCGGGGCGCGGTGGGAGGCTCGGTGCTGCACGCGGTGCTCACCAGCGACAGCGTGGACAGGGAGACGCTCCAGGGCATCGCGGACGAGCAGCGCTCGCTGATGGGGGTGGACCTCTTCCTGCTCCTGGATCCGGAGGGGAAGGTGCGCGCGGGCAGCCTCACCGGCCCGCTGCCCCGGGAGCTGTCCGCCCTGCTAGGGGCGGAGCACGCCGATCTGCTCATGGTGGAGGAGGTGCCGTACTGGAGCCTGGTGCGTCCGGTGGAGGCGAACGGGCGCGTGGTGGGCCACCTGGCCATGGGCATCCGCCTGGGAGAGGGGCTGCTGCGGCGACTTCGGGAGCAGAGCGGCGCGGAGACGGTGCTGATGGTGAAGGGGAACGTGAGCGCCAGCAGCTTGACTTCGGTGGCCATCGAGAACGTGCTCGCGGCGCTGCCCTCCACGGGGGAGCCGGGCCGCTTCCTTTATATGAAGGGCACGCGCAACCTCGCGGCGCGGGTGGAGATGGGCGAGGACCTGCGGCTGGTGCTCGTGCGCAGCGGGGAGGCGGAGTTCGCCCGCTTCCAGGTGACGCTGCTGGCCCTGTTGGGGTTGGGGCTGGCGGGCGCGATCGGCGCGGGGAGTGTGGCCTTCTTGCTGGCGAGGCGGGTGACGGGGCCGCTGCGCCAGCTCACCGCTGCCGCGGCGCGCGTGGTGGCCGAGGGGGACTTCCGGGGCACGCTCCAGGTGCGCTCGCGCGATGAGATTGGAGAGCTGGCCAGCTCCTTCGGGCAGATGATGGGGCGGCTGAGGGACGTGCTGCTGGCGCTGCGGACCGCCTCTGAGCAGCTCGAGTCGGCCGCCAGCCAGCTGTCTTCGGAGGCGGTGGCGCAGAACCGGGACGCCGCGCGCCAGGCGGCGGCGCTCTACGAGACGCGGGTGACAGCGGAGCAGCTCCAGCGCGCCTCGCAGCTGGCTGCCCAGCGGGCCAAGGCGGTGCTCAAGGGCGCCGAGCGCGCCGATGCCCTGGGCCGCGCCGGGGAAATCGCCCTGGAGGGAAGCCTGGGAGGGCTGGCGTACATCCGCAACCACGTGGATCAGATCGCCAGCACCAGCCAGGAGCTGGAGCTGCAGACCAAGCAGATCGGCGGGATTACGCAGACGGTGAAGGACCTGGCGGACCAGTCGAACATGCTGGCGCTCAACGCGGCCATCGAGGCGGCGCGCAGCGGCGAGCACGGCCAGGGCTTCGCGGTGGTGGCGCGGGAGATCCGCACCCTGGCGGACAAGTCGGCGAGCGCCACGCGGCGGGTGCAGGAGATCCTCTCGGACATCGCCCGGGCCATCTCCGCCACGGTGGGCACGAGCGAGAGCGGGGTGCGCGAGGTGGAGGGAGGGCTGGCGCAGGTGCGCGCCACGGGCGAGAGCCTGCGGGCGCTGGCGGCCATCGTCCACGACCATCGGCTCGCGGTGCGGGAGATCGCCGACACTGCGAGCCAGCAGGATGCGGGCATTGCCCAGCTCTTCATCGCGTTGAGCGAGCTGTCCTCGTTCTCGCAGGAGACGGCCTCGCGCCTTGCGGGCACGGAGGAGGCGGCGGATCGGCTCTCGACGGCCTCGCGCGAGGTGAGCGCCATCGTGCGCCGCTACAAGCTGTAGGCGCCGGTGGAGGAGCCGAGGAAGGAGCGTCCGCCGCGCTTGGATTGGGCCGTGCTGCTGCGCAGGACGTTTGCGTTTGACGTCTTCGCCTGCTCAGGCTGTGGAGGCATGCGGCGGGTATTGGTGCTGCTCAGGCCACTTGCCGGCCCACCGTGGTGCCGGGCCAGAACTCGGGCACTCCGCGAATGAGCCACTGCATGCCCAGGGACACGGGGGTGATGACGGGCGCGGAGGGGCCCTGAGGCTGAACCTTCCTCAGCCCCTGCCAGACCTTGGCCTGCAGGGGGGTGGCCGGGGCGGCGTAGAGCCGGTGGAAGTATTCGACGAGCACGCGCTGCTGCACGTAGAAGCGCCAGATGCCCCCAGGGGTGCGGAGCCCGAAGACAGTCCCCTGCGTGCTCCGCACCTCCATGAAGTCGACGCTCTGGCCATGCACGTGCGTGGGCGCACGGTTGGCGGTTTTGAGCGCCGGCAGGGTCTGCTCGAACGCGTCGCGCTGAGTCTTCGTCTCCAGCATGTAGTCCTGGTTCTCGACCTTGCGTGCCGGAATCAGGGTGGGATCGTTGTTGGCCACCGTCTTGGGCTTGGCGGCGTCCGTCTTGAACCGATTGTCCATCACGAGGGACTTGAGCTGGAAGTTGAAGAAGACCTTCTGATCTTCGGAGACACCCTTGGGAAAGTGATTGACCCGGCTGGAGATCGCGTTGATGTGGTAGACGGTCGGCAGGTGAGGCGTGCCCTCGACGTAGACGGAGCACCCATCCACCAGCTCGGTGATGAAGAACCGGACGTTGCCCACGCCCTGCTTGTCCAGCAGCGTGATGCGGTGGTTCTCGTTGTTGTTGTAGGGCAGGTGAAACAGCGGGAGGGTGGTGGGCGCGCTGCCGATCAGCAGCGCCGCGGGCTGGCCGTTGGCGGTGGCTGTGAGCTGCCCCGGGTTGGTGGTGTCATGCTGCAAGGTGCCGTAGAGCACGCGGCGCTGCCCCGAGACCGACCCCTGCCCCTGAGCCGCATTGCCCTTGTTGCGGGGAGGAGGGGGCAGGGCCCCCAGCACCGGCGGAGCGCTCGTTCCAGCGCCGAGCCGCACGAGGGGGTAGTTCATCAGGAAGTTGCGCGCGCCCATCGCGGTGAAAGTCACATTGTCGGCTGGCATGACTCGCGACCTGCGAAAGAAGAGGCTCGGGAAGCACCGCCAGCTATAGCAGCGAGGTACGGGGAGGCGAGTTTTTGAGATGGGCACTGGAGGATGAGTTGCACGAACTCGGCTGCGGCCAGGGAGTCCTCGCTGTAGCCGCTTCGCTTTGCCCACTCGTCCACGCGGCATGTCATCGAGGCCAGCGCTTGGGCTAGGACGCGGGTGGAGACTGACGGCTTCACAGGACGGTAGCGGTACACGAAGTCAGGGTTGAAGTGGTTCCACTCGCCGAGTTCATAGGTCTTCGGCTTCAGGTCGGACCCGAGAATCGCCCCAACATCGGTGTGATTTACGAAGGACTTCGTCTCACTGAAGTGAGACTGAATCGCCTGTGCGAGCCCGCTAAAGCGCATACGCACGATCGCCCCGTCGAGGCTTGCTCCTGGAAGATTCTTCACGACCGCCGTCGCAGGGACAGGAACCGTCGGCGCGTCAGAGGTCGATCTGGACGTTGCCCTTGGCGGGCACCTTGACGGGAGTGGGGGCCTTGTCGAGGCCGGGGCGGTACACCCGCACCTTCCAGTCCCCGGCGGGCACGTTTTGCAGCGTGAAGCTGCCGTCGGCCTCGGGCTTGGTGAAGAAGGGGTTTTGCAGCACGAGGATGACGCCATTCATGCGCGGGTGGATGGAGCAGAAGACCTCCACGGCGCCGGTCTGCTCGAACTTCACCACCTTGGCTTGCTCCTTGCCGTAGAGCCCCAGGTCGAACGCCTTCACCTTGGACTTGGAGAAGACGTTGTGGGTGACCCAGTCGTCATTGGTGAGGTCCACGGTGGTGTTCTTGAGCACCGGCAGCACAGCGGGCGCGAAGCGGGCGCCGCGCTGGGACAGCTTCACCGGGGTGGCCGCGGGAGGGGTGAAGCTGCTGTCGGGCACCTCCTCGATGTAGATGACGGTGCGTTCTGCCTCCTGGGCATCGGCGACGGGGAGCTTGCCCTTCACGGTCCCCGCGGCAGCGGGAAGCCCGAGGACACAGGCAACGGCGGCGACGGCGAGTCTCATGAGGGGCACCTCATTCACGGTATTCGGCGTGGCACGAGTTGCAGACGGAGGAGACGTGGGTCAGCCACATGCCGATCTGCGCTTCGTCCTGGGAGAGGCTGGCCTCGGACAGGCCGCGCACGGCGATCTGCAGCTGCACGGCGTGGATGCGGAACGAGGCGCCCTTCTCGCCCTGGCCCAGAGGGGAGCGCGCCAGCTGGGCGGACTTCGCGGTCAGCCGCTCGAACGCGGCGAGCAACTCGGGGCTCGGCTCATCGCCCGGCTTGCGCGCATGGAAGAGCTGGTAGCTCACGTCGGTGAAGGCCGGGTTGAGGTCCTTCTCCATGAAGCGCGCCATGTCCGAGGCAGCGGGGGCGTTGGTGGTGGACGGGGGAGAAGCGTGCCCCGCGAGCGCCAGGGTCGTGGGGACCAGGATGAGGGCGTAGAGCTTCATCAAGGCAGCCTGTCGGTGTCGCGAATCCGCGAGACGTGGGAGGGCTGGAAGGGTGACAGAACCCGCTGGGAGCGGCAATAGCGCTCGCCCCGGGCATGGCGGCCCGGGAGTGATGATGTCCTACTCCTCACGGACCGGTGGGAGCGGGCGCTACCTGGGCCATGACGGGAAGCTCCATCGTCCGCGCATCCGCCTTCACCGTGAGCACGGCGCCGGTGAGGCCGGGAGTGGTGGGCTGCAGGCGCAGCTCCACGGTGTGCTCCGCGTCGGGAGGGAGGTTCATCTCCGCGACGCTCACGGTGAAGGGCGAGGGGATGGTGAGCGCCACCCGCGAGAGGGTGTCTCCCCCGTTGTGTACGCGGAGGGTCGCCACGGCCACCTGACCGACGACGGCACGGGGAAAGGTCACCGCGCCGGGCTCCACCTCGAGGCGGCCCGTCGGTGCGGGCGCGTTGGCGCCAGGGAGTGTCAGGGAATCAGGAGACTCGTTCTCTGGCATACAGCCCCCGAGGGCGCACGCCGCCACCACCACACGCCACGACCACCTCACGTGTACCTCCCGGAAAGCAGATGGGGGAGGCTGGGCACCGCCACTGTCCGAGACAACGTACGGCGGTCGTAGCGCTGGCGTCCGTGGCGTGCGGGCAGGCTCTATCCGGGCTCGCCGCCGTCGATGGCGTAGGCGGCGCCGGTGATGCTCGCCGCGGCATCCGAGGCGAGGAAGAGACACATGGCGGCCACCTCCTCGGGCTGGATGATGCGGCCCATGGCGTTCATGGAGGCGAGGGCCTCGCGGGCCTGGCCCGCGGAGCGGCCGGTGGCCTGCGTGACGGCGCCTACGGCCGAGCTGAACATGTCCGTCTCGACCCAGCCTGGGTTGATCTGGTTCACCGTCACGGCCTTGCGTGCGTACTCGATGGCCAGCGCCCGCGTCATGCCCAGCAGTGCGTGCTTCGAGGCGCAGTAGGCGGAGGTGTAGCGGGCCCCACGCGTCGCCGTGATGGAGCCGATGTTGATGACGCGCCCGCCGCCCGCCGCCGCCATGGCGGGGACGAGCTCGCGGCAGAAGATGAAGGGCGCCGTCACGTTCACCGCCAGCACGCGCTGCAGGTCCTCGGTGCGGGTCTTCGTGAGCGGTGCGGAGAGGCTGATGCCGGCGTTGTTCACCAGCACCTGCGGCGTGCCAGCTTGGAGCACCGTGCGGCAGGCGGTGAGCACCGCTGCCTCGTCGGCCACGTCCACGGCGAGTGGGCGCAGGGCCTCGCCGGCTTCCTTGCGCAGCCCGTCCAGGGCCTCCGCCGAGCGGGCCAGGGCCCATACGTCATAGCCCTCTCGAATGAAGGCCAGCGCCACCGCGCGGCCAATGCCGCGGCTGGCCCCGGTCACCACCGCCGTCTTCCTGGGAGTCGTCATGGCGCCAGAAGATAGCGGGGTTTGACGGCCCCGGGAGCGAGGGTTACAAGCCGCGCACCTCCCAGCTCCGAGGAAGAGCCATGCCCCGCGCGGAAGTGACTGATCTGCTCCTCATCGAGGATCTGCTGACGGACGAGGAGAAGGCCGCGCGCGACACGGTGGCGCGCTTCGTGGACAAGGAGGTGTTGCCCATCATCGGCCAGCATTTCCGAGACGGCACGTTCCCCGCGCACCTCATCCCCGGGCTAGCGGAGCTGGGCGTGCTGGGCGCGAACCTGCAGGGCTACGGCTGCGCGGGGATGAACACCGTGAGCTATGGCCTCATCCTGCAGGAACTGGAGCGCGGGGACTCGGGGCTGCGCTCGTTCGCGTCGGTGCAGGGCTCGCTGTGCATGTTCCCCATCCACGCCTACGGCAGTGAGGAGCAGAAGGAGCGCTTCCTGCCGGGCATGGCGCGGGGCCACATCATCGGGTGCTTCGGCCTGACGGAGCCGGATTTCGGCTCCAACCCGGGAGGCATGCGCACGCGGGCGCGCAAGGACGGCGACAGCTGGGTGCTCAACGGCACGAAGGCGTGGATTACGAACGGCGCCATCGCGGACGTGGCGGTGGTGTGGGCGAAGACGGAGGAGGGGGGCGCCGAGTCGGTGCGAGGCTTCCTGGTGGAGAAGGGCATGCCGGGTTTCAGCGCGAAGGAAATCCCAGGCAAGTTTTCCCTGAGGGCCTCGGTGACGAGCGAGCTGTCCTTCCAGGACGTGCGGGTGCCGGAGCGCAACGTGCTGCCGAAGGTGATGGGGCTCAAGGGGCCGCTGTCGTGCCTGAACAACGCGCGGCTGGGCATCGCCTTCGCGGTGACAGGAGCGGCCATCGCCTGCTTCGAGGGAGCGCGGGAGTACTCGATGTCGCGCGCGCAGTTTGGCGGCAAGCCGGTGGCGGGCTACCAGCTCACGCAGGAGAAGCTGGCGGACATGCTCCAGGAGATCGTCAAAGCACAGCTCCTGGGCTTGCGGCTGATGCGGTTGAAGGACGAGGGGAAGGTGACGCCGGTGATGGTGAGCTTGGCCAAGCGCAACAACGTGAAGGCCGCGTTGGACATCGCGCGGGTGGCCCGGAGCATCTACGGCGCGAACGGAATCACGGACGCGTACCCGCCAGTGCGGCACATGCTCAACCTGGAGAGCGTGTTCACGTACGAGGGCACCCACGAGGTACATACGCTGGTGTTGGGCAAGGCCATCACCGGCATCGACGCGTTCAACTGAGCGCAGGGCCGACGATGAGCGTTTCTGGCACCCAGGGCTCGAACGAGCGGAAGGTGACCTGCTCAATGCGACCGGCCCGAATCAGCACGTTGACCAGTGCGTGGGGATGCTTGCAGCTGGCGCACCACATATCGTCCGCGAGGTAGCCGATCGCCACGACCGCAGCCATGTCGGGAGAGCCGAAGCATTGATTGCTCCGCTGGATTTCATCCCAGCGGATGAGGTCTCCCACGCGATAGATAGGAAGGTCGCCGACGCCCCCGAAGTGGAACTGCCACTCGCCGGGCGATGCTGCGCCGCAGCGTGGACACGTCACTTCGGCGGTTACCGTCGCGTAGAGCCCCATGGCACGCACGCTACCTGACGGGGGCAGGGGCGTGCGCCCTCTGCATGGCAGAGGGCGCGGCGCCTTTCAGAGAAGCTACTGCGCCTGGGGCTCGGAGCTTCCAGCCTCGGGCGTGCCGCCCTCGGTCGGTACGGCGGCCTCGGCCTCGGTAGCGGGCTCATCGGTCTTGGGCTCGTCCGCGATCTCCGGCGCCGTGCCCGAGGCTTCCGCCTCTTGCTGGGCCTTCACGTCGTCATCGCTCATGAAGCCGATGGGGCTCTCCTTGCGGTTGAGGAAGCGCACCGCCTTCTTCGAGAGCGCGAACATCTGCTCCGCCGTCGCCGCCGGCACCAGCGAGTGCTCGATCTGCGCCGGCTCCGGTCTCTCCACCACGCCCAGGACGCCGTCTTCCAGCTGCTTCGCCTGGTTCGGGCTTAGCTCCAACCGGCGCAGCTTGCCCTTGCGCGTCATGAAGTAGAACGCCGTCTCTCCCGGCTCGGTAGGCACCTGGCCGCCGAGCACCAGCTCGCGCAGCGCCCGGTCCAACTCCACCTGCTTCTTCGACTCGATGCGCTGGTACTCCTTCGAGCCCGGCATCGGCGGAAGCTTGGGAATCGGGCGCTCCGCGGCCGCGGCGGCAGGAGCCGGTCGGCCGTGCGGCGGGCGACCTCCGTCCCTCCGAGGGCCTCGGTCATCCCGGGCCTGCGGGCGGTCATCCCGACGCGGCGGGCGGTCATCCCGGCGCGGGGGACGGTCATCCCGACGCGGGGGACGCTCGTCCCGCTGGGGCGCACCGCCCTCGGTACGCTGCGATTGGGGAGAGGGCGAGCGGCGGGGGGCCGGAGCGCTCGTCTCTGCCTTTTTGGCCTGATCCTCGGATACGAGGCCTGCTTTCAGGAATTTGTCGCGCAGGTTCTGCATGATGTGTCGGGCGTTCTATCCCTTGCACAGCGGAGCGCAAGGGGCGCTTGCCGCCTCTGTACAGCCCACATAACTTGCGCTGCCCGTTTGCCGGAGGATCTGTGAGGCGTTTCAAGAGGTCCACACTCATCGCCGCCCTGGCGCTCACCGCCGCGGCCTGTACCGATCCGGTCGACAAGGCGGCCAAGGTCCGCATCTTCTCGCCCGAGGACCCACCCAAGGTGGTGGCCTCGGCCGCCGAGAAGCTGCCGCCCGAGGACGTGGCCGACAACCCGCAAGTCGCCCGCCGCATCCTGGGCATGGACGCCTCCGAGGTGACCGAGCGCCTGGGGCCCCATACCTACAAGGCCACCGTCAACTACGAGTGGACCAACAAGGACGCCCCGCCGGTGAAGCTCACCGAGACGCGCACCTTCCGCGCCGGCCCGGGCGGCGTGAGCGGCGACTTCCACGGCATCTTGGAGAACACGCGAGAGCAGGGCCTCGAGGTGCTGCGCGTGGAGGGCAAGGTGTACGCCCGCAACCGCTTCGGCCCCTTCCGCCAGCGCCTCCGTGACCGCGGCATGGGCGAGCGCACCCGCTCGGAGCTCACCGGCGCCCTGCGTGACGTGGACGCCCTCTTCCAGGGGCGCATGCAGCTGGTGCCCCAGGGCACGGAGACCTACGAGGGCCGCACCGCGTGGAAGTACGAGGTGAAGCTCGGCCCGAAGGCGGAGGTCGGCACCCCCCGCCCCCTGCCCGCGCTGCTGCAGCCCAAGGGCAACCAGGACGAGACCACCCGCCGCCGCCTGGCCTTCTTCGAGCACCGGGTGCCCCAGAGCCTGGAGGGCCAGGTGCTGGTGGACGCGGAGACCTCCGTCGTCCTCAAGACGCGCCTGGACGGCCGGCTGGTGGTGCCCGCGGAGAAGACGCCCGAGGCCGCCGAGCTGCGCATGTCCATGGAGTCCGCCCTCACCGAGATTGGCCAGGACCCCCAGCTCAAGCCACCCGAGAACTTCCTGCCCGACGCCGACAAGCCCGAGGGCATCGCCGACGCCCTCGACCGCTTCGGCATCCCCCGCTCCAAGTCCACCGATGCGGGCGTTCCCTCCGAGCAGCCCGAGCCCGAGGACGAGTAGGACGGACAGTGCGGTGTAGGGAAGGGTACACCTCGTGAGTCCCCCTACCTGATGCGTTGCCTGGCTGCCTGCTCTGACGGCGGTGTCCGAGCGCTGTGCAGCCAGGTGTACGTCCCAGCGCGCAAGTGCCTGGAATCCGGGCCTTCTTCCCTGGCCCTGGGCTTGCTCCGTGCGCGGGGATGCGCCGCCTCGCTTCGCTCCTGCTCCTGCTGCCCTGGTTGATGACGTCTCCCGCGTGGGCGAGCTCCCAGAGCCTGGGCGTGACCGTGGCGCCGGCGGGGGCCTTCCTGCTCACCCGCGCCACCGAGGGCCACGTCGCGGGCTACAGCGCCGCGCTGGGCTGGTCCTACCGCCGGGCGGATGCGCTCGTGGAGGTGGGGGGCAACATCACCACCAGCCAGGTGCTCACCACGGCCACGCCGATGACGGTGCGCTTCACCCCGCTCCGGGACGCGCCCTTCCGCCCCTTCCTGGGCCTGGGGGCCAGCTTACTCGTACCCCATGTGCGGGCGGTCTCCGGCCTGGCCACCCATCCCGGCCTGCTCGTGGGGGCGGAACTCAGCGGCGGACTGGGGGTAGAGTTGGGCGGGGGTTTCTTCTTCACCTCCGAGGCCCGCTACCAGAACTTCTCGGCCCAGGGGGACCCCCTTTCGGGGGAGCGCCAGGAGATGCTTTCGGCCTTCCTGGGGCTGGGTCTGCACCTGTAGCTCGGCTGTTCGCTCGCTACAGATGCGGATCAGGATGTTGGAAGAAAATTTGACCGACCTCTTGCGTCCTCTACAATCCCCACTGGTTGCGGCCCAGACGCATCGGACATGCTCATGTGTTCAGATGCCGACACTCAGGGGAGCGGAGATGGAGCGCAAGGCTGGTAGTAGCACGGTGACGACGAAAGAGGTCAAGACGGCGCTGGAGAAGGCGCGCACTCTGACGTCCGAAGAGGAGAAGGTGCTGCGGATGCGTCACGGCGCTGGCGCTCCGAGCACGCGCGCTCCGCTTCCCCGTGCCGCGGGGGGCAACGAGGAGCTGGCCGATGAGCTGCTCGTCATCGAGATGCAGCTGATGAAGGCCATGCGCCAGCGCACCGGGCAGACGAAGACGGCCAGCAAGCCCAAGGCGGCCGCGCCCCGCGCCAGCGAGGGCGCCACCAACGCGGCGAAGGAGAAGATCGTCCGCGCGCTGCGCAAGAAGAAGTAGCCCCTCGGGGCACGCGGCTCCTACCTGTTGAGTATCGCCACGAGGCGCGCACCCGCCTCGGGCAGGGAGAGCGCCGCGCCAGAGACTTCCGTGGAGAGCGCCTCGGCGTCATCGGTGCCTCCACGGGAGAACAGCCCCTTCAGCCAGGCGCTGGCGGAGGGGTTGCGCCAGAAGTCCTCGTTGAAGCGCTCCATGAGCCGGGCGGTGAGGCGCGTCTCCAGCGCCCACGCTCGAAGGTAGCGCGCCGAGTAGAGCTGCGGATCCACGTCGAAGAGGAAGAAGCCCGGGTGCGGCTCGACGAAGAGCGCGTGGCGCTGCCCGGCCGCGTACTCCTCGGCGCGCTCCTCCGAGGGGCCTCGGGTGAAGAGGGACAGCTCGTAGGAGAGCTTCGCGCAGTGCCGGCGCATCACCGTCAACGCCTGGAAGGCGGCCAGCCGCACGGTGTCCTTCGCGGCGGTGCTCGGCAGGCGCAGGTAGCGCTGCAGCCACTCGGGTGAGAGCAGGAGCCGCTCGGTGAGCGCGGCGTAGGCCTCGGTGACCGAGGCATCTCCCAGGCGGCGCAGCTCCAGCGGCGCGGTGTCCGACACGTGGGCCAGGTGCTGGGCGTGGCCGAACTCGTGGAGCAAGTCTCCGAGCGCGTTCAGTCCCGCCTCGGGGTGGAGGACCAGGCGCACCTCGTTGGGCACGCGCACGGCGGCGACGAAGGGGCGCCGCGCCTTGCCGGTCCGCGCCTCGTCGTCGATGCGGATGCGCCCTCCGGCGGCCGGGGGCAGGTTCCACTCGTTGAGCCAGCGCGTCACCGCGGGCATCAGGTCCTCGCGGCGGAAGAAGCCGTCCATCCACGGGGCCTGGAGCGCGTGCTGCAAGTCATGCCGCCGCGCTTCTCCGCCGGGCAGGGAGCGCAGGGTGGGCTCCACCTTGCGCAGCACGTAGCCGAGCACGTCGCGGTACGCGTCCTCGGTGCGCCGCAGGGTCTCCTGGGCCGCCTCGAGGAGCTTGCCCACGGGAATGCCGGAGACGTCCTCGCGCAGGGTGGGGTAGTCGCGGGCTCCCAGCCGCTCGGCGGTGCGCAGGGCCGCCTCGCGCCGCGCGCCATAGCGGCCGCGCTCGCCCCAGAGGAAGTTGCCCACGGCGCGCTCCAGCACGGTGCGCCGGCCGCGCTGGGTCTCTCGGGGAATCTGGGCGAGCGCCTCGCCGAAGGAGAGGGTCTGGTCGTCCACGGGCAGCCGGGCCTGGGCCTCCAGCTTCGCCACGGCCTCGGCGTCGCGGGCGGCGAGGCCCTCTTCCACCTGCCCGGCGATGAGCTCGCGTAGGAGCTGGAGGCGGCGGGCGGCGAGCGGGTCGTCCGTCTTGGAGCGCGCCTTCTCCAGCGCCTCGGTGGCGGCGGCGAAGGTGTCCGGAGCGGACAGCTCGGGGAAGGAGGCGTGGAGCGAGGCGACAGGGAGCTCGGACGACAGGCCCGCGCCGTGGCGGTAGTGGAGCGTGGCCAGCTCGGCGAGGAAGTCGTCCAGCCTCGCGCGAACGGAGTACACGGGACGGTCCATGGAGCGCGGCAAGCTAACAGGAAGCCAGCGACAGGGAAGGGGAAGCCGGGCATAGAGTGTCAGCGCATGACACCTGGGGCCGAGACCTGGGGCCTCCCGGCGGAGGCCCACCCGTGAAGCGCCGGACGTTCCGAGCCGAGGGCGACCACGTGGGCCGCCCGCTCACCGAGGCGCTGGCGCGGGAGCTGGGCACTCCGGTGGAGGAGGCGCGCCGGCTGGTGGACGCGGGCGCCGTGTACCTCGCGGGCCGACGCTGCCGGGACGCGGGAGTGCGCCTGGGTGCGGGGCAGGTGGTCTCGGTGGTGCTGGAAGAAGGCGGCCGCAGCTCGCTGGAGGCTCCTCCCGCGCCTCCCCCGCTGAGCATCCTCTTCGAGGATGAGGCGCTCATCGCCGTGGACAAGCCGGCGGGAGTCACGGCGCAGCCCACGGAAGGGCGGGTGGGCGACAGCCTGGTGGACCTGGTGAGCGCGCGGCTCGGCGGGCCCGCGGGGCTCGTGCATCGGCTGGACCGGGAGACCTCGGGCGTCACGGTCTTCGGCAAGACGCCCCCGGCCACCACGGCGCTGGCGGCGGAGTTCCGCGAGGGCCATGCGCGCAAGCGCTACGTGGCGGCCACGGCGCCGGGGCTTCCTCCTTCCGGTACGGTGGATCTGCCCCTGTCGAAGGACCCCTCCCGGCCTGGGCGCTGGCGCGCGAGCCGCGCCGCCAACGGCGTGCCCGCGCTCACCGACTTTCGCACCCTGTACGCGGGCGAGGACTTCTGCCTCGTGGAGTTGTTGCCGCACACGGGGCGCACGCACCAGCTTCGCGCGCACCTTACGGCGCTCGGCTCACCCATCCTCGGCGATGCGCGCTATGGGGGCTTGCCTCAAGTGGGAGGACTCCCCGCGCCCCGCTGCCTGTTGCACGCGCAGGCCCTGGAGCTGGCGCACCCGCGCACCGGCCAGCCCCTGCGCATCGAAGCGCCCGTGCCCGAGGACCTCCGGCGCTTCTTCACCCAGGTACACCTCGCCGTACCCGAAGGCCCCATCTCCCCCGTCACGCCGCGCACAGGTAGTCCACGCCCTCCACCCAGCCGCGGGCGGTGAGGTCCGCGCGGATCTCCTCCCGGGCCCAGCGCACGCCCACGCAGACCACCAGCAGCCCCTGGCCTGGAGGGCCCAGCACCTCCGGGGACACCACTGGAATGTCATGGATGCGGGTGCCCACCTTGCGCGGGTGGACGTCCACGAGCCGCTCCACCGTGGCGCCCTCCTCGCGCAGGAAGCGGGTGAGCGCCAGGCCGCTGGGGCCCGCGCCCCACACCGTGCAGGGCCGGCCGCCCGCCAGGGGGCCACACGCCAGGTAGCGGGCCTTCACCCAGGTGAAGCGCTTCACGTCGTAGCGCGGGTCCGTGCGGGTGAGTCGCCCGGAGCTGTCCCGCCAGCGCAGCAGCACCTCCGGCAGGTTCCTCAACCCATACCCCGCGTGCAGGAGCTTCATCCACAGGGCGTAGTCCTCGGGGAAGTCGCCGTGCTCCCAGCCGCCGGTGGCCAGGAGCACCTCGCGGCGCAGGCACACGGAGGGGTGGCACAGGGGGCTCTCGATGAAGCGCTCGCGCACGAGCGCCTCGACGGTGGTGAGGCGGTTGAGCCAGTCCGCGTAGGCCTGGAGCGAGGGGCTCACCGGCCGGTCCTCCCGGAAGAGCTCGATGCGGGTACCCACCCCCGCCAGGTGGGAGTCCGCCTCCAGGGCCTGGATGCTGGCCTCCAGCCGGCGCGGGAGGGCCTCGTCGTCCGCGTCCATCCGGGCCACGTAGGGGGATGTGGCGTGGCGGAGCGCGAGCTGGAGCGCGGCCACCAACCCCTGGCCGCCGCCGTCCAGCACCTCCACCCGGGCGTCTCGCGCGGCCAGGCCCTGGAGCACCCCCCGGGTGCCATCCGTGGAGCCATCGTCCACGGCAAGGACCCGAAGGTCGCTCAGGGTGCCTTCGAGCAGGCTTTCCACGGCCCGGGCCACGGTGGCCTCGGCGTTTCGGGCAGGAAGGAGGACAGTGACGACCGGAGGAGCCATCGTGTGTAGACTGCCCCAGCGATGGGTGGCGTGAGAAACGGCAAGAGCGACACCGAGCCCGGACCCTCCGGTGCCGGACAGGAGACGCTTGCCGCCAACGGGCTGGTGGAGCGGCACCTCCAGGTGGCCGCTCGCCTGCTGCGCGAGCGCCAGGCCCCCAAGGCCTTCGGCGAGCTGGTGCGCGCCAGTCGCTCGCTGCCGATGACGCGGCGGCTCGCGGCGGCGCTCGTCACTGTCTCCCTCAAGGCGGGCACCGAGGCCGCCGCCATCACGATTCTCGGCTCGGCGATGGAGAAGGTGGAGGGCAAGGCGCGCCGGGACGTCCACCGACAGCTCGCGCGCGTGCTGCGCCGGGTGGATCAGCTGCCGCGGGCCCTCGAGTCCCTGGAGTCGCTGCTGGCGGCGTTCCCCGACGACCACAGCTCTCGCCGCGTCTACCATGCGCTGCTGGAGCGCTCCGGGAAGTGGGAGGCGCTCGTCTCCTCCCTGGAGCGCGAGTCGCAGGAGGCGTTCCAGCGCGGAGAGTACGGGCACGCGGCCCGGGCCACCCGCTGGCGTGCCCGCGTTCAGGCCGAGCAGCTTCGCAACCTGGCGCGGTCGGCCGAGAGCTACAGCAAGGCCGCCACCTACCTGGAGCAGATGGAGGACGCGGTCGGCGCCTTCAGCGTGCGGCTGGATGGGCTCCGGGTGCTCCATGCCTCGGGCGCCTCGGAGGCCGTGCTCACCGCGGCCGCTTCGGTGGTCATGTCCTCGGCGGCCCGGCTGGGCCGAGACGCCCAGGCGCGGGAGGTGCTGGAGGAGCTGGGGCTGATCCCCGCCCGCCTCGAGCTTCCTCCCGAGCAGCCCGCTCCCGCCGCCGAGGTGGCTCCGGCGCAGCCGCAACGCACCGGACCGCTGGTCGCGCGCAAGGGCCCAGCGGTGGGGGTGGCCACCGTGCCGGACCTTCACCCCTTCGGGGACGAGGTCACCTATATCCCGCTCGGGGCGCGCCCGACCCGAGTCGAGGTGCCGATCATCCCACCCGAGGCGCGGCCCACGAGCCTCCAGGTGCCCGTGGTCTCGCCGCCGCCTCCTCCGCCGCCGCTCGTCGCGCCCGAGGCACGGCCCACGCGCGTGGAGCTTCCCTTCGCCACGCCGGATGCACGGCCCACGAGCCTGGAGCTCCCGGCCGTGGTCCTGGATGCGCCGCCCGCGCCCCCGCCCAGCCCCGTCGCCGAGAAGTCCGCGCCGCTCTCCGTGGCCTCGCCCGTGGTCATCGCTCCGCCCGCATTGAAGGCGAGCGCCCCTCCGGGCCTGTCGCTGGCCGGCGCGGATTCCTCGGACGAGCGCACCACCGCCGACGCGCCTCCCGAGGCGAGCGCCGTGGCGCCTCCCCGCGATGACGATGAGGACTTCTCCGCGCCCGAGGACGTGGAGATGGACTCCGAGCTGGACGCCGCCGAGGCCGGGCCGCTCACCGAGCTGTTGGAGATTCCCGACGAGGCCGAGCGCAGCGCGCCGCCCGTCGCCTTCACGGAAGACGAGGAGCTCCCGGCGACCCGTGCCGAGCCCGCCGCGCCCGTGGCTCCCCCCGCCGAGGAACGGGATGACCCCGCGGCCCTGCAGCGCCAGGAGGCTCAGCTCATCGCGCGCAAGGCCTGGCGCGAGCTGGCGCAGTTCTATCTGGCGCGCGCCGAGCGGGCGAAGGGCCCGGCGGCTCGCGCGGAGGTGCTCACCCAGCTCGCGGAGGTGATGGAGGACGAGCTGAATGATCCCGCGGGCGCCGCGCGCATGTATGGAGAGATCGTCGCGCTGACGGGCGACCGCGCCGCGCTGAAGGAGCAGGTGCGCCTGTTGTCCCTGCGGGGGAACCCCTCCCTGGTGCGGCGGGCGCTCGACGAGGCTGTGCAGGGCGCACGCACTCCCAGGGCCCGGGCCGATGCCTACCTCACGCGCGCCGAGCTCTCGCTCTCGGCCGGAGAACGCGCCCAGGCCAAGACGGACTTCGAGACGGCGGAGGCACTCACCCCGGGCCTGCTCCTGGTGCTCGCGGGGTTGGTGCGCTGTGTCTCCGACGTGGAGCGCCCCACCATCGCCCTGCGCCTGCGCGGTGCGATCGCCGTGGCGCCCCGCCGCTCGCCCGACAGGCTCGAGGCGCTCCGGGCGCTCGCGTCCGCCGCCGACGAGCTGCTGAAGGACGCGCGGCTGGGCCAGTGGGCCTGGACGGAGGTCCTCGCCGAGGACCCGGCGGATCCCGAGGCACGGGAGCGGCTGCTGGCGCTCGCGCGGGTGATTGGTGACAAGGCCACGCTCAGCCAGTCCCTGCGGGAGCAACTCGCCCGGGAGCCTCGCGGACTCGCCGCGCGCAAGGCCCGGCTGGAGCTGGTGTCCACGCTGGAGGCCGCCGGTGACGCGGACGGCGCGCTGACCGAGCTGCGGCAGGCGGTGCGCTTCGAACCCGGCCACAAGGAGGCGTGGTTGCTGCTGGCCGACCGCCTCACCACGCGCGGGCAGATTGGCGAGGCGGCGTGGGCGCTCGAGCACGCCGCCACCGCGACGGAAGACGAGGAGGAGCGGCAGCGCACCTGGGCCCGGCTCGCCACCTTCTGTCGAGAGGTCCTCAAGGATCCCGCGCGCGCGGAGGTGTACGCCCGGCGCGCCGAGAACCTGCGGCGGGCGCTGGCCGAGCCGAGCGCGCCTCCCATCCCCGAGCCCCCTCGGACCGCCAGGCCTCAGCGCGAGCCGAGCGCCCCGCGCACCCAGGTGCTCATTCCTCCGCCAGGGAACGTGGAGCTGACGCCCTCGGGGCAGGCCTTCCCCCCGCCGGACGACGAGCCGGCCACCGACACGCACGCTCCCGTGGCCGTTCCGCCGGATGACGCCGCCCGGCCGACCATCGAGTTCTCCATGGCGAACTTCCCTGGAGGGCGGATGCCCTTCGGGGAAGAGGAGCCCACGGCCACCGAGGCCCCGGAGGGCTTCGTTCCGCCCGGCGAGCCGGCCGCCCCCGCCCCCGCCCCTTCCAAGGCCGCCCCCGCCAAGGACACCCGCAAGAAGCCGAGCCTCCCCGAGCCGTCGCTGGATGCTTCCCGCGAGCTCGATGATCTCCTCAGCGATTCCGGCCACACCAGTCCGTCCCTGTCGATCTGGAACGTGCGGCGAAAGGGCGACGCTCCCGCCCCGCCCCCCGCGCCCGCGCCCGCGCCGAAGGCTCCTGTTCCTCCTGTTCGCTACGAGGACACCTCTCCTGGCATCAAGGCCGCGGCGAATCCGCCTCCGCCTCGGGAAGCGACCGGGGCACGGAGCGCGGTGACGACCTCCACCGCCTCGGGCGCTCGCCCGGCGGCGCCTCCCGCCGGAGCCGGAGGAGGAGGAACCGCCAAGCGGGCCGCCGTGCAGGTGCCGGTCGCCAAGCGTCCGACGGCTCCGGAGTCGCCCTTCGAGCAGGTCTCTCCCCGCGAGCCCGAGGGGCAGCAGCAGCCCGCGTACGGCAACACGCCGGTGCAGAACACGGCCTTCATCTCCTGGGAGGCGCCTCCTGGGCGGATGGAGCCCGTACGCCGGCTCGCCCGAGGGCGCGGGGACACCACCTCCGCCCGGGTTCCGCCTCCGGAGCAGGCCGGCGCCGAGCCCGCGGTCTTCCAGCAGGTGCGCGAGCACCCCCTCGACTCGCGGCTCTACTACCAGATCGCCAACTACTTCGAGGAGCGGGGAGACGTGGCGCGCGCCACGCTGATGCGGGAGATCGGCGACGCGCTCGAGGGCAAGGAGACGCCCGCCTCGCACCTGCCGCGCAAGCCGCTCTCCGCGGACGATCGCTCCGGGCTGCGCCACCCGCTCTTGCGCACGCCGCCCGGAGAGCTGCTCGCGTGCGTGGGCATGGCGCTCTGCCGCCTCTTCCCCGCGTATGGGCGCGCCGCCGGCTCCAAGGAGGCGTTCCGCCCGGACCTGGGCGTCGGAGCGCCCGCGACCCTCGATGCCCTGGAGACCACGCAGCGGCTGCTCGGCATCCAGGCTCCGCAGGTGGTGCTCGCCGAGGACAACGGGCCCCCGTTCTCCCTGGTCCACACGGAGACGCCCCGGGTGCTGGTGGGCAAGGGCGCGGTGAAGCAGGTGCTGCCGGCTCCCGAGCTGCGCTTCTACGCCGGGCGGGCGCTGATCTGCCTCGGGCCGGACCTGCTCGCCCTGCGCAGCCTCAAGAAGGACCAGGTGCTGCGCGGCCTGGCGATGATCTCCGGGGTGCTGAAGGCGGGCCCGGCCTCCAGCCCCGAGGCCCTCGTGGTGTACGAGACGCTGCAGCCGAAGCAGATCGAGCGGGCCGCGTCCCTGTTCGATGCGGCCACGCGCCAGTTCGACGTGTCGGCCCTGTCGGACGCGGCGCGGGACTCGGCCAACCGCGCGGGGCTCATCGCCTGTGGGGCGGTGGGGCCGGCGCTCGCGGCGCTCAGGCTCAAGCGCGCGCTGGAGCGCGAGATCATCGAGCTGGTGCGCTTCGCCGCCTCCGAGCGCTACTTTCAGCTCTTCGCCGCCCGCTGAGGCTCAGCCCACCTGCATCTTCAGGGTGAGGGCCAGCACCCGGCCCTTCTCCCCACCGAGATCGTGCCGGTAGCCGAAGTCGATGCCGCTGCCCTCCTGCGACATGAAGCCAAAGCCCACCCCGAGCTGCGAGGCCTCGTTGAAGCCGTCATACGTGTAGCCGATGCGCATGGGGATGGCCTGCCCGAGGATGTACTCGAGGCCGGCGCTGTAGGTGAAGACGGACTGCTCGCGCGTCTGGAAGTCGGCGCGCACGTCCGCCGCCAGGACGAGCATGCCCGACAGGTAGCCCACGTGGGCCGAGAAGTACCGGCTGAGCTCGGGGTTCTGGGTGTCGATGAGGTTGTGGGCGGAGAAGCCCACGGTGATGGCGTCGGAGAAGCGCAGCAGCAGGCCCGCGTCCACGGTGGAGGCGTTGGCGCGCGTCAGAGGGGTGCCGCCCAGGCGCAGGTAGCGCACCGAGGAGCCGATGAGCACCCCGGGGGTGATGGGGAAGGCGAGCGCCAGCGTGCTGAAGTGCGCGGTGGCCCGCCCCTCGCCGTTGCGCAGGCTCAGCAGGTGGTAGTCCAGTCCGGCGGCCAGGGCGCTCGTCTTGGCGTCCATCACCGACACGCCGCCCAGGGTGTCCTTGCCCTGGGCGTCCCAGGAGCCGTGCAGCTCCATCCGGTACATGCGGTACAGGGCGATGGCGGCGGGGTTTCCCTGCACGGCCTCGGTGCCCAGGCCCAGGGCGCGGTAGGCCCCGCCCATGGCATAGCTCCGCGCGCTGTGGATGTCGCGCAGATCCTCGATATCGGTCTGGGCGTGGACGGTGGTGGACAGACAGAGCGCGAGCAGGAGTATCAATCGATGCGACATGGGAGGGCGCATCCTAGTCCGCCTTGATGCCTGGGGGGTGCATCACTAGATTCGCCAGCCCATGTCCGCTACCACACCGAAGCCAGCGCCCGTGATTCTCGTCCTGGTGGGAGTGCTCACCTCGATGGCCGCGGGGGCGTATGTGCTCCCCGGAGGCTCCATCCTCCGCCGGATGACGGGCTCGCGCGACGATGCCCCGCAGGTGTCCTCGCTCCGGGTGGAGGGCTCCTACGTCTTCTCCGGCTCGGCGGTGAAGGAGGCCTCGGCGGCGCTGGGGCTGGCCACCGAGCGCTCCGAATTGGTCGCCGACGGCCTCATCCTCATGAAGATGCCGGCGCGCTGCCGCTTCGACGTGTCCGTGCCCGACGGCAACAAGCTCGCGGTGGTGCAGGTGGCCGGGCGCCGGCGCGTGGAGGGCACGGAGATTCCCTCGCTGTCCACGGCCCTGAGCCAGCTCTGCCCGTTGCTGGCGACGCGCTCCACCTCGGAGGGGGATGCCCGGGACCTGGTGGAGCAGCACCTGCAAAGCCTGGGAATCGCCACCCGGACCACGAGCCTGGCGCGCTTTGGCGGTGAGGTGGCGTACGTTCTCGGCGAGCCCGATGAGGCTAAACCCCAGTTCTGGGTATACAAGGACGACTTCCGCCCGGCGCGGGTGCGCTGGACGGACAAGGCGGGGACGGCGTGGGACGTGCGCTTCATCGACTACGCCTCGCCGGCGACGGGGGAAGGCATGCCTCGGAGCCTGGAAGTCTGGCGCGGCGGCGAGCGGGTGCTGCGCTTCACCGCCATCAAGTCGGACTCCCGCGCCTCCATTCCCGACAAGCTCTTCGTGCCCGAAGCAACGGGGCGTTGAGCCCCGGCGCACCCGTGGGCGTTTCAAATGTAGCTCCCGCTGGCTGCCCGCCCCTATCCTGGGGGCATGTTCGATTGCGAGCGAACGGAACTTTGGAAGCGGACCCTGGGCGAGCGGGAGGCCGACGCCGCTCAGGACGCGCGGGCCTGGCTGCGTGAGCAGCTGCGGCGCGCTCGGGAGCGGGCGGGGAGATTCGCCGAGCAGATCCGCAAGGCCTACCCGTCCCTGAAGTCCACGGGCGGCAACCGCTTCGATGCGCTGTGGGAGCGGATGGACCTCATCCTCGGGCCCCAGTACCCGCTCAACCCCGCCGAGGCCTTCGTGCTGGGTGGAGCGCTCATCGTCTACGACCTGGGGCACGGCCTGGCGGGCATGCCCGAGGGAGAGGCGGGCCTGAGGGGAACCCAGGAGTGGAAGGACGCGCTGGCCGCGCGCATCCGCCGTGAGACGGACCGGGCTCCCACGCCGACGGAGATGGAGAGTCCCTCCGAGGAGTACGCCCGGATGGCGACGGAGGACGCGCTCCAGATGCTGGCGCTGAAGCAGTCCCGGCTGCTGGCGCTGCGCACGTGGAAGGGGACGGACGGGGAGGACGTGTCCCTCGTGGAGGAGGCGGGGCTGCGCAAGCACTTCGGGGAGCTGCTGGGCGAGCTGGCCTACAGCCACGGGTGGGACATCGCCGAGGTGGGCCGCATGCTGTCGGGGCGGAAGATCGAAGCCCCGGCGCCGGCTCCGGCTGAGTGGACGGTGGACGCGCTGAAGGTGGCCGCGGCGCTGCGGGCGGCGGACACGGTGCTGGTGGAGGAGCGCCGCCGGCGGCTCGGCCGGCCCACGCTGGTGCATGATCGCCTCCTTTATAAGCCGGGGGAGCCCTTCTCCCGGGCCGAGGCGGAGGTGTTCTGGAGCTGCTTCGAGGCGCTGCGGGCCATCGACCGCGAGTTGCATGACGTGGACGCGCTGCTCACCACGAGCGGCCGGCCGCGCTTCCTGGCGCGGGGCGTGCTGGACGCGGACGACGCGACGCGGCTGGCCACGCACGTGAAGACGCAGGGCTGGATGCCGGTGGATGCGCGGGTCCACGTCTCGGACGTGCCGAGCCTCATCGCTCAGATTGGCGGGGCCCAGCTCTACCGCAAGGACCCCTCGGTTCCGCTGCGAGAGCTCATCCAGAACGCGGCGGACGCGGTGCGGGCCCGGCGGGCGCTGGTGGGGCTTCGCGACAACTGGGGCACCATCACCGTGCGCACCGGCCGGGACTCGGACGGGCGGTGGATCGAAGTGGCGGACACGGGCGTGGGCATGACGCAGCGGGTGCTCACGCGCCACCTGCTCGACTTCGGCACGAGCTACTGGATGACGGAGGACATGCGCCGCGACTACCCGGGGCTGTCGGCGAGCGGCTTCGTGCCGGCGGGGCGCTTCGGCATCGGCTTCTTCTCGGTGTTCATGTGGGGAGAGCGGCTGCGGGTCACCTCCCGGCCGTTCCAGGAGTCGGTGACGCACGTGCTGGAGTTCGACAACGGGCTCGGCGCGCACCCCATCCTGCGGCCCGGAGAGCCGGACGAGCAGCTGGCGGACGGGGGCACGCGGGTGCGGGTGTGGCTGTCGCGTGAGCGGGACTGGGAGCAGATGCTGCTGGACCGCAGTGACCAGTGGGACCACTGGTCGGACGCGGAGGAGCGCATCTCGTTCACCGAGCTGCTGGGGCGGATTGCTCCCACGCTGGACGTGACGCTGCGGCTGGAGGAGCGGCCGGGCCAGGCGTCGACGGTCATCGAGGCCAACGACTGGCGGACGCTGGATGCGACGCGGCTGCTGCGCCGCATCGGCAACACCACGCGGGGGGTGAACACCTCGCTGATGTCGTTCCTGGCGCCCATGGTGCGCCCGGTGCTGGACGCCAACGGCCAGTGCATCGGGCGTATTTGCATCGCCTCGGGGGCGATGCAGCGGTGGGCGGGGCTGTCGGTCATCAGCGCGGGAGGGCTGCGGGCCCGGTACTCGCGCGAGTTCACCGGAGCGCTGCTGGGGACCACGGACGTGGCCACGCGAGACGACGCGGAGCCGCTGGCGCTGCGCGAGGACCTGGCCCGGTGGGCCACGGAGCAGGCGCGGCTGTGGGAGAAGTACCAGCTCAACTTCGAGGGCTACGAGCTGGGCAAGCGGCACGACATCGGCCTGGCGGTGCTCTCCTGGGGAGGCGAGCCGGGAGAGCTGCCCGTCGGCTATCGGGGCGGAAACCCTGTCACTCTGGCGCAGCTCCAGGAGTTCGTGGCGGAGCGGGACGAGGTGACGCTGGTGGACGGCTCGGAGCGCTCGGTGCGCAAGCTCCAGGAGCTGGTGGTGATTCCGTGCCACGAGGCGGGTCACACCGCGGCGGGCCGGCTGCTGGTCCACTTGCCGGCGCTGATCGGCGTGTACATCGCCAAGGCGTGGGGCCTGCCGCTCGAGGACATCGTGGCGAACGTGCAGGTGTCCGAGAAGGAGTGGAACGTGGTGGATGGGCGCAAGCGGAGGACCTGGGTCTTCCAGCGTCCGACGACGCCGCGCATCCACTGAGCTGAGCGCGGGGAGAGGGAAGTCCACACCCTCTCCCTTCTTCCTCTCTTTCGCGAGGGAACTCAGGACGGTCGGGCCCACTCCACGGGTTGTAGGCAATGTCATGGACTTGCCTTCCCAGGGGAACTTGAGCTTGGAGCCCTCGACCACGGAGAGTGGTACGCCCGAGCACACCGAGAGTTCCAGGTTGCCTGGACGGGAAATGGTCGTGTCGGATCATCCCGCTACAGTGACCCCCGTGAGCTCGCCTGCCGCCCTTGCTTCCGTCGCCGTCGGCCGCCCTGTCCGGGGAGAGTTCACCTATGTCGTCCCCGAGACGCTCTCGGGGCGCCTGGCCCCCGGCCAGCGGGTGCTGGTGCCCTTCGGGCGCGGCACGGCGCTGGGGTTCTTCCTGGGGCCTGCCTCCCCGCCTGCCGAGGAGGGCGTCAACCTCAAGCCCATCCACCGGGTGCTGGAGGAGTCGCCCTCCCTGCCCACGGACCTCATCGCCCTGCTGCGCTTCGCCGCCGAGCACTACCGCTATCCGCTGGGCGAGGTGATTCGCGGCGCCCTGCCGCCGGGGCTCAGCAAGGCCGAGGACGAGAAGGAGGCCCGGCCGGATGTGCAGCACTTCGCGGTGGCGCTCGTCGCCGAGCCCCCGCCCGAGCTGCGCCGCGCTCCGGCCCAGGCCGCCGCGTTCGCATATCTGCTGGCGGTGGGAGGCCGAGCCCCGCTGGATGAGGTGGCCCACGCCATCCCCGGCGCGCGCGAGATGCTCAAGAAGCTGGCCACGCGCGGGCTGGTGCGCCTGGAGGAACAGGTGCTCAAGCCGGGCGTGCGCGAGGGGCTGGCGCAGGGCCGCCCGGAGCTGCTCACCCCGGAGCAGGACGTCGCGGTGAAGTCCCTGCAAGCCTCGCTCGACGCGGGGGGCTTCCAGACGGTGCTCCTGCACGGCGTCACCGGAAGCGGGAAGACGGAGGTGTACCTGCGCGCGGTGGAGCACGCGCTCTCCCAGGGCAAGGGCAGCCTCGTGCTGGTGCCGGAGATCGCTCTCACCCCGCAGCTGGTGGGGCGCTTCCGCAGCCGCTTCGGCTCGGACGTGGCGGTGCTGCACTCGGGGCTGAAGGACCGCGAGCGACTCTTCCACTGGCAGGCGCTGCGCAAGGGCACGGTGCGCATCGCCGTGGGGGTGCGCTCGGCCATCTGGGCCCCGGTGGAGAACCTGGGGCTGGTGGTGGTGGACGAGGAGCATGACCCCTCGTTCAAGCAGGAGGACAAGCTTCGCTACAACGCGCGCGACATGGCGGTGGTGCGCGGCAAGCAGGCCGGGGCGCTGGTGCTGCTGGGCTCGGCCACGCCCGCGCTGGAGTCGCTGGAGAATGTGCGCAAGGGCCGCTACCGGCTGCTGGAGATGAAGCACCGCGTGGACGACCGGCCGATGCCGACCATCGAGCTGGTGGACCTGCGCGTGGAGCGGCCGCGCGACGGAGGCCCCGTCACGGAGGAGGCCCCCATCCTCTCCCCGCCGATGCTGGAGGCGATGCGGGAGACGGTGGAGAAGGGACAGCAGGTCATCCTCTTCCTCAACCGCCGCGGCCACAGCACGTTCCTGCTGTGCGAGGTGTGCGGGCTGACGCTCAAGTGCAGCGACTGCGACGTGTGTCTCACGCTCCATCGGAGCGCCTCGCGGGTGATGTGCCACTACTGTGGGCTGGCTACTCCCGTGCCCGAGAGGTGCCGCGAGTGTACCGGTCCGCTGCTCAAGCTGGGCATCGGCACCGAGCGCGTGGAGGCGGAGGTGGCCGAGCGGCTGCCCCAGGCCCGCGTGGCGCGGTTGGACCGGGACTCGGCCACCAGCGCCGAGCGCGTCACCGAGCTGCTGGCGGCCTTCGCGCGCCGGGAGATCGACGTGCTGGTGGGCACGCAGATGGTGGCCAAGGGGCATGACTTTCCGGGCGTCACCCTGGTCTGCGTGGTGATGGCGGACACCTCGCTGGCCATCCCGGACTTCCGCGCCGCCGAGCGTACCTTCCACCTGCTCACCCAGGTGGCGGGGCGGGCGGGGCGCGGCAAGGATCCGGGCCGGGTGCTGGTGCAGACGTACAACCCGGACTCCGAGCCGGTGAAGCGCGTGCTCGCCCATGACTTCGAGGGCTTCGCCCTACAGGAGCTGGAGTGGCGCCGGGCCCTGGCCTACCCGCCCTTCACCCGGCTGGCGGCCATCCGGCTCGAGGGAGAGCACCCGGAGCAGACCGCCAGTGTGGCCCGGATGCTCGGAGAGTTCCTCTCGCGCCGCATGCCGCCGCCTTCCGTCGGGGTGCGCCTGCTGGGGCCGGCGCTGGCGCCCATCGCCCGGCTGAGGGGCCGGACGCGCTGGCAGCTGCTCCTCAAGGGGCCGACACACGCGGCCCTCGCCCCGTTGCTCGCCCGCCTGGAGATGAAGCTGGAGGATGTCCCCTCGGGGGTCAAAGTTACTATCGATGTAGACCCTGGGGCCATGCTGTAGACTCGCGCGGCTTCCATGGCCGCCCCGGTCCTCCTCGTTCACGACGACATCGCCACCATCGCCACCGTTCGCCGGTTGCTGCGAGAGCGGTACGAGGTCATCCTCGCCACGTCGGTCGCGGATGCCCTCATCGGCTTCGGCCACCACCAGCCGGCCCTCATCATCCTGGCGCCGGCCGTTGAGAGCAGCCGTGGGCACCTGGTGCTGGAGGAACTCTCGCAGCACCCCGAGGGCCATCAGGCGCGGGTGCTGCTCCTGGGCGGGTCCATCCCTGGCTACAGCGCCCCGGTGGCGCCGCTGCCGCTGGACACACAGAGCTTCCTACAGACCGTGGATGGGCTGGTGCGCTCGCCCTCGCCGGCGGATGCCTGGCGCGTGGTGGAGCAGCGCGCCATCGAGGTAGCGCCCGCGCCCGAGGTGACGCCGGAGAGCGAGCCCTGGCAGGTGCCGCCTCCCTCCGAGCCCAGCAACCCCGCGCTGGTCAACGCCCTGTTCGGGGACATGGCTCCCGCCGAGCCGGCTGGCTGGGTGGAGTCGCAGGCGGTGCCAGCGGTACCCGAGGGGCCGCGACTGCGCGAGCAGCAGGCGACCCTCGCGATGGACGCGGCCTTCGAGCAGGCCCACCAGGAGATGGAGGCCGAGGCGCTGGCCTCGGTGGAGACGGCGCTGGCCTCCGGTGCGCCCTCCGCCGGGGTGGAGTCGACTCCAACGACGAAGGAGGCCGCGCCGCACGGGCCTGCCTTCACGTTCGTCAGCAGCGAGCCGGTCTCCGTGCAGGAGGCCCTGTCCGTCGCGGGGGACCCCGTGCTGGACGATCCGCTCTCCGAGGGCCTGGAGTCGGGCCTGCCGTCCGAGTCGGTGCCCGACACCCTCGAGGCGCCCTCGGAGGGGATGGACGCGATCTTCTCCGGCGCGGAGGAGATCACCGTACAGGATCCGTCGTCCCCGCCGCCCGTGGCCGAGGCCGTACCGGAGTCGGCGCCCCCGGCGGAGGCAGCGGCCACGGACGTCGACGAGGACGAGCTGCGGCGGATGGAGGAGGAGGTTCGCCGCGAGGCCGCCGAGCGTCGCCGACGCAAGCAGGAGGTGAGCGCCGAGCCCTCCGAGCCCTCCGAGCCCGAGGCCGCCGTGGAGCCCGCGCCGGAGCCCCGTGAGACCTTCGTGACGGTGCCGGCGGAAGAGGCCTTCTCGCTCTCCGAGACCGAGGACGATGCGCCGGTGTCCGAGCCGACGCGGCGCCGTGTGGAGGGCTGGGCGGGCATCGCCCCGGGAGCCGCCTCGGCGGGCGGCAGCGTGGAGGAGGAGCTGCGCGCGGAGGCCGAGCGTCTGGCGCAGCTGGAGATCGACGCGACCCTCGCTCGCGAGCAGGAGGCGCTCGCGGCCGCGAGCATGCCCCCGCCGGTGGCGCCCTCGGCGGAGGAGGACTCCGCGCCGGAAGCCCCTCCGGAGGGCCCGGTGGCGGCGGCGCCTCGGCTCGGAGAAGAGGGGTTCTTCGACGTCTCCGACGCGGACGAAGAGCGGGCCCGGGCCCTGGCGGCGGCCGAGGCCGAGCTCCAGGCCCTGCGCACGGAGAGCGAAGCGCCCGCCGCTGGCGTGGAGGAATCCGCCGCGCCCGTCGAGGCGCCGGAGGCGAGCGGCGAGGAGCCAGCGTTGCCGGGGCCCACGCCGCAGGAGCGGATGGAGCGCACGGCGCGCTGGGCACAGTTCGCGGATGGGGGTGGCGCCACGCTCAAGGAGCGGATGGAGCGCACGGCGCGCTGGGCACAGTTCGGTGATGGGAGTGGCGCCACGCTCAAGGAGCGGATGGAGCGCACGGCACGCTGGGCACAGCTGGGAGGCCCGGAGCCCGAGATGCCGGTGGAGCGGTCCGCGCCGGTGCAGTGGGTCGAGCCAGGGACGACTCCCGAGGAGCCATCGCTCTCGGAGGAGCTGTCGGCGCAGCAGCTGGAGGACCTGCCGCCGGAGGCCTTCCCACCGCCCGTGGCGGATGACTCGGCGGCTCCTCCCGTGGAGGAGAGCGAGGAGCCGACACCGGAGGCAAGCGCCGCGGGGTTCGAGGACTCCCGCGAGCTGATGCGCGCGGCGAAGGCCGAGCTGGAAGTGGAGTCCGTGCTCCGGCTGCAGGCCGAGCACGAGGCCGAGGTGGAGCGGCAGCGGCTCGAGGCGCTGCAATCGGAGATGGAGCGCGAGGCCGCGCAGCGGGCCGAAGCGGAGGCGGCGCGGGCACAGGAGGAGGAACTGCGCCGCGCGGCCGAGAGCGAGGCGGAGGGGCTCAAGGCGAAGCTGGCGACGCTGACGAAGGAGCGGGACCACGAGGCCCGGCTGCGCGCCGAAGCGGAGCGCTGGGTGATGGAGTTCCGCGGGCGCGAGGCGGCCAACGCCAAGGCGCGCGCGGAGGAGGAGAAGCGCCGCAAGGCCATGGAGGTCGAGGCCGAGGCGGCGCGCGCGAAGGAATCCCGCTTCCAGTCGCAGGATGAGGAGCTGGTCCGGCTGAAGCTGCAGCTGGCGGCGCTCCAGCAGGAGGCGGTGGAGCTTCCCCGGCTGCGGACGCAGGTGACGGCGCTCCAGCAAGAGGCGTCGGAGCTGTCCCGGCTGCGGACGCAGGTGACGGCGCTTCAGCAGGAGGCGTCGGAGCTGGGGCGGGTGAAGGCCGAGCTCGAGGCACGCGCGCAGGAAGAGTCCCGGAAGCGGCGGGAAGCGGAGGCGCAGGCGGAGATCTCCGGCCATGCGCAGGTCGAGGCGGAGGCGCGGGCGGAAGCGGAGGCTCAGCGCCGGGCCGAGGCGGAAGCGCGGGCCGAGGCCGCTGCCCAGGGCGAAGCCGAGGCGGAGTCTCGCGCGACGCGGGCACGGGCCGAGATCGAAGCGCGGGTCAGCGAGGAAGAGCTGGCCCGGTTCGACGCCCAGGTTCGCGCGGACGCCGAGGCGCTCGCGCGCGGCAAGGCGGAAGAGCGGGCGACGGAGGAGCACCAGAAGCGGGCCGAGCTCGAGGCACGGCTGCAGAAGGAGGCGAAGGCCCGGGCGGCCACCGAGGCTCGGGTCAACGCGGCGTTCCAGGCCCGGAGCGAGGCGGAGGCACGCGCGGAAGGGGAGGAGCGGGCGCGCCAGGAAGTCGAGGCGCGTGCGGAGACGGAAGCGCGAGCACGCCAGGAGGCGGAAGCCCGGGCCGAGGCCGCGGAGCAGGCGCGCACGGAGGCGGAGTCGCGAGCCGAGACCGCGGAGCAGGCGCGTACGGAGGCGGAAGCTCGGGCCGAGGCCGCGGAGCAGGCGCGGGTGGCGGCAGAGGAGCGGGCGGAGGAGGCGGACCAGGCGCGGCGTACGGCGGAGTCGCGAGCCGAGGCCGAGGGGAAGGCGCGCGCGGCGGCGGAGTCGCGAGCCGAGGCCGAGGCCCGTGCGCGAGCGGAAGCCGAGGCGCGAGCGGAGGCCGAGGCGCGAGGGCGAGGAGAGGCGGAGTCGCGGGCCGAGACGGAGGCCCTGACGCGGGCCGAGGTCGAGGCCCGAATCGAGACAGAGGCCCTGGCGCGAGCGGAGGCGGAGGCGCGAGCGGAGGCGGAGGCCCTGGCGCGGACCGACCTGGAGGCACGGCTCAAGACGGTCGCCCTGGGGCACGCCGAGGCGGAAGCCCGGGCCGAGGCCGAGACGCATGCCCGAGTCGATGCCAGGACCCGGGTCGAGGCGGCGGAGGCGCGCGCGGAAGAGGAGCGCCAGGCCCGAGCCACCGCGGAGGCACGGGCGGAGGAAGCGGCGCGGGCTCAGTCCGAGGCGGTGGAGAGGCTCCAGCAGGCCCTCCGGCTCCAGGCCGAGGCCGAGACGGCGCGGCTCGATGCCGAGGCGCAGGCCATCGCGGAGCTGCGCTCGACCCTCGAGTCCGAGGCGCAGGCGCGAAGCGAGGCCGAGACGCGCGCCCGCCAGGAGCGCGAGAAGCGCATGGCCGCGGAGGCTCGCTTCCAGAGCGAGCTCCAGACGCGCACCGAGTCGGAAGCACACACGCGAGAAGAGCTGGAGCGCTGGAAGGCCCAGGCGGAGCGGGCCGAGGAAGCGGCACGCCACGAGACGGAGGCCGCCACGCAGCGCGAGCAGCACCTCCAGGAACAGCTCACGCGACTGAGCCAGGAGCTGGAGCGGCTCAACGCGGACAAGGCACGGGTGGAATCCGAAGCCGCCGAGCGCCTCGCCGCCGCCGAGCGCACGCGCCGCGAGGCCGAGGAGGCGGCGCGCCGCGAGGCCGAGGTCATCGCCAAGGCGCGGGCGGAGGCGGAGCAGCTGGCGATCCGGATGCAGTCGGCGATCCTCCAGCTCGATGCGCCGGGACAGCCCCACGTGTCGGTCCCCCGGAGCGGCAGCGTGACGCAGGAGGGGCTCGCGCAGCTCCTGCTCCGGCTCTGCGAGGGCCGGGCCGAGGTGCGCCTGGAGCTCAAGTCGACCGAGGCCCTGCGCATCCTCTGGCTGCGGAGCGGGAGCCTCGTGGGGGCGCTCTCCTCGGCGCCGGGCGAGTCGCTGGTGGACCGCGCGCGCCGGGACGGGCTCATCAACGCGCGCCAGGAGAACGAGCTGCGCCTGGTGCGAGCCGCCTCCACGGGAGCGCTGCTGGACGCGCTGCGCGGCCGGGGCTACCTGCGCGAGGCCGAGGCCGTGCCGCTGGTGCAGCGCTACACCGAGCAGGTCTTCCTCGACGCGCTCTCCGAGCCCTCCTCGCTCTACCGATTGGTGGACGAGCCGCCGCCGCACGAGGTGGCGCTCGCGGCCGCCACACGCCCACCTCCGCACCTGCTGGCCGAGGCGCTGCGCAACTCCATCTCCACCGAGTCCTTCATGGAGCAGTCCGGAGGGCTGCGCGCCATCGTGGCCCGGGGAGACGCGGGGCTGATGCCCGAGCTCTTCGGGCTCCCCTCGCGCGAGCTGCAGTTGCTCTCGGAGGTGGACGGAGAGCGGACGCTGGAGGAGCTGCTGCTGGGAGCCGGGCTGCCGCAGGAGACGGCCCTGAAGACGTTCGCGGTGGCGCGGGCGCTGGGGCTGGTGGCGCTGCGGCCTGGAAGCGAGGCTCCGGGCGAGTTGCCGCCGGAGCTGGACGTCCTCCGCCTGGAGGCCAAGTTCGAGGAGGTCCAGGAGGCGGACTACTTCACGGTGCTGGGCCTTGCGCGTACGGCGGGAGGCGAGGACGTGAAGCGCGCCTACGAGCGGCTGTCGACGGAGTTCCACCCGCTGCGCTTCGCGGGGCACCCGGACGTCTCGCTCCAGTTCCGGGCGCAGCAGATCCGCGACGTGTTGTCGGAGGCGGTGCGAGCGCTCGCCGACGACAGGCTCCGGGCCGAGTACGCCCGCAACCTGATGGACTGAGATGGCCTCTGGACCCCAAGCCCCGCTGCTCTCCGGACTGCCGCCCGAGCCGGAGGTCCTCATCGAGTGCCCGCGCGGGTCGCTGGTGAAGCGGCGCAACGACGGCAGCGTGGACTTCATCTCCCCGGTGCCCTGTCCCTACAACTACGGCTGCATCCCCGACCTCCCGTCGGACGATGGAGACCCTCTGGACGTGGTGGTGCTCGGTCCACGCCTGCCCCGGGGCCAGCGCCTGCGGGTGCCGGTGGTGGGGGTGGTGGACTTCATCGACGCGGGGCGGGGCGACCCGAAGGTCATCTGCAGCACCCAGCCGCTGGGGGACGCGGAGCGTGTGGGCCTGGAGCGCTTCTTCCGCGTCTACGCCCAGTTCAAGCGGGTGCTCCACCGCGTCCGAGGTCATGAACCCGACACCCGGTTCCGGGGTTGGCTCGCCGGCCCGTCCGGGGGCCTGTAGGGCGAGTGACGCATGGGGCACGGCCCCGGTTGCCCGTCCGCTCCGACGGGGTTAAGAGGGGCCCATGGTTCGTGAGATCCTCATCTGGCCCGATCCCATCCTGAAGCAGAAGGCCAAGCCGGTGGCCAAGGTGGACGACGCTGTCCGCACCCTGGTCAAGGACATGTTCGAGACGATGTACGCCGCCGATGGTGTGGGCCTCGCGGCGCCGCAGATCGGCATCCTGCAGCGTGTCATCGTCCTGGACACGACGCCCCGGCAGCCGGAGTCCAAGCCCCTGGCGATGATCAACCCGGAGATCGTCGGCATGGAGGGCGAGACGTCGTACACGGAAGGGTGCCTGTCCATCCCTGGCGAGGCCGAGGACGTGGACCGCGCGGCCGTCGTCACCGTGAAGTTCCTCGACGTGGACGGCAAGGAGCAGACGCTCACCTGTGACGGGCTGCTGGCCATCGCCGTGCAGCACGAGACGGACCACCTCAACGGCACCGTCTTCGTGGACCACGTCTCCACGCTCAAGCGCGAGCTGATCCGCAAGCGGATGAAGAAGCTCAAGACGGAGCGCGAGGATCGCCCGTCGGCGTGAGCTTCTTCTCGCGAACGCCGCGCTTGGGGCAGAGGTCCGCCACGACGCAGCGCTCGCAGGCGGGTGAGCGGGCAAAGCACGTCCGCCGCCCGTGCCACACCAGGAGCTGGTGACCGTTCATCCACCGCTCCGGGGGCAGCAGGGCTTGCAGGTCCAGCTCGATCTTGTCCGGGTGCTGCTGGGAGCTGAAGCCCATCCGGTACGCCAGTCGCTTCACGTGCGTGTCCACCGGGAAGGAGTTGTCCCCGCCCAGGTGGATGCACACCACGCCCGCCGTCTTCCGCCCCACGCCGGGCAGCTTCTCCAGGGCCTCTCGGGAGCGGGGCACCTCGCCGCCATGCTCGGCCACCAGCGCCTTGGCCGCCGCGACGAGGTTCTTCGCCTTGGCGCGGTACAGGCCGCACGTCTGGATGAAGGGCTCCACCGCTTCCGGTTTCACCCCGGCGTACGCCTGGGCATCCGGGAAGCGCTGGAAGAGGGCGGGAGTCACCATGTTCACCCGCTTGTCCGTACACTGGGCGGACAGGATGACGGCCACCAGCAACTCCAGCGGGGTGCGGTAGTCCAGCTCGATGCGCACCTCTGGCATCTCGGTGCCCAGCCGATCCAGCACCTGCACGGCCCGCTGCTTCCTCGCCTCTTTCGTCTCGCGCCCCACGCCCGTGTTGTATGGCATAACGCCGTCCGCGCTTGAAGAGGCATCCCACCTGACAGGTAGGCCGAAACTCATGAGACCCATCGACTTCCGTTCCGATACCGTGACGAAGCCCACCCCCGCCATGCGCCGCGCCATGGCCGAGGCCGAGGTGGGCGACGATGTGTACGGAGAGGACCCCACGGTGAACCGGCTCGAGGAGCGGGTGGCCGAGCGGCTGGGGTTGGAGGCGGCCCTCTTCGTCCCCTCGGGCACCCAGGCGAACCAGATCGCCATGGGGCTGCACTGCCGACCGGGGGATGAGGTGATTACGGAGCTGGGCAGCCACATCGTCCAGTACGAGGGCGGCGCGCTGTCGGCCCTGTGGGGCATCCAGCCGCAGGGGCTGCCGGGAGCCCATGGCCTGCTCACGCCGGAGCAGGTGGCCGCCGCGGTGCGCTCCGAGAACATCCACGCCCCGCGCTCGAAGCTGCTCTCGCTGGAGAACACCCACAACCGGGGCGGCGGAACGGTGTGGCCGTTGGAGCGCTTCCGGGCGGTGGTGGAGGTGGCCCGCAAGGCGGGGCTCGCCGTGCATCTGGACGGAGCGCGCCTGTTCAACGCGCAGGTGGCGACGGGCACCCCGGCGTCCTCCTGGGCGAAGCTGACGGACACCACCTCGGTGTGCTTCTCCAAGGGGTTGGGGGCGCCGGTGGGCTCGGCGCTGGCGGGCTCGAAGGCGCTGATTCAGGAGGCGCGGCGGCTGCGCAAGCGGCTGGGAGGCGGCATGCGTCAGGCGGGGCTGCTGGCCGCCGGGGCGCTCCACGCGCTGGAGCACCACGTGGAGCGGCTGGCCGAGGACCACGCCCACGCGCGCCGGCTGGCGGCAGGCCTGTCGGAGCTACCGGGAGTGAAGGTGGAGGCGGCCCGGGTGGAGACCAACATCCTCCTGGTGGAGTTCGCTCGGCCCTCGGGGGAGATGGCCTCCCGGCTGAACGCCCTGGGCGTGTTGGTGAACGCCTTCGGCCCCTACACCATCCGCCTGGTGTGCCACATGGACGTGTCGGCCGCCGACGTCGAGGAGTCGCTCGCCCGGATCCGCCGGGCCGTGGAATCTTGACGCGGGGAAGGGCGTGGTAGGCTCGGGGGGCTTTGCCTCGCTGCCTTGCCGCCCTCTCCCTGCTCGTGCTCACCGCGTGCGCCACGTCGCACACGGAGAAGGTGAGCTTTGAAGAGGCGTTCGCGGCCCGCCCCGAGTCGCTGGAGCCTCCGCCTTCCCTGACGAAGGTACCCGTGCGCCGCAAGCCGAAGGCCGCCGCCGCGCCGGGGAAGGACCTGCCCACGGCGAGCATCTCGCCGGAGCTGCAGGCCGCGCTGGCCTCCTTCGTCAACCGGGCGCGGGAGTACCGCCGCACGGTGCAGCGTGGCAGCGCCATGCCGGACGACCAGGTGGAGAACTGGGGCGACGTCACGGGCGCCCTGGACGACTTCCTGGACCGTCCCGCGGCGAAGACGTCCTCGCTGGACATCGTCCGGGCGCGGGTGACGCTGGAGGCCGAGCTGGAGGAGGACGCGCGGACCTACGGCGACATCCCCGCGGAGCTGGCCGAGTCGGTGATGGGGAGGGTGGGGCAGCTCTCGGCGCGCATGTCGGAGGTGCGCCGGCTGATGGTGCAGACGGTGCGCGAGGTGCCGCGCTTCACCTGGCCCCTGTTCCCCGTCTACGTCACGAGCGACTTCGGAGAGCGCGAGCACCCCATCAAGGGCGAGTTGAGGGACCACCTGGGGGTGGACCTCTCGGCCAAGCGGGGGCAGGCCATCCTCTCGGCGGCCCCCGGCGTGGTGCTGCGCGCCGGGTGGAACGGCTCGCACGGCTACCAGGTGGAGGTGCAGCACGCCTCGCGCATCTACACCCGCTACAGCCACCTCTCCCGGGTGCTGGTGGAGCCGGGGGAGATCCTCGAGCGCGGGGACGTGCTGGGGCTGGCGGGGGATACGGGCATGGCCACCGGGGTCCACCTGCACTTCGAGCTGTGGAAGGACGGGCAGCCGATGAACCCGCTGGACGAGCTGGGGCAGCCCACGGAGGCCGTGGTGGTGGGCGAGTCCCCCGCTCAGCCCCCCAAGAAGCACCAAGGGCGCCGCCCTTCCGGACGACGCCCCTGAGTGAAAGGCCCCGGCGCGCGCTCCTTGGGTGGGCGCATGCGCGGGGTATGACTTCAGACTACAGCGAGTTCTTCAGCTCCTTGGCGGGGCGGAAGCCAATGGTCTTGGAGGCCTTGAGCTTCATCATCTCGTTGGTCTGGGGGTTGCGGATCTTCCGCGCCTTGCGAGAGCGGACCGACCAGGTGCCGAAGCCGGGGTAGCTGAAGCGCGCATCCTTCTTCACGGCCTTGCCGATGTTGCTGAAGACGATGTCCAGGAGCTCCGCCGCTGACTTCTTGGTCAGCTTGGACTGCGCAGCCACCACCTCCACGAGCTCTGCCTTGGTCATTCGCCCCTCCGTCTGGGGTTGTCTGGCGTTGAATGCGAAATCGGTTGGGCTTGGTAACAAATCGCTCTTTTCCCTGTCAATGATAGACCGTCCCCGCCCCTCTGAAAACTGGCCCGTGATCGGAAATTTTGACGTGTGAAACACACGCGGTAGAGAGGGAATGATCGCGAAATTCGATACAACGTCACACGTCCCATCCGCGACGCAATGAGAGGGATTGTGATCGATTGAAATGGTTTTTCTTCGTCGTTTCGATCGTTTACGCGCCTTGGCTGATCCTGACGGCGGCTAGAGTGGCCCTCCGCATGAGCCCTCGCGTCTCCCTCCTCGCGCTGCTGCTGATCGCCGCCTGCCGTGCGTCCACCGTGCCCCCCTCGCCGATCCCGGAGCCGGCGGCCGGGCTCTCCGAGGTGTGGGTGGATGGCGCACGGGGGGAATCGGGGGATGGCTCGCGGCAGCGGCCGTTCCGGACCCTGGGAGAGGCGCTGGCCCTACGTCCCCCGCCCACTGTGTACGTCGCCGCGGGCCTGCATGAGGGCCCGTTCGTGCTGCCCACGGGCGCTCGTCTGGTGGGGGTAGGGCCGAGCACGGTGCTGTACGTGGAGGGGCGAGAGCCGGTGGCCCGTATCGCGACGGGGGCTTCGCTGGAGCGGCTGACGATCCAGGGGGGGGGATGGGGCGTGGAGGGGGCGGGGGCGGTGCGCCTGGAGGAGGTGGCCTTCAGCGGGCAGCGGGAGGGGGCGGTGCGAATGACGGCGGGGCGGCTGGTGGCGAAGGAGAGCCGCTTCGAGGCGAGCATCTCGGAGACGGTGGGCTTGGCATTGGAGGGGCCCGTCACGGCGGAGGTACGGGAGAGCACCTTCACCGGGCCCTTTCGGAGAGGGGTGCGCGTAGCGGGGGCGGAGGCGCTGTTGGAAGGAGTGGGCTTCCGCGAGGCGGTGATGGCGCTGGACCAGGAAGGGGGGCGGGTGCGGCTGCGGCGGGTGAGCGTGGAGGGAGGGCGGGGCGCGGGCCTGCTGGTGCGTGACGGGACACTCCAAGTGGAGGAGGTGACGGTGACGGGGCACGAGTACGGGCTGGCGAGCCACGGCGCGAAGCTGGAGGTGCGAGGGTTCACCTCGGTGCGGGCGGAGCGGGCGGGGTTGGGGCTCACGCGGTCCACGGGGCTGCTCGAGGACCTGCGGGTGCGCGAGAGCGGCAGCTTCGGGGCGTTGCAGCTCGTGGACTCGGACCTGGAGGTGCGGGGCTTCCGGGTGGATGACGTGGACGGCTACGGCGTGGCGGCCACGAAGGGCAAGCTGCGGGCGCGGGAGGGGAACATCTCCCGGGTGCGCTCCTCCGAGGGCTTCACGGGGGATGGCCTGCACCTGCGCGGGGTGGAGGCGGACATCGAGTCGGTGGAGGTGCGCGAGGCGAAGGGAGCGGGGGTGCTGGCGGCGCAGGGGGCGGAGGTGACGCTGCGCGACGTGACGCTGCGCGGGTGCGAGAACACGGGGCTCTTGGTGGAGAGCCTGGCGCGGGTGAAGGCGCAGGGGCTCGAGGTGCGCGGCACGAAGGGCACGGCGCTGGCGGTGCTGCGAGACGGAGAGGTCTCGGTGGACGTGCTGAGCGCGAGCGGGCTCGAGGAGGGCCTGCTCTGGGCCGAGTGCGAGGGGGCCACGCGGGTGCGCCTGGGACGCCTGAAGACGGAGGATCGCCGGGGCCTCCCCGCGCCCTGTGTGGAGACACTCCCTCGGTGAGCTCGAAGGAGCCGCTGTATCCTGGGGGCTCTCTTCGCAAGGAGATGCGCGGTGATTGACGGCGGCTTCGTCATTGATGCGGTGACTCATGCCTACAACCTCGATCGGTCCAACTATCGAGCCGGCAAGTACGCGGAGTCGCTCGCGCAGCTGATCTACGGGCTGCATGTCGGCCTGTCGGGAGACGGCTATCGGGTCGAGGAGCCTCAGCGGTTCCTCAAGAACTGGTCGGTCCAGGAACTGGCCCACATCCTGTTCGTCGAGAGTGGCATCGACCTGGCGGTACACCACGTCCTGCCGTTGCAGACGCTCTATGACGATGGGCTGTGCTCGTACGAGAAGAGCCTGGAGATCCGAAAGCTCTACCCGGACCGCTTCCTGCTCTACGCGGGCGTGGATCCGCTGCGGGGCACCGCGGCGCTGGATGACCTCGAGCAGCAGGTCGAGGCGCTGCGTCCCAGTGGGCTGAAGCTGTACCCAGCGGCGTGGCTGGGAGAGGCGTTCAAGCACACGGGCTGGCGCATGGATGACGCGCGCATCGCCTTTCCGCTCTTCGAGCGGGCGCGAAAGCTGGGCATCAAGAACATCGCGGTCCACAAGGGGTTGCCGATGGGCTCAGTGCCCATCGAGGCCTACAAGGTGGACGACATTGGTGGCGCGGCCGACGCGTTCCCGGATCTGAACTTCGAGATCGTCCACGGAGGCATGGCGTTCCTGGACGAGACGGGGATGCAGCTGTCGCTGTTCCCCAATGTGTACGTGAACCTCGAGGTGACGGGAGCGCTCATCGTGAAGCGCGAGCGCTGGTTCGCGGAGGCGCTGACGGGGCTGCTCAAGTGGGCGGGCCCGGCGCGCATCATGTGGGGTTCTGGCACGGTCTTCTGCCATCCCCAGCCGGCGTTGGAGAAGTTCTGGCGCGACTTCCAGCTACCGGACGACTTGGTGAAGGTCGCGGGCATGCAGCTGACGCCGGAGATCAAGCGGATGATCCTCTGCGACAACTATGCCCGGTACGCGGGGGTCGACATCGAGGCGGTGAAGGAACGCATCGCCAACGATGCGTTCTCGAAGCAGCGCGCCCAGGGCAACATCACGCCCTACAGCTTCAAGGATGGCGCCCATGCCCAGTGAGAGCGAACTGCTGGAGCGGATCCAGACCGTGCCGGATCCGTGCAGCCTCGCGGTCGGGGTGCCGCTGAGCATCGGCGAGATGGGGCTGGTGCAGGCGGTGGAGTACGACGCGGGGCGGGTGACGGTGCGCATGCAGCTCACCTCGCCCATGTGCATGATGGCGGCCTACTTCATGCGCGAGATCGAGCAGCGGCTGCTCGCGGAGGCGGGAGTCACCTCGGTGCATGTGGCGTTCGATATGGCGCTGGAGTGGAGGCCCGAGCACATCTGCGCCTCGGCGCGCCAGCGACTGGCGGACCGGCGCATCACCATGCTCGGAGGTCGCATGCTCCCGCGCGAAAAGCCCGAAGGCCGAGAAGGCACCTCGGACGCGTGAACGCGGGATGACGCGCTGCTTCACTCCCGTGCCTACGCGGGGAGGGTCGGCGAGACCTTGGGCTGTTCCACGGGAGCGGGCAGCGGCGTGGCGCGGGACTCCAGCCAGGCGCGCATGACGGGGTAGATCTCCGTCGGGGCGCCGGTGCCAAACATGAGGTCGCCGTGCCCGTAGTCCATCTTGTCCCCGCGATCGCGGCCGAAGACATGGAGCGTGCGGTCCGGAGAGGTGAGCAGCTCGTACTGCTTGCGGACGTTCTCCGCGCTGGCGAGCCGGTCGCTGCTGCCACCCATGATCAACATGGGGAGGCTCAGGCGGGACATCCCCGCGCGCCAGTCCACCTTGCCGTCATAAGAACGGAACGCATCGTTCTCGATCCAGTCCCGGAACTGCAGGAGCACCTTGCGGCTCATCGACGCCATCATGTTGGCGAAGACCTGCCGCTGGATGGGCGGAGGAATGTGCTCGGCGTTCACGAGCAGATCCGAAAGGGGCAGGTTCACGTAGCCGAGGAAGGGCGCGAAGGTAGCGCTCATCCACTCCTGCCGGAAACGGGCGGGCCATGCCGCGCGCAAGCCCAGGCCCAGCAGCGCCCGCAGCAGGGGCTCGGACTTGAGGAAGACAGGAGCCCCCAGCGCGAGCAGGCCCGCGAGCTGGTGCGCATGAGGCCCCTGCGCCACCCCGAAGCCCACCAGCGCGCCCAGGGAGTGCCCCAGCCACCACACCCGCTTCGCCCCTGTCTCCTTCAGCGCCAGCTCCAGCGCGGCGGGTCCGTCCTGGAGGATGTGATCATCGACGGTGAAGTCCGTATACCGGCGGCCCGAAGGCGGCTGACGCGAGTGCCCGGTGCCCCGCAGCTCCACGCTGAAGCAGTCGAAGCCCGCCTCGGCCAGGTAGTGGGCCACGGAGTAGGGCGGTGCGAAGTCGAAGGTGTAGCGGTTGGCGGCCAGCCCATGACACAGCAGGACAGGCTCCTCGAAGCGGCGCTGCGGGGCTCGGCGCACGTGAACGGCGATCTCCCACCCATCCCGGCAGCGGGCCCTTAGCAATTGCGGTGGGGCTGTACGGGGACGGTAGAGGCGGCGCACCCCCAGGACCCAGACGACGTTTCCAATGGCAACGGCCAGGACGACCAGCAGTCCCCAGAGCACCCATTTGCCGGGATCCATCCCACCCTCCGTGGACGCAATAAAACCTTGGTATGGTTCGTTCACCCCGCCGTGCAGGCGCGACCGGGCATCAGAGAAGCGAGGGAGATGATGAAGCTGCGGAAACTGATGTTCGTATTGCCGAACCTGTTCACGGTCACCTCGATCTTCTGCGGCTTCTACGCCATCACGCTGTGCGCGGGTGAGGCTACCCCGGTCCACATCTATCAGGCTGCGGTGGCGATTTTGTTCGCGATGTTCTTTGACGGGTTCGACGGCCGGGTGGCCCGCCTGACGAAGACGCAGAGCGACTTCGGGGTACAGCTCGACAGTCTGGCGGACGTGGTGTCCTTCGGGGCCGCGCCTGCCCTCCTGGTCTACAAGTGGGCGCTGGAGCCCCTGGGCTTCCTGGGCCTGTTCCTCTCGTTCTGCTTCGCGGCGTGCGGCGCGCTGCGGCTGGCGCGCTTCAACGTGCTGGCGATGCGCAACCCGCACGGCGGCGGGGGCAACTTCTTCGTGGGCATGCCGATTCCGCTGGCGGCGGGCGTGGTGATGTCGATGGTGATTGCCCACCACGTGGTGAGTGGGGAGTCGCCGAGCGTCGCGATGCGCGGGCCGATCGCCGCGGTGGTGGTGCTGCTGTCGCTGCTGATGGTGTCCACGGTGCGCTACCGCACCTTCAAGGACCTGCGCCTCTCCAAGAAGTCCGCGCTCATCTTCATGATCGTGGTGCTGAGCGGCCTGGTCATCGGCACCCAGTTCCACCCGGCCTACGTGCTGGTGGCGTACTCGGTGGCGTACCTGGCGATGGGGCTCATCGAGTCGGCGTTCCGGGTGGGCAACCGGCTGGCCACGCGCAAGGTGGGGGGTAGCGCTGGAGTGGCCGCGGCCGCCGCCGTGCTCGCCGAGGAGGACGAGGACGAGGAGGACGAGGAGGAGGAGCGCGCTGGCTCCGGAGACGGCCCGGGCTACCTCTAGGCCTCGTGGTGCGTGCCGAGGCAGGGCGGTGCCGCTAGGATGCCCGGCCCATGCGCGTCGAGCTGCTGTGTACCGGTGACGAGCTCGTCACCGGACTGATCACGGACACCAACAGCCCCTGGTTCGAGGCCCGGCTCTTCGAGCTGGGCGTGAAGGTGGAGCGCATCCAGCTGGTGGGAGACGTCCGCCCGGACATCACCCACGCCTTGCTGGAGGCCGCCTCCCGAGCGGACGTGGTGTTGGTCTCCGGGGGCCTGGGCCCCACGATGGACGACTTCACGCTCGAGTGCGCCGCCGCCGCCGAGGGTGTGCCTCTGGTGGAGCACCCCGAAGTCGTGGCGTGGCTGCGCGAGCGCTACGCGAAGCGCAACATCCCCCTCACGCCGGGCGTCTACCGCATGGCGCGGGTGCCCCAGGGCTCGGAGGTGGTGCGCAACCCCGTGGGCTCCGCGCCCCTGGTCATCCAGCGGTTGGGGCGCAGCCAGCTCTTCTTCGTGCCCGGAGTTCCGCGCGAGTACCGGGCACTGGCGGAGGGCGAGGTCCTCCCGCGCATTCGCGCCGCCCTCCAGAAAGACCCCGAGCGCGTGTACCGGGCGTTCCGGCTGCTGCGCACGGTGGGCATCCCCGAATCCCAGCTCGATGCCACGGTGGCCCCGCTGGTGTCTCAGCACCCTCGGGTGGTGTTCGGCTTCCGGACCCATGCTCCGGAGAACCACCTGAAGCTGATGGCGACCGCTCCGACGCAGGCCGAGGCCGACGCGGCCCTGGCCGCGGCGGAGGCGGCGTCTCGCCAGCTGCTTGGCGCGGCCGTGTTTGGAGCCGACGAGGAGGAGTACGCCCCGGTGCTGGCACGGCTGTTGACGCAGGCGGGGGCGACGCTGGCCACTGCGGAGAGCTGCACGGGAGGCCTCATCGCCCAGGAGCTCACCGCCATCTCGGGGGCGAGCGCGTTCTTCATCGGTGGCGCGGTGTCCTACTCCGAGAAGATGAAGATGGCCTGGGCGGGGGTGCCGTCCGAGGTGCTTGCCCGCCACACCGCCGTGTCCCGCGAGACGGCCATCGCCATGGCCGAGGGCGTGAGCGCCGCCTGTGAGACGACCTATGGCCTGTCGGTGACGGGCTACGCGGGGCCCACGGGAGGCACGCCCGAGGACCCGGTGGGCACCGTCTACTGTGCGCTCGCCGCGAGAGGGAGCCCCACCCGCTGCGAGCGCTTCTCCATCACGGGAGACCGGGACCGCGTGCGCCTCTTCGCCGCGACCTCCGCGCTCGAGCTGTTGCGCCACCACCTCCTGACGGGGACCTCCGCTCCATGAGCCGCAAGTCCAAGCGCCCTCGCAAGGAATCTCCGCCCACGTCCACGGCGCCCATCGAGGCCGCATCGCGGCAGGCCGAGTCCGAGCAGCCCTCCGCCTCTGCGGAGGCAGAGGCGCGGCAGCCCGAGGCACAGCCTACGGCGACAGGGGCCCCAGAGGCGGCGCGGCCAGGGGGCGCGGAGTCCACCCCCGTGTCCCCAGCAGGGGGCCTGGGGGCGGCCCTGCGCATCTGGCTCTCGGCGTATCGGGTGGAGGTGGTGCTCTTCCTGGTGAGCTTCGCGGTGCTGTCGAGCTTCAGCTCTCAGCGCTTCCTGCGCCAGAGCGCGGCTCCGCACTTCATCTACCAGGCCCAGTCATGGCTGGAGGGGCGGCTGGACGTGGACCCGGAGGTGCTGCCCAACCTGGAGGACTGGGCCTGCGTGCGCCAGGTTGGAGGAGAGAAGGTCCGCTGCGAAGGGAAGGTGCATCCGGGAGACCGCTGGTATGTGAGCTTCCCATCGTTCCCCGCGGTGGTGATGCTGCCCTTCGTGGCGCTGCACGGCTACCAGTTCAACGACACCTCCTTCGGAGTCATCGTCGGAGCGCTGGCGGTGGCCCTCTTCTTCTCGCTGTTGCGCTTCCTGGAGAAGGAAGGGGAGACGGCGAGGGACCGCAACGAGAACATCGCGCTGGCGCTCATCCTCGCCTTCGGCACGCTGTTCTTCTACTGCGCCATCCGCGGCGAGGTGTGGTTCAGCGCGGAGGTGATGGGCGTGGCATTCACCTGCCTCTACGCGCGTAACGCCGTACAGGCACACCGGCCGGTGCTCGCGGGTCTGTTCTTCTCCATGGCCACGCTCACCCGCACGCCGCTGCTCTTCGCGGGCCTCTTCTTCGTGCTGGAGGCGCTGTGCCCTGGACCGGACCGGCGGGCGCAACTCCGCGCCCTGGCGACGAACTGGAAGCCCGCGGCGCGTAAGCTAGGGCTCTTCGCGCTGGGGGCCGCGCCGCTCGCGCTCCTGGCCGCTTCCTACAACCTCTACCGCTTCGGAAGCCTGGGAGAGTTCGGCCACGCGTTCCTCTACAACAACCGCGTCAACGTCGACATCGACCGCTACGGGCTCTTCGACTTCACCTACCTCCAGCGCAACCTGCAGGCGGCCTTCTTCAAGCTTCCCCACGTCTCATTCAACCCGCTGCGGCTGGAGTACGACCCGCATGGGCTGTCGCTGCTGCTGACGTTGCCGCTGCTCGTCTTCCTGTTCTTCCCCCGGAAGACTCCACGGCTGCATTGGGCGCTGTGGCTCACCGTGGCGGTGTGCGCGCTGCCGGGGCTCTTCTACCAGAACACCGGCTACATGCAGTTCGGCTTCCGCTTCAGCCTGGACTACACGCCCTACCTCCTGCTGCTCTTCGCCATCGGCGGCTGGCCCCTGCGCCACCGGGCGGTGATGGCGGCGGTGGCGCTCGGAGTGCTGGTGAACTTCTGGGGCGCCGTGGCCTTCAGCGGCTACACGGAGTACGTCCGGAACTGGTAGCAGGCGGCCGCTCGGCTTGCTTCCGCCGCGCCCCACGCGCACATAAGAGGTGTCATGCAACCCCCATCCGGTCCACCTCCCTTCGGTAAGCGCTGGCACACGCGCGAGGACAGCGGCATCCGCCTGGATGCGGCCCTGCGCTGGTGGCACGACGACGAGCCCATCGAGCACCCGAAGATCATCGAGCTCTTCAATGCTTCATTGGTGCTCGATGACGACGGGCGCTACCAGCTGCGCATCGGCCAGGACTGGTGCTTCGTCCAGGTAGAGGACGCCGCCTACGAAGTCCGCACGGTGGATGTCACCCCGGACGAGCGCGTGTCCGTGCGCCTGAGCGACCGCACCGCCGAGGCGCTCGAACCCGCCTCCCTCTCGCTGGGCCCCGACGGCGTCTTCTCCTGCCGAGTGAAGCGCGGCCGGGCCAAGGCGCGCTTCTCCCGGGATGCTCAGTACCAACTCGGAGAGCTGCTGGAGGAAGGGGAGGGAGGCCAGCTCTTCCTCCGCGCTGGGCAGAGCCGTACGGCGCTGCCTGTGTCGCTCGAGTCCTCTCCCGCCTAGGCCACGGCCTCCGCCGGCTCCGTCAGCGGCGTCGCGACGGGAGCGGTGCCGGCCAGCTCGGTGGCCAGCGCCTCCAGCGCCTCCGGGTGCTCGCGCAGCCACTCGGACGCCCGCTCACGCCCCTGGCCGATTCGCTCCCCCCGCAGGCTGAAGTGGCTGCCGGACTTCTCGATGAGGCCCATCTGCACGCCCAGGTCCAGCACCTCGCCCGCGCGGTGGATGCCCGTGCCGTAGAGCACGTCGAACTCCGCCTCCTGGAAGGGCGGGGCCAGCTTGTTCTTCACCACCTTCACCTTCGCCCGCGTGCCGATGACGTTCTCGCCATCCTTGAGGTTGCCCGTGCGGCGGATCTCCAGCCGCACCGACGAGTAGAACTTCAGCGCGTTGCCGCCGGTGGTCGTCTCCGGGTTGCCGAACATCACGCCGATCTTCATGCGGATCTGGTTGATGAAGATGATGCACGTGCCCGAGCGGCTCACCGCGCCGGTGAGCTTGCGCAGCGCCTGGCTCATCAGTCGCGCCTGCACGCCCATGTGCGCATCGCCCATCTCGCCCTCGATCTCCGCACGCGGCACCAGCGCGGCCACCGAGTCCACGACGATCAGATCCACCGCCCCCGAGCGGACCAGCTGCTCGGTGATCTCCAGCGCCTGCTCGCCGGTGTCCGGCTGGGAGATGAGCAGCTCCTCCACGCGCACGCCCAGCTTGCGCGCGTAGTTGACGTCCAGCGCATGCTCCGCGTCGATGAAAGCCGCCACGCCGCCATTGGCCTGCACCTGCGCGATGGCGTGCAGGGTGAGCGTCGTCTTGCCCGAGGACTCGTTGCCGAAGATCTCCACCACGCGCCCTCGCGGGTAGCCGCCCACTCCGATGGCACGATCCAGCGTCACCGAGCCAGAGGGGATGACCGCCACCTTCTGCTCCTGTCCCTCGCCACCCAACGCCATCACCGCCCCTCTGCCGAACTGCTTCTCGATCGCCGCCACCGCCGCCGCCACCGCCTTCAACTTCTCCGTCACCTTGTTCATCGTTGCTCCTACGCCGCCCATCACGGCTCTGAGTGCTGCGCCCGGAGCCAGAGAGCCCCGAGCGCATCACGGGAGGCCAGGAGCAATGAGCGTGCCGTGAGCGGTGCCCTCGGGAGCCGCCCTTGGGAGTGTCCACGGATTGAACGCACCGTCCACGGCGGTGGAGTGCCAGGGCGCTTGTCCCCGAGGGGGAGAGGACGACCGCCGGGTCAGCATCCTCAGGAGGCCGACGGCGGCGTGGAGCGCGAGATTCCCTCGTGCCCTCGCTCAGCGATGGCCTCGGGCACGGCGCCCGGACCGCCGATGTCCTGATGGAGCTGGATGATGGCGTCGCGCACCTGGCGCAGCAGCGCGTCACGGTCCGCGTTCTTCAAGCCCTTCGTCTCGATGGGCTTGCCGATCTTCACGCGGATGGGGTGCTTGCGCATCCAGATGCTGTTGGAGGGCAGCACCCGCATCGACCCCTCGATGGCGATGGGGACGATGGGCACCTGCGCCGCGATGGCGAGCACGAAAGGTCCCTTCTTGAAGGGGAGGATGCGCCCATCGCGCGTGCGCGTGCCCTCGGGGAAGGCGAGAATGGACTTGCCCGAGCGGATGCGCTCGCCGGCGCGCGCCAGGCTCCTCACCGCCTCGCGGCGGTCGGAGCGGTTGATGAAGATCATCCCCGTCATCGCCATGTACCAGCCGAGGAAGGGGACGTATTTGAGGACGTGCTTGGCGATGAACCGGAGGTTCACGGGCAGGGCCGCGAACGCGCAGGGGATGTCCATCGCGGACTGGTGGTTCATCAAGAAGATGTAGGGCTGGCTCCAGTCGATGTCGGGCAGGGGCTCCACGAACATCCGCGAGCCGGTGATGCGCCAGTGCATGGGAGCCCAGAAGCGCCGCGCCATCATCAGCGGCACGTTGCCGTTGAGGGTCAGCAGCGCCATCAGCGCGGCGAGGCTGATCCAGAAGGCACTCCAGACAGCCAGGAAGGCGATCTGGAGGATGTTGAGCAGCGGGTAGAGGAGCTTCATCACCAGAGAACTCCCGGGTGATGAAGCGTCCCACCCAGGGTGACCTTTGTCACGGCGAGTCAAGACGAACGCTCGTCCACCGAACAACCTGGTCACAGACTTCGTTGACTTTACGTGGGGAGGCAGGAAGTTCTCTCTCCGTGACTGCCCAGCCCAGCACCCGTCCCCATGTGGTCATCCTTGGCGGAGGCTTCGGAGGCCTCTACGCGGCGATGAAGCTGCGCCGCGCCCCGGTGCGCGTGACGCTCGTGGATCGCCACAACCACCACCTGTTCCAGCCGTTGCTGTACCAGGTGGCCACGGCGACGCTCAGCCCGAGCGACATCGCCTCGCCTCTGCGGGGCATCCTCGGTCGGCACGGCATCTCCGTGCTGCTCGCGGAGGCCACGAGCGTGGACATGCAGGGCAAGCGCCTGCTGCTGGCGGACGGGGAGGTAAAGTACGACTACCTCATCCTCGCCACCGGGGCGACGCACTCCTACTTCGGGAATGACGCGTGGGCGCGCTACACGATGGGGCTCAAGACCATCGAGGACGCGGTGGAGATCCGCCGGCGGGTGTTGCTCGCCTTCGAACTGGCGGAGCGTGAGCCGGACCCGGCGCGCCGCAGGGAGTTGTTGACCTTCGTCATCGTCGGAGCGGGGGCCACGGGCGTGGAGATGGCCGGAGCGCTCGCGGAGATCAGCCACCACGCGCTGGTGCGCGACTTCCAGAACATCGATCCTTCCCAGGCACGCATCCTGCTGCTGGAGGGCGCGCCCCATGTGGTTCCGACCTACTCGGAGGACTTGTCTCTCAAGGCCCAGCGCTCCTTGGAGAAGCTGGGAGTGGAGGTCCGCACCAGCACCCGCGTCACGAAGATCGACGAGGCGGGCGTGTACATCGGCGACGAGCGCATCCCAGCGCGCACGGTGATCTGGGCCGCGGGCGTGGCGGCCTCTCCCATCGCGCGCTCCCTGGGCGTGGAACTGGACCGGGCAGGACGTGTCCCCGTGACACCCGAGCTCACCCTGCCTGGGCGCAACGACATCTTCGTCATTGGAGACCTGGCCCTCTTCAAGCAAGACGGGCACCCCATTCCGGGCGTGGCCCCCGCGGCGATGCAGGGTGGCAAGCACGCCGCGAGCAATATCCTCCGCCAGCTCGAAGGCAAGCCGATGGAGCCCTTCTCGTACTGGGACCGTGGCACCTTCGCCGTCATCGGCCGAGGCTCGGCGGTGGGAGTAGCCCTGCAGCGCTTCCGGATGTCGGGCTTCTTCGCGTGGCTCGCGTGGCTCTTCGTCCACATCCTGTTTCTCATCGGTTTCCGCAGCAAGGTGGCGGTGCTCGTGAACTGGGCCTACTCGTACGTGGCCTTCCGGCGCTCGGCCCGCATCATCACCGGCGGTGTGCCGCTGCAGGCCTCCGCGTCCGCCCCGGCCGCGTTGCCTCCGCCCGCGATGCAGGTCGAGCCCTCCCAAGGCTCACGCGAGCCCTCCGCGGTTCGTCCCAGCACTTCCTGAGCCCTCTCAGGACTCCTCGGCGGCTGGTGCGCGGTTCATCATCCGGGAGAAGGCATCGGGGCGGCTCGTGCCGTGGGTGTTGGCGTAGAGCCAGCCCCGCCGATCGAGGATGCGGCAGTCGATGGCGATCTGAATGTCCAGGTCCTCGATGCGCGCGTGCCCCTCCAGGTCCGCGCGGCTGAGGGCGAGCTTGAGGATGCGATCGTGGGCACGGGCGGACAGCCCATGGTGGCGCACGGCCAGCTCCAGCATCCGTTCGGCCCGAGCGCTCAGCGCGCAGTAGCGCCGCAGGAGCCTGGGCGGCATCTGCGCGTTGCAGTACACGCCGGGCTCGTCGCGGAAGCGGGCGCGCTGGCGTTCGCGTGCAGCCTCCACCCGGTCCCGGTAGTACGCGCTGGGGGGCTCGTCGGCATCCCTCCGGGCGATCTGGTGGTACTCCACGGGCCGCGTCTGCAGGGTGATGTCGATGCGATCCAGCAGCGGGCCGCTCACCCGCGCGTGGTAGTCGAAGACGCGGTGCTCGGCGCAGGTACAGGAGCGACCGGGGACGTTGAAGTACCCGCAGGGGCAGGGGTTCATCGCCGCGATCAGCATGACCCGGCAGGGGTAGGTGACGTTCTGGCTGGCCCGCGCCAGGTGGATGAGCCCCTCTTCCATGGGCTGGCGCAGCACCTCCAGCACGTTCTTGCGGAACTCCGGCAGCTCGTCGAGGAACAGCACCCCGTGGTGTGCCAGGGACAGCTCACCCGGGCGCGCCGCCGGCCCTCCGCCCACCAGCCCCGCGTCCGAGATGGTGTGGTGCGGCGAGCGGAACGGGCGCTCCCGCATCAGCGCCTGCTCCTCCCCGAGCAGCCCCAGCACCGAGTAGATCTTCGTCACCTCCAACGCTTCATTGAAGGTCATGGCGGGCAGGATGCCGGGCAGCCTGCGCGCCAGCATCGTCTTGCCCGAGCCAGGCGGACCGCACATCAAGACGTTGTGACCGCCCGCGGCCGCCAGCTCCAGCGCCAGCTTGATATCTGGCTGTCCCCGCACATCCGCCATGTCGAGCGGAGGCGGGCTTCGCGCGGACGCAGGGGGCCCTGCCTCGCGCTGGTACGGGGAGAGCGCCTTGACGCCCGTCAGGTGCTCGACGGCCTCGCGAAGGTGGCTCACGGGCAACACCTGGATGCCCTCCACCAGCGCCGCCTCGGCCGCGTTCGCCGAGGGCACCATGACGCCCTCGAACCCCCCGCTGCGCGCGGCCACCGCCAGCGGCAGCACGCCCTTGATGGGCTTGATCCAACCGTCCAGCGACAGCTCCCCGCCGAAGAGGTAGCGCCCCAGCGGCTCCTCCTCCATGAGTCGCGCCGCGGCCAGCACGCCCAGGGCGATGGGCAGTTCGAAGGCCGCCCCCTCCTTACGAATATCCGCGGGCGCCAGGTTCACGGTGATGCGCTTCTGGGGCAGCTCGAAGCCCGTGTTCTTCAGCGCCGAAACCACGCGCACCTTCGACTCGCGCACCGCCCCATCCGGCAACCCCACGACGTTGAAGTAGGGCAACCCCAGCGCCATATCCACCTCGCACTCCACCACCACCGCGTCGATGCCCATCAACGCGCCCGACCGCACCCTCGCCAGCATCGCCACCCTCCCGTGTCTCGCCGGAGGGAAGAGCAAGGCGCGTACCAGCCCCGCTTCCCAGGGAAGCAAGGCAGCGCACCGTCCCGCGCGTGGGATACCCGTCCACGCGACGGGATGGGCCTGGGGCAGGGGAGGCTGGGCCTACTGCGGGCGGATGGACCCGGAGCGTTTGTCGCCCCGCGAATCCGCCTTGGCCGCCACGCCTGGGGAGAGGGAGGCCTCCTTCCAGCTGAGCTGGTAGGTGCAGGCATCGCCCGCGTAGCCAGAGGGCTCCACGCGGATGTCCTGGGCTCCCGCCACGCGAAGGCCCGCGTGGATGATGCCGGCGGTGAACGCGGGAGAGCTGCCCACGTCGTTCATCCACAGCTCGAACTGGGTGGGACCCAGCTCCTTCAGCCGGCACTCGGTGAAGTTGTTGCCCGCCCGGAAGTTCTGCGTGGCCCGAGCCAGCGTGCGCCGGGGGCCCAGGACGCGCAGCAGCGACAGCACCGCGCGCCCCAGCATCGTCTCCCGGAAGCCGTCGATATAGGCCTCGCCGAGCTTGAAGGCGCCCTCTTCCACGGGCAGGCCCGGGTAGAGCTCCTGCGCCGCGATGCAGACGAAGGTCATCCAGGAAGTGAAGGAGTAGGCGGGCTTGAGCTTCTGGTCCACGTCGAGCCCGGCCTGCCGCAGGCGTGACTTGCACTCGGGCGTCAGGCGCCTACCGAGCGCGCGGACGAACAGCGCTTCAACGGTCTGCTCGAAAACCAAGGGCTCGTCGGCCATGCGTGAACGCAATGTAGCCGACGAGCCCCTGAATGTGGAAACCCAACCCGTTTACGGAGCAGGAGGCGCCGGAGGCTCGGGAGGAGGAGGAGCTCCACCCTCGGCACCCGGGACCACCGCGCCCTGCGGCAGCTCCTCGGTCGCCATGCCCAGCACGAACGCCCCAGCGGCCTTGGCGCCGTCCAGCGCGCCAATCAGCTTGCCGTAGTTCGTGTTGTCGTTGGCCATGAAGAAGACGATCCGCTCTTCCTTCGGCTTGGCGGCCAGCATCCGCTTCAGGCGAGTGACGTACTCGTCCGGGTTGGCCATCTGCTCGGAGTTGATCTTGATGTTGCCCGTCTCATCGAGCTGCACCACGAGCTGGTCCGGGTTCTCGGGCGGTGGCGTGTTCTCCACCTCCGTCTCCGGCACGCGCACCTCGATGTCCTTCTCGAGCAGCGGCGTAATCACCATGAAGATGATGAGCAGCACGAGCACCACGTCCACCAGCGGCGTGACGTTGATGTCGGAGTTGGGGGCGCTCTGGGGCTTGACCCACTGGCGTGACTTGTGTCCGGCCATGGCTATTCCTTCAGCTCCTCGACGCCGAGCGCGATGCTCTTGGCCTGCGCCTTGCGGGCCACGTCCATCACCTTGCGCACGTCACCGACGTTCAGCGTGTTGTCGCCCTTGAGGAGGATGCGCTTGCCCGGCGACTTCGTCAGCTCGTCGCGAATCCGCGTCTCCAGCCCCGCCGGGTCGGCGTACTCGTCGTTCTCCACGAACGTCTTCTTGTCCGGCGTCACCGAGAGGATCAGGGGATCGGACTCCGCGCCCCCCTTCTTCTCCTTCTCGATGTTCTGCGCCTTGGGCAGCGTCACGGACTTGCCGCGCTGGAGCATGGGCGTGATCACCATGAAGATGATGAGCAGCACCAGCACCACGTCCACCAGCGGCGTGACGTTGATCTCGTTCTTGATCCCCTTGTTGGGGCCTACTGCCATTCCCATGGATGCACCTGGGGCTCGAACTGGAGCGGGGGTGGAACGGCCCGCCTGGCGTGGGACCCCTTGCGCAGAGGTCCTGCGTCCACCGAGGCGGGCCGCAAAGACGGCCCGGAGAGGGCGCCGTCCTTAGGCCGACTGCTGGTGAGAGTGGGTCGCGCCGCCGGTCAGCTGGCGCGCCACCACGTCCAGGAACTCGTTGGACGACTCGGAGATGTCCACCGAGCGCGCATCCACCCAGCCCTGCAGGAAGTTGTAGGCCATAACCGCCGGAATCGCCACGAGCAGACCGAACGCCGTGGTGATGAGCGCCTCGGCGATACCGGCCGAGATGGTGCCCAGACCGCCCGAGCCGGCCTCCGCCATGAGCTGGAAGGCGTTCACGATACCCATCGTGGTGCCGAGCAGACCGACGAACGGCGCCGTCGAACCGACCGTGGCCAGCACGCCCAGGCCGCGCTTGAGGCTCTGCACCTCACGCTGCGCCTGGCGCTCCAGCGCGCGGGCAACCGACTCCACCGCCACGTCCTTGTTGCTGGGGCTGATGCGGTACGCCGTCAGGCCCGAGTTGATGACGCGGCCCAGGTGGCCCACGTCCTTACCCAGGTTGGTGTTGGCCGCCGTGCTCAGGTCGCCCTTGGCGAGGATGGCACCCATCTTCGCGGCGAAATTGCGCGAGTCCGACCGCGTCTTGCGGAAGACGAACATGCGCTCGGCCATGACGACCAGCGACGCGATCGACATGAACCCCAGGGTGAAGATGATGAAGCGGGCGAAGAGGCCCGTGTGCGCCCAGATATCCGCAAGAGTGAATTGCATGGTGGTAAGAGCGCTCCTCCTCGAGCGCGGTGGGTTACGACAATTTTTGAGACAGAGGGCCGCCCGGCCGCGATCAGCGCGGCAGGCTCAGCTTGATGTTGAAGGTGTAGTCAACCTGGACCGTACGGCCCTGGAACGTGACCGGCTTGTAGCGCGCGGCATACAACGCGTCCAGTACCGCCTGTTCCATGTGGGGCAGGGGCTTGATGATACGGCACTTCTCCACTCGACCTTCCGTGGTGATGACGCACTTCACGATCATCAGACCCTGAACGTGCGCCTCGAGCGCCTCGCGAGTGTACTGGGGAATGGGACCCGAAAGCTTCTCGGGGCGCGTCATGCCCGCGCCGAACGGCAGCACGTCCGTGCCGGTGCCGCCCACCTGACCGCCCAGCACGCCGCCGAGCACACCGCCCACCACGCCACCCACCACACCACCGGGCACGCCACCTTCCACGCCACCCTCGACCTCTTCCTCGGAGGGCTCCTCCTCGGCGGGCGGCTCCTCCGCGGGCTCCTGCTCCGGAGGCTTGGTCTGGGGAATCTCCTTCGGCTGGACGATCGCGTCCGGCTTCTTCACGGGCTTCTTGGGCGTCGTCTTCGGCTTGGACGCGGGAGGAGGGGGCGGAGGAGGCGGCGGGGGCGGGGGCGCCATCGCGGCCTTGAAGGTCACCTCGACCTCCTTCTCCTCGAGCGGAGGCGGCCGGGTGGAGAGCCACAGTGCCCCAGCGAACAAGGCGACATGTAGCACCACGGACACCACGGCTCCGACGCCCATCCGCCCCTTGGGGGCTTGTCCGCGGTCAAGCACAGAGTCGAACATGTGCGAAAACTCCTCTACACCAGTGGACTACCCGTCACGCCTGGGCCGATCAAAGGCGTGCTACCATACAGAAATGCAGTCCGGGTTCAAGCAGCCGTCCAAGAGCCGACGGTGAGCCGGCGATCAGCGGGAACGGCGCAATGCCCCACTGGTGGGCAAAAAGCAACCATCCGTTGACAAGTTAGCGACCTCAGATATTTTGCTCGACCATTTTTGGTTGCATCTGCCTACCTTGGAGGGGTTCTGGCATGAGACTTACCCGTGTGCTCCGGGCAACCGGAGTCGTGCTGGTCGCTTGCCTTTTGTCTGGCTCAGTGGCCCTGGCGCAGTCTTCGAGCAGCGTCATCATCGGTACAGTCATCAACGCCGACCCCGGTAGCAAACAGGCCCCGATCCCCGATGTGGTGGTGACGGCAACCTCTCCCAACCTTCAGGGTGAGCAGACCGTCGTTACCGACGCTTCGGGTCAGTATCGTATTCCCCAGCTCCCCCCGGGTGTCTACACCCTGCGGTTCGACAGCTCGGGCTTCAAGCCGTTCACCCGCTCGGACATCCAGCTGCGGCTCAACCGCACGATCCGCGTCAACGTGGAGCTGCTGCCCGAGACGTTCACCGAGTCGATCGAGATCAGCGGTACCCCTCCAACGATCGACGTGGGCTCGACGACGCAGGGCGTGAACGTGGATCAGGAGTTCATCCGCCGCATCGCCGTGAACCGGCCGGGCGGCAAGGGCGGCGCGGCGCGCTCGTTCGAGAGCCTGGCGGAGCTGGCTCCGGGCGCCCAGAACGATCAGTACGGCGTATCCATCAACGGCGCCTCCTCCCCGGAGAACGGCTATGTGGTGGACGGCCTGTCCACGAATGATCCGGCGTTCGGCATCAACGCCAGCCCGCTGTCGATCGAGTTCGTGCAGGACGTGAACGTGATTACGGGCGGCTACCTGCCGGAGTTCGGCCGGTCCACCGGCGGCGTGCTCAACGCGGTGACGCGCTCGGGCTCCAACGAGTTCCACGGCTCGGTGTTCGCCAACATGACGCCGGGCGTCTTCGAGGGTGGCCGCAAGCTGGTCATCGACGAGAGCTCGATCGTCACCGGTGAGAACAACCTGCACAACCTCGGCGACTTCGGCGCCACCCTCGGCGGTCCCATCCTCCAGGACAGGCTGTGGTTCTTCGCGGGTTTCGCCCCCTCCTTCACCCGCTACCAGCACGTGCGCGGCATCAACGCCTTCAAGGTGGACGACGGCGGCAACATCCTGCGCGACGAGCAGGGCACCGCGCAGCTGCAGCCCATCCCGGGCTCCGAGAGCCGCTACTTCGCCGACGCGCGCAGCTTCCAGTACATGGGCAAGCTGACCTACCTCATCAACGCTGATCACAACGTGTCGGTGTCGCTGACGGGCACCCCGTCCAGCACGGGCGGCCTGGGCAAGCTGCGCCTCGATCCGCGCAGCGGCGCGCTGCCCCTGCCGCAGACGGCGCGGCCGGGTGACTTCGGGCAGATCTCCACCAACGCCAGCACCACGGCGCTGGGCCTGAAGTACGCCGGCGCGTTCCTGGACAAGAAGGTCCTGTTCGACGTGAACGCGGGCTGGTTCCACCAGGTGGCCTCCGACAAGCCGGCCGACGGCAGCCAGGCGGGCGACATCCTGGGTGATGGCCTCGCGGGCTACTCGCGCGTGCGCTACGTGGAGCCGCGGTCGATCCTGTACTTCGAGGACTCGCCGGGCCTGCGCGCCTTCTGCGAGCCCGCGGGGACCCCGGGCGAGGAGGTCTACAGCTGCCCGGTGACCAACTACGAGCTGGGCGGCCCCGGCCAGCTGCGTGACGGCAAGATGGACCGCTTCCAGGCCAACGCCAAGGCCACCTACCTGCTCAACGCGCTGGGCACCCACGTCATCAAGGCGGGCGTGGACACCGAGTTCCTCAACTACTCGCAGCGCAAGGCCTACGGTGGCGGCGTGTTCTTCCAGGAGGCCAACCTCACCAACGCCATCGACCCGCGCACCGGCACGGTCATCACTGGCGCGGTGGACGAGGATACCGGCGAGCGGCTGTATCCCTATGGCATCTATGGCTGGAACGACTACCGCCGCTACGGCTACCAGACGGGGCCGGACTCGCCGACGGTGCAGCTCGTCCAGGCGGCGAAGGTCTCCAGCACCACGGTGGGTGGCTTCCTGCAGGACAGCTGGACGATCGAGAACCGGCTGACGCTGAACCTGGGCGTGCGCTACGACGTGCAGGCCATGTACGGCGGCGATGGGAACCTGTCGCTCATCCTCGGCAACCAGCTGTCGCCGCGCATCGGCGCCATCGTCGATCCGTTCGCCAACGGCCGCATGAAGTTCTACGGCAACTTCGCCCGCTACTACGAGCAGGTGCCGCTCAACATGCTGGAGCGCGCCTTCCCGCCGGAGCGCCGCTACTCGGGCCGCCACGTGGCGTCGCAGGAAGGGCTGGAGGGCGGCTGCGATCCGTCCACGCTCGAGGGCCAGCGCACCGGCTGTGCGGACAGCGCCTTCGTGGCCCGCCGCGCCGAGTCGAGCCTCAACCCCAACCGCCTCTACTCGGGCGGCAAGGTGGAGAACGAGCCGGTCGACCCGGACATCGAGCCGCAGTCCTCGACGGAGTACCTGGTTGGCGGTGAGTACGAGGTGCTGGCCAACACCCGCTTCGGCGCCACCTACACCCACCGCAACATGAACGCGGTCATCGAGGACATGAGCCGCGATGACGGCAACACGTACTTCCTGGGCAACCCGAACAACGGCTTCGCCAAGGACTTCCCCGAGGCGGTGCGCAACTACGACGCCGTCACCCTGTACCTCAACCGCACCTTCGCCGACGGCTGGCTGGCCCAGGCGAGCTACACGTGGTCGCGGCTGTACGGCAACTACCCCGGTCTGTTCCGGCCGGAGAACAACCAGCTCGACCCGAACATCCTCTCGGACTTCGACCTGATCCAGCTGCTGGAGAACCGCAAGGGCCTGCTGCCCTTCGACCGCACGCACTCGGTGAAGCTGTTCGGCGCCCGTGAGTTCAACATCAACAACGTGCTGTCGGCGAGCATCGGCATGTCCTACCGCGGTAACTCGGGCACGCCGATCAGCCACTACGGCGCGCACCCGGACTACGGCCAGGACGAGGCGTTCGTGCTGCAGCGTGGCACCGCCGGCCGCACGCCCTGGGTCAACATCATCGACTCGAACATCGGCGTGAACTACCGCATCGCCAAGAACCAGGTGGTGTCCATCACCATGGACGTGTTCAACCTGTTCAACTTCCAGACGGCGACGCTGGTGGACCAGTCCTACACCTACGAGTCCATCTACCCGCTGGTGGGTGGCCGTCCCTCGGATCTGCCGGGCAAGGTGCAGATCAACACCGGAGACATCGAGGAGGACACCGCGGCGCCCATCTACCTGGATGAGGACGACGTGAACCCGAACTTCGGCAAGCCCACCCAGTACCAGGCGCCGCGGCAGTTCCGCTTCGGTGTCCGCTACACCTTCTAACGCTCAGCCACCATCGACACGAGAACCTCGAGAATCATGACCAAGAACATCGTCTCTGTGGCGGCGGCGCTGCTCGGTGCGGGCGCACTGCTGTCGAGCTGCAACTTCGAACAGCCGGAAGCCGGGTGCATCGTTCAGGACGCGAGCCTGAACAACTGGTACGCGAAGTACGATGTGGAGGGCGATGCCCCCTCCGCGGAGTGCGACAGGTTCATCCCCAAGGGAGAGACCCTGGGCGTCTTCAAGTTCACCAACCCCGAGGAGGGCCGTGAAGGGGAGACGAAGCTGACCATTCGTCCCTCGGGCCTGGCCTCGCGCGGCGCGCGGGACCCGGGCGATCCGTACCTCCAGACGGCGGTGGGCGCCATGGTGGACGAGCCGGATGCGGGGAACTTCTGCGGGGCTTCGGACTTCTCCGCGGCCACGGTGAACGCTTCCGCGCGCGCGGCCAACCCGGATACCGGGGTCACCGCCGAGGATGCGACCGTCATCACGTACCAGTTCGAGGACGTCAACGTGTACTCCTCGCCGAGCGCGCCGGGCACCCAGCTGAAGGGCACCCTGGCGTACACGCGCGTCGTCCAGCGCGAGGGCGGGCCGCTCACCTGCACCGCGCGCCTCAAGGTGCGGGCCCTCTGGCCGGTGGCCGCCTGCGATCCGGCGTCCAATGAGCCGCGGAACAGCTGCGGCGCGGGCTCGGGCGTGAACCCCGACTTCGACGCGGTGTGCGATCCGGTCCTGAAGTTCTGCGTGCCGGCGGGGGAGATTCCCTCGTTCCGGGCTCAGGACTAGCTCCGACGCGAGCCAGTGGTTTTCGCGGCCCCGGTGGCCCCTCCTCTCTCGGGAGTGGCTGCGCGGGGCCGCGGTGTTTAGAGAGGATTGGACTGACGTTGGAGGAGCATGGAGGGCCGTTACTCACTCGTTGAAGCAGTTCGCACCCGGCTGGCGGACGAGCAGGGCACGCTCCGCAAGGAGGCGCCCTACCGGGTGGCCCTCTGCTATCCGAGCCCCTACCACGTGGGGATGAGCTCGCTCGGCTACCAGACGATCTACCGGGAGATTCACCTTCATCCGGGCGCCACCGCCGAGCGTGTCTTCCTTCCGGATGACGTGGAGGTCTACCGCCGCACTCGGACGCCCCTGTTCACCTATGAGACCGAGGCCCCGGTCTCCGGCCTGCCGATGCTCGCCTTCTCGGTGGCCTATGAGCTGGAGCTGACGGGCCTCTTCTCCATGCTGGAGCTGGCGCAGGTGCCGCTGCTCAAGGAGGAGCGGAGCGAGCGTCACCCCCTCATCGTGGCCGGTGGCCCGCTGACCTTCTCCAATCCGGATCCGCTCGAGCCCTTCGTGGATGTGCTGCTCCAGGGCGAGGCGGAGGAGCTCATCCACACCTTGCTGGACGCGGCCATGACGATGGATCGCGAGGCGCTGCTGGCGCACCTGGCGGGCCTCCCTGGCTTCCGGGTGCCAGGGCGGGGCGGGAAGCGCTACTTCGTCGCCAAGGCGCTGGACGAGCGGCTGCCTGCCCGCTCGCAGATCATCACCCCGCATACCGAGCTGCGCTCGATGTTCCTCATCGAGCCGGAGCGCGGGTGCTCGCGCGGCTGCCACTACTGTGTGATGCGGCGCACCACCAACGGGGGCATGCGGACGGTGCCGCCCGAGCGGGTGCTCTCGCTCATCCCCGAGCACGCCCGGCGCGTGGGCCTGGTGGGCGCGGCGGTGACGGACCACCCACGGATCGTCGAGCTGCTGCGCACCCTCGTGGACGCAGGGCGGGAGGTGGGGGTGTCCTCGCTGCGCGCGGACCGGCTCACCCAGGAGCTGGTGGACACCCTGCGGCGCGGGGGCGCCACCAACCTCACCGTGGCCGCGGATGGGGCCTCCCAGCGCATGCGGGACCTGGTGGACCGCAAGCACTCCGAGGAGCAGATCGTCCGGGCGGCGACCTTCGCCCGGACAGCGGGCATGCGGCAGCTCAAGGTCTACAACGTCGTCGGCCTGCCTTACGAGGAGGACGCCGACATCGACGAGCTCATCCGTTTCACCGCCGAGCTGTCGCGCATCATCCCCGTGGCGCTGGGGGTGGCGCCCTTCGTGGCCAAGCGCAACACGCCGCTGGATGGGGCGCCCTTCGCGGGCATCCGCGAGGTGGAGGGCAAGCTGGAGCGGCTGCGGCGGGGGCTCAAGGGGCGCGCCGAGGTACGGCCGACCTCCGCCCGCTGGGCCTGGGTGGAGTACATGCTCGCCCAATGTGGCCCGGAGGCCGGGCTGGCCGCCATGGATGCCTGGAAGGCCGGGGCGGGCTTCGCCGCCTTCAAGAAGGCCTTCGACGCCCGGGGCTGCGTGCCCTATCTGGCACGCCGCGTCGAGGACGGCCGGCGCAACCCCACCGTCTGGCCCTCCGTGCCCCAGGCGGCGCCCGCCGCGCTCTGATAGAAGGCCGCTGGCGCCGATGGCCGGCGCGACGAGGAGAAGCAAGCGGTGAGCACCGAGCGCGTGGACAAGGCGTGGCAGAGCAAGGGCCTCCAGGGGTATTCGACCGAGGCCATCGTGGGGACGCTGGGACACTACGGAGTCCCCGTGGCCGAGGCTGATTTCCGGAAGCTCTCCGAGACCATCTGGCCTCCGGACATCGGCATGCAGTGGGGCCAGAAGTGGAAGGGCACGGGGCCCTTCAAGCCGTTCCCCTTCGCCGCCGCCGATGAGCTGTGGCGCCGGTGGGTGACCGACCGCATCGCCCCGCGCGAGCTGTCCGACGCCCTGGCCGAGCTGCTCAAGTCCCTGGCGCTCTTGCTCGATGGCAAGAAGGACGCGCCGGTGGAGGCCGCCTTCGAGCGCATGAAGGGCGTGCGCCAGAAGGTGCCGATGGACGACAAGGGCCAGCCGCAGCTCGCGTTCATGGAGCGGGCGCTGGGCGTCTTCAACGAGAAGGTCGCCGAGATGTTCGACTCGATGGCCGAGACGCTCGTCAAGGCGGGGCACACCGGCCACGCCGACGCGTTCGCCGAGATGGAGGAGTTCCTCCTGCCCGACCGTCGCGGCATCGCCGGCGCCATCGTCCGGGCCGCCAAGGGCGAGCGGGACCCGGCCCTCGCGGAGCTCGAGAAGGTGACGTCGGACTCCTCCAGGAGCTCGCTGTCCCGGCTGCTCGCGGTGGATGGGCTGATCCACCTGGGCGCCTGGCCGCAGGCGACCACCCAGGGCCGCGCGCTGCTGATGCAGGCCGAGAAGGACAAGGACATCCACCTGGCGATCGATCTCTGCGCCCGGCTGGAGCACGTCTACAAGGCCACCGGGGACCGCGCCTCGCTGCAGGGGCTCGCCCAGGACGCGGCGCGCCTCAACAAGATGCACGACGAGATGCACCCGGGGCACCGGCATCGTCACGGCTGAGGCTCTGCCTCGGTCGGCTACTCGCTGTCGGTTCCGGTGGGCGCGAGCTTCGCGGCTTCGCGCTCCTCGGGAGCGGAGGAGGGCTCCTCGACGGGGGCCTCCTCCTGCACGGCGCCGCGCTTGAGCGAGACGTAGAGCGCGCTCGGCACTGCGTCGAGCACCTCGCGGCAGGGCACCACCGCGCCCACCGTGGTGTAGCGGATGGCGCCCGTCTTCGTGGAGGTGTGCTTGAGCGCGTACGCCTTCGCGCGGGGCAGGAACCACTCGCGCACGTCCTTCAGCGGCAGCACGTGCAGCTCGGCCTGCGACAGGAACACGTACACCATCAGGTCCGCGCCGCTGTAAAGGAAGCAGCCCGGGGTGTCCTTCTCCACGTTGGACACCAGCTCGAACCAGTAGCGCCGCCGTGGGTTGCGGTCGCCCTTCACCTCGATGCCGCGGACCTCTCCCGTGGGCAGCTCCCACAGCAGGTCCACGCCTCGGTGCTGGAAGCGCGGATCCTCTTGCACGTCATGGATGCGCGAGCCGGGCGCTGTTTCGAACATCCAGGTGCGGGCGTGCTGCACGGCCCGATCGGCCGCGCCCTGCACGCCCCTCATGCTGTAGCTGCGCGGCATTGCCTAGCGACGCAGCTCCACGCCGGTGGCCACCAGCTGCACCTCGCGCGCCTTGCCGTCGCTGCCGCGGGGGACGATGGCGCCCTCACCCTCGTAGTGCTTGGCGCGGTTCTCGCTCAGCTCGGCCACCTGCACCACGCCCTCCACGCGCGCCTGGGAGCCCGCCGAGTCCAGCGGGACGAAGAAGCCGTAGTCCTTGAAGGTCACCCGTACGCCCGGGCCCTTGGCGTCCGCGGCGGTGGACAGCTCCATCCAGCAGCCCTTCTTCTCGCACGCCTTGCGCACCTGGCCCTCGACGAGCACCGTCTTGCCGCTGTGCTCCTGCGGCTTGGCGAGCAGGTCGGCGAGCTTCACGGCCGGGGCACCCTTGAGCGCCTCTCCTCGGGTGAGCGTCCAGCCGTTCCCCTGCGCGGGCGCGGCGGCCTGCTGCGGCGGGGGCGGGTGGTGGCAGTCCGCCTCGGACTTCGTGGCGGGCTGCGTCTTGGCAGGCGTCGCGGCGGTCCCTCCAGCGAGCGCCACGAGGGGAACAACGACCACGGCCAGCAGAGCGGTGCGGAGCGTCTTCATACCCTGGCGCATAGCCCAAAACTCTTTGGACGGGCAAGGCGGAGGCATGTCGCAGTCCACTCTCCCACACGGGCGCGTTAGACTGGTCCTGTGAAGGTCTTCGTTCCTCCGCCCAATCGCCACCCTGGTCTGGTGGATGCCCTCGGTCTCGCGGGCCTCCTCGGCCTGCTCGTCGCCCGGTACATCCCTGTGGCGAAGCTGATTCCTTTTTGGGGCTGCGCGCTGCGGGAGCAGACGGGCTGGCCCTGCCTCGGCTGTGGGCTGACCCGGGTGGCTGACCACGTGTCCCACCTGCATTTTCTCAAGGCCTGGGAGGCCAACCCGCTGGGCACCGTGGCCGCCTGCATCTTCGCGCTGCTGGCGGTGATGATGGTGCTGCACCTGGTGTTCAAGGTGCCGGTGCCCGAGCTCCACCTCTCGCCGCGCGAGTGGACCTGGGTGCGCCGCGCCCTGCCTGTTCTCCTGCTCGTCAACTACGCCTACGTGGTGGTGAAGACGAAGTTCCCCCATTTGCTGATGTGAGCCCCGCGTGCTCGCTGCCCTTGTCCTGCTCGGCTATCTCGCGGGCTCCATTCCCTTCGGGGTGCTGGTGACGCGCTGGGCGCGCGGGGTGGATGTCCGCGCGCAGGGCAGCGGCAACATCGGCGCCACCAACGTGGCGCGTGTGGCGGGCAAGAAGCTCGGCATCCTGGTGCTGGCGCTGGATGCGCTCAAGGGCGCCATTCCCGTGCTGCTCGCCCTTCACTGGATGCCCGAGAGCCCCCGCGCGCACGTGGCGGTGGGGCTCGCCGCCTTCCTGGGGCACTGCTACCCGGTGTGGCTGAAGCTGCACGGAGGCAAGGGCGTCGCCACCGCGTTGGGCGTGCTCCTGGTCCTGACGCCCCTGGCCGCGCTCGCTGGGGCCGGCGTCTATGTGCTCGTCCTAGTAGCGACGCGGGTGAGCTCGCTCGGCTCGCTGACGGCGGGCGTGGCGGCGGTGGCCACTGCGGTCTTCACCGCTCCCGCAATCGAGTACGCGCTGCTCTCAGGCGTCCTCTTCGCCTTCATGATCTGGACGCACCGAAGCAACATCCGGCGACTGTGGCGGCGCACCGAGCGCCGGCTCTGAGCCGGGCTCCCGCGACGAGGGCTCCTTCCAGCCGAAGCGGTAGCCCAACAGCGTGCAGGGGATGGGGCCGTTCCACACGTCCCGGCGGCTCACGGGGCGCGCATGGAAGGCGCTCTCGAAGGCCGGGTTGCCGGAGAGGACATAGACGCGCCAGCCATCCAGGGCGCGGATGTTCTCTCCGAGCTTGAAATAGAAGGACTTCATGCCCTTCTGGCCGCCCGTGCCGATTCGCTCGCCGTAGGGCGGGTTGGTGATGAGCAGCCCGCCGCCCTCGGGCAAGGGAAGGGGCTTGGTGGCATCGCCTTCGGCGACCTGGATCTCCTCGGAGAGCCGCGCCGCCTTTACGTTCCGGCGCGCGGCCTCCAGCGCCTCTGGATCCTTGTCGAAGCCCTGCAGCGGCACGTGTACCTTGCGCTCGTTGCGGCGAGCATCCGCGCGCAGGTCCTCCAGCAGCTCCTTCGCCCGGGCGCCCAGGTGGGGCCAGCGCTCCACCGCGAAGGAGCGGCCGATGCCCGGGGCGCGGTTGCGGGCGATGAAGCCGGCCTCGATGAGCAGCGTCCCGGAGCCGCACATCGGGTCCACCAGCGCCTCGTTGCCGTTGTAGCCGGCGGCGCGCAGCAGGGCAGCGGCCAGCGTCTCCTTGAGGGGAGCGGGGGTAGGGCGCACACGGTAACCCCGGCGGTTCAGGGGATCTCCGCACAGGTCCAGCGAGAGCGAGAGCTTCTCCCGGGCCAGGTGGGCCACCACGCTGATGTCTGGGGTCCGGGTGTTCACGTCCGGCCGGGCGCCCATCGTCCCGCGCATGCGGTCCACGAGGGCATCCTTCACCTTGAGGGCCACGAAGCCCGAGTGGCTGTGCTCGCTGTCCTTCAGCGTCGCCTCCACCGCGAACGTGTGGTCCGGCGTGAGGTGCTCCTCCCACGGCACGCTCGCCGCCGCCTCGTAGAGCCCGTCGGCGCCGTGGGCCTCGAACTCGCCCAGCGGATAGAGCACGCGCATGGCGATGCGCGACCAGAGGCACACCCGGAGGGCCTCATCCAGTGAGGCCATGAAGCGAACCCCGCCCCGGTCCTGGCGGATGCGACGGGCTCCCAGGTCCCGGAGCTCCTCGGCCAGGAGGTCCTCGGTGCCGCGGGCGGTGGTAGCGAAGAGGGCGATGCGTTCAGCCATGGTGCATCGCCCTTAACGGACCTGGGCTCGCTTGGGAACGACCAAGCGTCTCATTGGCCTACTACCTCATACATCGCGAAGGTGGCGTCGTCCGCGACGCTGGCGGCCTTGGCGACCAGGAAGTCCGGCGACTGGAGGTAGGCGCGCAGGGCGTCCCTGTCTCTCCAGCGGGTCACCAGCAGGAACTCCGGCTGGCGCTCGAAGGAGCGCAGCACCTCCAGGCCCAGGAACCCCGCGTGCCCGTCCACGAGCCGCGAGCGTTCCTGAAAGCGGGCGACCAGATGCTCCGCCTGCTCGGCCGGGGGGCGGAAGCGCGAGATGGCGACGATCATACGCCAATCATCTACATCGCCCCCGCGCCGGGCATCTCGCCCACGCCCCGGATGAGCACCTCGCGAGGCTTGGCGCCGTCGGCCGGGCCCACCACCCCGTCGCGCTCCATGCGCTCGATCATGCGCGCGGCGCGGTTGTAGCCGATGCGCATCTTGCGCTGGAGCATGGAGATGGACACGGCGCGCATCTCGCCCACCGTGGCGAGCGCCTGGTCGTACAGCTCGTCGGACAGCTCGTCCTCCTCGCCGCCGCTCTCCACATCCTCGTCGCGCGGCTTGAGGATGGACTCGTCGAAGACAGGCTTGCCCTGGGCCTTGAGGTGGTCCACCGCGCGCTTGATCTCCGTCTCGGAGACGTAGGCGCCATGCACGCGCTGCAGGTGCGCGCTCGTGGGCGGCATGATGAGCATGTCGCCCATGCCGAGCAGCGCCTCGGCGCCCACCGTCCCGAGGATGGTCATCGAGTCCGGCTTGGAGCGCAGCATGAAGCTGATGCGCGTGGGGAAGTTGGCCTTGATGATGCCCGTCACCACGTCCGTGGAGGGACGCTGGGTGGCGACCATCAGGTGGATGCCGGCGGCGCGGGCCATTTGCGCCAGGCGCGCCACGTACGTCTCCACCTCGCGGCTGGCCACCATCATCAGGTCGGCCAGCTCGTCGATGATGACCACGATATAGGGCAGCTTCTTGAGCTCCTTCTTCTCCGGGGTGGACTCCTCGGAGGACGCGGCCTCCAGACTCTCGTCGACGGCCTCGACCTCGGGGACCTCGGCGGTGGCTTCGGAGGCCTCGGGCTCCGACTCCACGGCCTCCCGAATGTCCTCCATGTCGTCCTTGGGCGCGGCCACCCCGGGCTGGTCGTTGGCGGCGGAGGCCTCGGCGGGCTTGTCCTCGCCGACGCTCCCATCCACCACGAGCACCTTCTTGGGCTTGGTGGGCTTCTTCTCCACCACCGCCTTCACCACCTCGGTGGCGGAGGTCTCCACCAGCTTGTTGAAGCCGGCGATGTTGCGCACGCCCGCCTCGGACAGCATCTGGTAGCGGCGCTCCATCTCCTCCACCGCCCAGCGCAGCGCGAGCGCGGCCTTCTTCGGGTCGGTCACCACCGGCAGCAGCAGGTGGGGGATGCCCTCGTACACGGACAGCTCGAGCATCTTCGGGTCCACCATGATGAAGCGGACCTCCTCCGGCGTGGACTTCAGGAGGATGCTCATGATCATCGAGTTGACGGCCACGGATTTACCCGAGCCCGTGGTACCGGCGATGAGCAGGTGGGGCGCCTTGGCCAGGTCGAAGACGTACGGCATGCCCTCGATGTCCTTGCCCACGCACATGGTGAGCCGGCTCTGGCTCTTGTGGAAGGCGTCCTGCTCGGCGATCTCCTTGAGGAACACCGTCTCGCGGTCCTTGTTGGGCACCTCGATGCCCACCACGCCCTTGCCGGGGATGGGGGCGACGATGCGCACGCGCATGGCCTCCATCGCCATGGCGAGGTCATCGGCGAGCGCGGCGATCTTGCTCACCTTGATGCCGGGGCCCGGGAGGAACTCGTACATGGTGACGACGGGGCCGGGGCGGATCTCCACCACCTCGCCGACGATGCCGAAGTCGGCCAGCTTGGCGCGCAGCTTCTCGGCGGTGACGAGGAAGGCGTCCTTGTCCAGCGCCGAGCGCTCCTTCTTGTCGATCTCCAGCACGTCCAGCGGGGGCAGCGAGAAGCTCTTGCGACCTCCCACGAACTCGAACTCCTCCGTCCGCTTCGGAGCGGTGGGCTTGGGCGGGGCCTTGGGCTCCACGATGAGCGGCATGCGCGCCATCGCGGACTGGGGCGCCGGAACGATGGCGGAGGCGGGAGCGGCCGGAGCAGCCGCGACCGGAGCAGCCACCGGAGCTGGGGCGAGCGCGGGCTCGTCGGCCTCGGCAGCGGCCAGGGCCGAGGCGGCCACTGGAGGCACGGAGTTGGGAGCGGTGGGCCCGGTGACGATGTTGGGCACCTTGCGCTCACGCTTGCGCGGAGGAGGCTCGGACGTAGCCCCGTTCGCGGCGGCGTTTGCAGCAGCGGCGGCGGGCGTGGGCGCGAGGAACGAAGCCCAGGCCGGATCCGCGCCAGGGGCCGGACGCTTCTCGGCCATCGGCACGGCAACGGGAGCGTTGGAGGCGGCGAGCTCGGGGAGCTTCTCCTTGGCGCGGTTGTCGCGGGCCAGCTCCTTGGTCTCCTTCGCGGTCTTCTTGGCGAGCTGGAGCTGCTCCTTCTCCTGCTCGCGGGCCAGGCGCACGGCCTCCTCGGCCATGGCCTCCGCCTCGGCGGCCTCGGCCTCGGCCGCATCGCGCTCGGCCTCCAGCAGCTCCTCCTCGTCCGCCTCGAGCTGGGCGAGGAAGGCAGCCTCCTCCAGCTTCTCCTGGGCGGCCTCCTCCTGGCGCTTCTTGTAGGCCTCCTTCTGCTCCTCCCAGAAAGCCTGGGCGGCCTCCATGGCGCGCTGTCCCAGCACGCAGGCTCCCGCCCACAGCATCGAGCACAGCTTCAGGAACGCGTACTGCGTGCCAACGATGAGCCCGGCCACGGCCACCGCAGTCACGAGAATCACGGTGCCCACGGTGGAGAACAGGCCCTGCAGCATGCCTCCGAGCCCCGCGCCCACGGCGCCGCCAGGCGGGTGGGCCCAGCCGGGATCTCCCGCGAAGGCGAGCTGCGCCAGCACCGCTGCGCTCAGCGTCAGCAGCGCCAGCGCGGCGATCTGCGGCAGGCGGCGGCGCTCGCGGTTGCCCACGAAGATCACCATCGCCGCGTAGATGCCACAGGCGGGGATGAGGTAGGCACACACCCCCAGAAACCCCCGCAGGCCCTCGGCGATGAGGTGGCCCATGGGGCCCACCATGTTCTTGAACCCTGGCCCCACGCGATCGCGTGGGTTGAAGGTTGCAACCGACAACAGGGAGATGAGCGAGAGGGACAGGACGAAGACGCCTACCAGCGCCCTGCGTCCGGCTCCCCCCGTCTGCATCTTCTTGGCCGCCAGCGCTTTTCGGCGCGTGGCGATCTCCTGGGTCGAAAGAACCGTCTTCTCCGCCCTGGCCTTCCTGGCCGCCATGACCATCCCTCGTCAGACTCGTAGCAGGCTGTAGCGACTGCGCGGCGCGAGTGTAGGGGGGGAGGGGGTTGGGTCAATTTTCCGGCCCGGGTGTCACCCCATTGTCCTCTGGCGAGAACGCTCAATTGAGGTCATGTGCCTCTGGAGCCAGTATGGTGCGAGGACCGAAGGTGTCAGGCGGGGTGCATGGACGTACGATGCGAGCGATGCAAGACGCAGTACCAGCTCGATGACTCCCGGGTCTCCGAGACCGGAGTCACCGTTCAGTGCTCCACGTGCCACCACGTCTTCGTGGTGAAGAAGAAGGCCCTGGTCGTCACGGTTCCGGTGGCGGCGGGGCAGCAGCCGCAGGGCCCCGCCATCCCCCTGGGCACACCTCCTGCGCCGCCTCCTCCGGGGCTTCGCCCCCTGGGAAGTCCCATCACCATGCCCCCTCCGGTGGGCACCGCCGCCGCCCCGCCGCCAGCAGAGGCCGCTTCGGTGCTTCCTCCCGGAGGAACGCCGGGAGAGCGGGCCCGCGAGTGGCGGGTGCGCCAGGCCAGCGGAAATCTTTTCACCCTCAAGGATCTCACCACGCTCCAGAAGTGGATCGTCGAGCGCAAGGTGTCGCGCGACGACGAGATCTCCATGACGGGGGAGAGCTGGAAGCGGCTGGGAGACATCGGGGAGCTGGCGACCTTCTTCCAGCTGGTGGACGAGGCGCAGAAGGCGGCCGTGCTCCAGGCCCAGCTGGGCGCGACGGCGTCCACGGCGGCGCCAGCGCCCGAGCCGAGCCAGAAGCGGAGCCTGACTCCGGTGCTCCTTCTCCTGCTGGTGCTCCTGCTCGGAGGAGGCTCGGCCTTCTATTACTTCCAGGTGTTGGTGCCGCAGCGCGAGGAGGCCGAGCGCGTGGCCACGGCGCGGCGGCTGGAAGAAGAGGAGCGCCGGGAGCGGGAGCGTCAGGAGCAGCTCCTCGCCGCGCAGGCGAGAGCCGAGACCCAAGCCCAGGCGGACGCCGGGAGTCCGACCGAGCCCGATGCGGACGCGGGAGCGCTGGCCGGGGCAGAGCTGCTGGACGCCGGAGATGGGGGGAGTCAGGAAGACGCGGGGACCCTCCTGGACGCCGGAGCGGCGGAGGACGCGGGGACGGGCGCGGATGCGGGCACTCCAGACGCGGGCGCTCCGGATGCGGGCACCGGGGTGAAGCGACCGGCGCCAGTGCGAGACTTCGACTACTACATGACCCAGGGCGACCGGCAGCGCGAGCGTGAGCGTCCCGAGGCGGCCCTGGAGGCCTACGCGGCGGCCGCGGAGCTATCCCCGGACCGGGGAGAGGCGTATGCGGGGCGGGGGATGGCTTTCCTTGACTTGGGAGACACTCGGCAGGCCGAGGCAGAATTCAAACAGGCACTCAAGTTCAATCCGCGCTACGGAGAAGCAATCATAGGACTTGCGGAGACCTACCGCTCCCAGGGAAAGAAGGCGGAAGCCATCCGCTATTACGAGCGGTACCTTGAGATCCTGCCCAATGGACCCGAGGCTGCGGTGGCGCGCACCGCCATCGAGCGTTTGAAGGAGTGAAGGAGACCACATGGCCGAGTTCGACAAGCCGTCGTCCACCGAAGAGGAATACTTCGCCCGCGAGGACATCGAGAAGAAGCGCAAGCTCGCCCTCCAGCAGTCCGAGGAGATGGCGACCAAGCAGCGCGAGGATCTCAAGCAGCTGCACTACATGAAGTGCCCCAAGTGCGGCATGGACCTGCAGACGCTGTCCAAGGGCAAGGTTGAGATCGACACCTGCTTCAACTGCCAGGGCGTTTGGCTGGATGCGGGTGAGCTGGAGCAGATCATCAAGCAGGGCCCCGAGGGCAGCGGCAAGGTGATGGGCGCCGTCCTCAACCTGTTCAAGCGGAAGTAGGAGTCACCCTCGGATGAAGCTCACGATCGAGCAGGTCCGCCACGTGGCCAACTTGGCGCGGCTCTCGCTGACGCCGGAGGAGGAGCAGCGCTATGCCACGCAGCTCTCGGCGGTGCTGGACGCGGTGGCCCAGCTCCAGGAACTCGACGTGAGCGGCGTGGAGCCCACCTCCCACGCCACGCTCGCGTCCTCGCTGCTGCGCGAGGACGCGATGCGCCCCTCGCTGCCGCCGGAGAAGGGGCTGGCCAACGCCCCCTCGAAGGTGGGCACCAGCTTCGCGGTCCCGAAGATCATCGAGTGAGGCCATGGAGCTGACTGAACTGTCGATGCTGGAGCTGGCGGCGAAGCTGGCCGCGGGGGAAGTCTCCTCCGTGGAGGCGACGCGGGCGTGCCTGGCGCGGGTGGCCCAGGTGGACGGGCAGGTGAAGGCCTTCCTGCGGTTGGACGAGAAGGGCGCGCTGGCGGCCGCCGAGGCCAGTGACGCGCGCCGCAAGGCTGGCAACCCCGCGAGTCCCCTGGACGGGGTGCCCATCGGCCTCAAGGACATCTTCCTCACCGAGGGGGTGGAGACGACCTGCGGCTCACGCATCCTCCAGGGCTTCGTGCCGCCGTATGACGCCACGGTGGTGCGCCTCTTGAAGGAGGCGGGCCTGCCCGTTCTGGGCAAGTTGAACATGGACGAGTTCGCCATGGGCTCGTCCAACGAGGGCAGCGCGTACGGCCCCACGCACAACCCGTGGCGGCTGGATCGGACGCCGGGAGGCTCCTCGGGAGGCTCGGCGGCGGCGGTGGCGGCGCGCGAGGTGTTCGGGGCGCTGGGTACGGACACGGGCGGCTCCATTCGCCAGCCCGCGGCGTTCACCAACCTCGTGGGGCTCAAGCCCACCTACGGGCGCGTGTCCCGCTATGGCGTCATCGCCTACGCCTCGTCGCTGGACCAGGTGGGGCCGATGACGCGCACGGTGGCGGACACGGCGGAGCTGCTCCAACTCATCGCCCGGCATGACCCGCTCGACTCCACCTCCGCGCCGACGGAGGCACCGGACTACCGGGCGGACCTGGAGAGCGGCGTTCGGGGCATGCGGCTGGGCGTGCCGCGCGAGTACTTCATCAACGGCATGGACCCAGACGTGGAGAGCACGGTGCGCGAGGCCATGAAGGCCTATGAGCGCCTGGGCGCGACGCTGGTGGACGTGTCGCTGCCGCACACGAAGTACGCCCTGGCCACGTACTACCTGCTGGCGCCGGCGGAGGCCTCCAGCAACCTGGCCCGCTATGACGGCGTGCGCTACGGCGTACGTGCCAAGGACGCGCGGGGCCTGCGGGAGATGTACGGCCAGACGCGCGAGCGTGGCTTCGGCGCCGAGGTGAAGCGCCGCATCATGCTGGGCACCTACGCGCTGTCGGCGGGTTACTACGACGCCTACTACGTGCATGCGCAGAAGGTCCGCACCCTCATCCGGGAGGACTTCTCGCGAGCGTTCGCGCAGGTGGACGCCATCCTCTCGCCCACCTCGCCAGTGGTGGCGTTCAAGCTGGGCGACAAGGTGGATGACCCGCTGGCCATGTACCTCATGGACGTGTTCACGCTGCCTTGCAACCTGGCGGGACTGCCAGGCCTGTCGCTGCCGTGTGGCTTCACGAAGAAGAGCATGCCCATCGGCTTGCAGATCCTCGGCAAGCCCTTCGACGAGGCGCGGCTGTTGCGCATCGCCCGGGCCTTCGAGCGCGAGCACGACTTCCACCGCCGCTTCGCACCGCTCTAGAGGAGTGTTCCAGGTACCCCCATGCCCCTGAGCGATTTCCAGCCTGTCATCGGCCTCGAGGTCCACGCCCAGCTGCTGACGAAGTCGAAGATCTTCTGCGGCTGCTCCACGGAGTTCGGCGCGGAGCCCAACCGCAACACCTGCCCGGTGTGCCTGGGCATGCCCGGGGTGTTACCGGTGCTCAACCAGCGGGTGGTGGAGTTCGCCGTCCGCACAGGGCTGGCGCTGGGCTGCACCATCAAGAAGACGAGCATCTGGAGCCGGAAGAACTATTTCTATCCGGACCTGCCGAAGGGCTACCAGATCACCCAGTACGACCAGCCCATCTGCGAGTGGGGCACGCTCACCATCGACATGCCCGAGGGCGAGAAGACCATCCGCGTTCGCCGCATCCATATGGAGGAGGACGCGGGCAAGAACGTGCATGACGCCAGCGTGGGCGAGAGCCTGGTGGACCTGAACCGGGCGGGGGTGCCGCTGCTGGAGATCGTCAGCGAGCCGGACCTGCGCAGCGCGGACGAGGCGGTGGAGTACCTCAAGGCGCTGAGGGACGTGCTGGTCTACCTCGGGGTGAACGACGGGAACATGGAGGAGGGCTCCTTCCGCTGCGACGCCAACGTGTCGGTGATGCGCAAGGGGGAGACGCAGTACGGCCAGCGGGTGGAGCTGAAGAACATCAACTCGTTCCGGTTCATCAAGCAGGCCATCGAGCACGAGATTGGCCGGCATGTGGAGGTCATCGAGTCGGGCGGGAAGATCGTCCAGGAGACGCGGCTGTGGGACACGCAGCGGGGCGAGACGCGCTCCATGCGCTCGAAGGAGGACGCGCATGACTACCGCTACTTCCCGGAGCCGGACCTGCCGCCGCTGCACGTGCCGGAGGCGCTGATCGACCAGGTGGTGAAGGGACTGCCGGAGCTGCCGCGTCCGAAGATCCAGCGCTTCATGAGCCAGTACGGGCTGCCGGCGTACGACGCGAAGCTGCTGTGCGCGGAGCGACCGCTGGCGGACTTCTTCGAGGCGTGTACGCAGCACTCCAAGGACTACAAGAAGCTCTCCAACTGGTTCCAGGGAGAGCTGGCGCGGCTGCTGAACGAGAGCGGAGGCGCGGTGACGATCTCCACGCTCAAGTTCACGCCGGCGCAGTTCGCCGAGCTGCTGACGGCGGTGGAGAAGGGGACGCTCTCTAACAACGCGGCGAAGGACGTGTTCGGGGAGATGTTCCGCACGGGCAAGGCGCCCGAGGCGATCATCGCGGAGAAGGGCCTGGCGCAGGTGAGCGACGCGGGCGCGGTGGAGGCGGTGGTGGACGAGGTGCTGGCGAAGAACGCCGGCGAGGTGGAGAAGTACCGCGGCGGCAAGAAGCAGATCTTCGGCTTCTTCGTGGGCCAGGTGATGAAGGCGATGAAGGGCAAGGGCAACCCGACCCTGGTCAACGACCTGCTGAAGAAGAAGCTCGGAGACTGAGCGCCCTCAGCACCTGTTGTCCACGCGGGGCGAGGCGAGGGGGACCGTGACGTGCAGGACGTCCTCCGCGCGCGGGTCTCGCGCCTGGGCCAGGACGCGCACCTCGCCCGGCCCCACGCGCTCGAAGATGAGCGAAGGGGCCTCGAAGACGTTGTCGAAGAAGCTCCCCACGAGCTGCGGGTTCACCGCGTAGCGCACGCGCTCCAGCCCGGCCAGCTGGGAGTAGAGCCCCTCGTTGAACCACTGCTCGCGCCGCAACTGCCGCTCCCCCGGAGCGTTGAAGGCCCAGGGCCCATCCCAGGGCCAGGCGTTGGCCGAGGGCTGGGCGATGATGTCCGCGCCCCGCGCATCCAGGAGTCGCGCGGCGGGCACGAAAGTGGGCTCCTCGGAGGTGTGGGGCTCACGGAAGCCGTCGTAACAGATGAGCGTCCCGAGCTGACCGAACGGCGTGTGTACCACCTCGAGGTCCTCGGCGCGCCCGGGGCTCAGCCTGACGACATCCTCCTGGGTGGGCACGAGGTTCACCTTGCGCGTCACGGCCACGCAGCGGCCTTCGGGAGAGAAGGTGTAGCTGGTGTTGTAGGTGCGCGCGTTCACCGGCGCGAAGTCTGGTGTGTCCAAGCCCAGCCGGTTTTTCGGAAGCAACGCGCTGCCGGCTACCACCCACAGGCCGAAGTCCCGGGCGATGCCCGAGAACGCATGCCACATGGCCCGGTGTACCCGCTCCGCTGTGGCGGCATACAGCCACTCCTCCAGGGACGCGGGGCGATGGCGCACGGCGAGGGCGAGCGAGAGCACCTCGGCCAGCGCCACGCGGGCCATGGCCGCCTGTGTGGTTCGGGAGCGGCGCACCCGGTGGATGTGCCCCATCAGACCCAGGGGCGCCCCCACCATCTCCGGCCACACCGCCAGCGCGGGGTAGAGGGGACGTCCCGAGGCATCTCGCGTCCGCCGCCGATCGATCTGACGGGCGAGGGTGCGGTGGCGCTCGGCAAAGCGCTCCGCCGAGGCGTAGTCCTCAAGGGAGATGCGAGGCTGGACGGCGAAGAGCTCGACGTGCGTGCAAGAGGTGACGGCGTCCACCGCGGGAAGGATGTCACCCGCGCACGGAGGGGTCGAGCCCCCGCCAGAGCGCTACTTGATGAGGCCGATCTCCCGCAGGCGCTGCTGGAGGAAGGCGTCCGCGGTGATGGGCGGCAGCATCTTCTCGGTGTCCATCGTGGACGTGACGGGCAGGGGCTGGAGCACGCACTTGGGATACGGATGCACGAAGAAGGGCATCGAGTAGCGCGTGGTGTCCTCGGAGGGGCTCTTGGGGTTCACCACGCGGTGCGTCGTGGCGGGGATGACGTTGTTGGTCACCCGGCTGAGCATGTCACCCGAGTCCACGACGATCTGCCCGCGCAGCGTGTCCACTGGGATCCACTCCCCATCGCGCGTGAGCAGCTCCAGGCCGGACGCGGTGCCCTCGCACAGCAGAGTGATGAGGTTGATGTCCTCGTGCTCGGCGGCGCGCACCCCACCGGGGATGAAGCGCTCCTTGAGCGGGGGGTAGTGGATGAGCCGCAGGATGGAGTTGCCGTCCTGCGCCATGGCGCTGAAGGTGTCGCGCGCCACGCCGAAGTACTCCGCCAGCGCCCGGAGCATCACCGCCGCGGCCTCGTCCAGCGCGCCGAAGAGCCCCAGCGTGTTCGTCCGGAACGAGGGCACCTCCTCCGGCCAGAGGTTGGGGCCGTAGTGGGGCGAGAAGTGGGGGTGCGAGGAGTCCAACTCCCGCCCCACATGCCAGAACTCCTTGAGGTCCCCCACGGTGCGGTTCTTGGCGTGCTCCTGGCCGTAGCCGGTGTAGCCACGCTGGCCCGCGCCGCCGGGCACGGTGTAGTGACGCTTCACGTCATCGGGAAGTTGGAAGAAGCGCTCCACATCCGTATAGGTGCGGCGGATCAATCCATCATCAACGCCATGGCCTTCCACGGAGACGAAACCGAACTCCTTGAGGGCGTCTCCGAAGACCTGGATGAAGCGGGCACGTTCCTGTGGCGTCCCTGTGCGATAATGGGAGAGATTGACGAGCGGGATGCGACGAACCGAAGTGGACATTAGAGGGCGACTCTACCCATGCCCTTGGGGACGGGGAACCAAACCTTCCGTGCATCAATCGAGCCTGTCCGCTACCCTGGCGGGTAGGGTGGGGAAGACGGCACCGGAACATGCGATTGTTGGTCAGGCAGGAGCTGCTGCACATGCCGAGTACAGCCCTGCATGAGGCCTTCCGCGAAGGCCAGCGAGGATGGCGCGTCCGTCATGGAGGATGAGCAGAACTCCCCGGAGTTGATCGCCGAGGAGGAGGATCCGCTGCTGGGGACACAGCTTGGCAGCTTCCGGCTCATCCGGAGGCTGGGCCGGGGTGGGATGGGCTCGGTCTATCTCGGAGAGCATGTGTCCATTGGGAGCCGGATGGCGGTGAAGGTGCTCCACGAGCACCTGGCGGCCTATCCGGAGCTCGTCCAGCGCTTCCACGCGGAGGCGCGGGCGGTGAACCTCATCGGCCACGAGAACATCGTCAGCATCTTCGATCTGAACGCTACGCCGCCGCGCCCCTACCTCATCATGGAGTACCTGGAGGGGATGCCCCTGTCCTCGATGGTGGGCGTGCCGGTGCGGGCGGAGGAGTGGGTGCCCATCCTGACGCAGGCGTGCGAGGCGCTGCATGCGGCCCACCAGCGGGGCATCGTCCACCGCGACCTGAAGCCCGACAACATCTTCCTGGTGCAGCGGGCCAAGGGAGCGCCTCCGTTCGTGAAGGTGCTCGACTTCGGTATCGCCAAGCTCATCGACGGGGCGGGGCCGCAGACGCAGGCGGGCATCATCGTCGGCACCCCCGAGTACATGGCCCCCGAGCAGTCGCGCAGCCAGCGGCTGGACGGGCGCGCGGACGTCTACGCGCTGGGAGTGATTGCCTACCAGCTCGCCACGGGCCAGCTGCCCTTCACCGAGGAGGGGAGCGCCGCCCAGCTCGTGGCCCACCAGACGCTGCCACCGCCGCCGCCGCGCTCCATCTATCCGGGGGTGTCCCAGCCCATCGAGGCGGTCATCCTGCACGCGCTCGCCAAGGCGCCCGCGGACCGCTACGAGAACGCCCGGGCCCTGAAAGCGGCCTTGGAGCAGGCGCTGGCCGACGAGCTGAAGGGGCCCATCGCCGAGCCCCCACCGCCGCCTCCTTCCCAGCCGGCGCGGGAGACGCAGTCACGCCGCCGGGCACGCCCCGTGGAACTGCCTGCCCGGGTGGTTCTGCGCCCGGGGGCACAGCCGGAGCGGATGGTGTGCTCGGACATTGCCCGGGGAGGGTTGTTCCTGCGCACCCAGGGGGGAGAGCTGCCCGCCCTCTTCTCTCGCGTCCAGGTGACGCTGGAGATGGCGCGGGGGCCGCTGACCTCCACCTGTGAGGTGGTGCGCCTGGTCACGCCCGAGCAGGCGCTCCTGTGGGGTATGGCGCCGGGCTTCGGCGTGCAGTTCGTGGAGCCCCCGGCCGACTTCAAGGCCGCGATTGCCCAGCTGCTCCGCGGAGGGACGGGCAACACTCCGCTCGAGGTGGTGCTGCCCTCGGGGGACGTGGAGATCACGACGATCCTCGAGAGCTACCGGCAGAACCTCCAGAAGGACCACTACGCTCTGCTCTCCCTGCCCCCGGATTCGAGCTTCGAGACCGTTCGGGCGCGGGTGCGCGCGGCCCTGGGAGACCTGGAGGCACTCCGGGGGCGCCCGCTCGGCTCCGCGCAGCGCGCGCTGCTGGACTCGGTGCTCACCCGGGTGCGTGACGCGGGCGAGACGCTGACGACGCTCCTGCGCCGGGCGATGTACGACGCGATGATGGGCAACTTCCGAGGGGTGGAGGCCTGTCTGGCGGCGGGGCTGACGGTCACCCAGCTGGAGGCCCTGCGCCGCGACTTCCTCGGGCGGCGCCCGAACGCGGCGGGCACCGCGCACGTCCACATCCTCACGGGCAACGCGTACGAGAAGAATGGCCAGCTCGCCCGGGCCCTGGAGACCTACGAGCGGGGGCTGGCGGCGGACCCGCTGGACCTCCAACTCCTCCAGCGGTGCCGGGCGGTGCGCCGGGCCCTGGCCTCCCGAGGGCCGACGCCGTGATCCTGCGGGGTGGGCAGGCAGGCGGCCAGGCGTCTGGGTGTTCATGGGATGGGGGATGTGCGCGATAACCCCCCTATCTGCCTTGACTCGACCGATCATCTACCGTAGATCGGCCGTCCTTTGCATATCCGGGTGGTCTTCCGCCTGAAATGCACGATGGCTTCCACGGGTTGACCCAACCCGACTCGAACAGAGGTTTCGACGATGTACGCAGTGATTCGCACGGGCGGTAAGCAGTACCGGGTTGCCGAGGGTGACGTGCTCCGCATCGAGAAGGTCGCGGGCGAGATCGGCACCGAGGTGACGTTCAACGACATCCTGATGCTGGGCGGCTCGGGCTCCCCGAAGATTGGCCAGCCCACGGTGGGTGGCGCCAAGGTCGTGGGGAAGATCCTCGCTCAGGACAAGCACCGCCGCGTCCTCCACTTCCGCAAGGAGAAGGAGGGCTGGACGCGCCGCCGTGGTCACCGCCAGCCGTATACCGAGGTTCGCGTTACCTCCATCTCGGGCTAGTTTCGGCTCATCATCTTCCCGGGGCCCTGCTGGCGCTCCGGTTCATGTAGGACAGGTGTCATGGCTCATAAAAAGGGACAGGGTTCTTCGCGCAACGGGCGTGACTCGAATTCACAGCGCCGCGGCGTCAAGGTGTACGGCGGCGAGGCAGTGACGGCGGGCAGCATCATCGTGCGGCAGCTGGGCACGGTCATCCACCCCGGCACCAACGTGAAGCTCGGTCGTGACTACACCCTCTACTCCACGGTGGACGGGGTGGTGAAGTACGAGCGTCTGGGTCGGGACCGCAAGAAGGTGTCGGTCTACCCGGCCGAGGCCCAGGCGAGCGCCTAGGCTTCCATCACGGGCCCGCCTTCGGGTGGGCCTGGCTGCAATCGAGCGGGTCGCTCCCGGTCCATGCGCCTGATGGCGGCTGGACACGAGGGCGGCCCGTTCTGCGTTTCTGACTTGGAGTTCCCCGCGAGCGGGGAGAGGCAAGCGGTATGAAATTCGTCGACGAGGTCCGCATCTACGTGAAGGCCGGAGACGGTGGCAACGGCGCCGTCTCCTTCCGGCGGGAGAAGTTCATCGAGCGCGGAGGCCCGAACGGAGGAGATGGCGGCAACGGCGGCTCGGTGCTGTTCGTGGCGGATCCGCAGCTCACCACGCTGCTGGACTTCCGCTACCAGCAGCACCACCGCGCGAAGAACGGCGAGAACGGGATGGGCAGCGACTGCAACGGTCGCGGCGCGGAGGACATGATCCTCAAGGTGCCGGCGGGCACGCTCATCCGGGACACGAATACGGGCGATCTGCTGGTGGACCTGAGCGAGCCGGGCCAGACCTTCGTGGCGGCCAAGGGCGGCCGGGGCGGCCTGGGCAACATGAACTTCGCCACCTCCACGCGGCAGACGCCGCGCTTCGCCCAGGATGGGACGAAGGGCGAGGAGATCACGCTGACGCTCGAGCTGAAGCTCCTGGCGGACGTGGGGCTCCTGGGCTTCCCGAACGCGGGCAAGAGCACCTTCATCTCGAGGGTGAGCCGGGCGCGGCCGAAGGTCGCGGACTACCCATTCACCACGTTGGTGCCGAACCTCGGCATGGTCCAGTACAAGGACAACCTGTCGTTCGTGATGGCGGACATCCCCGGCATTATCGAGGGGGCGAGCGAGGGCGTGGGATTGGGGCACCAGTTCCTGCGCCACGTGGAGCGCTGCAAGGTGCTCATCCACCTCATCGACCTGGGGGCGGAGGGCGAGGGCCGCGAGCCGCTGAAGGACTTCGACATCCTCAACCGCGAGCTGGAGAAGTACAGCGCGGAGCTGTCGAAGAAGCCGCAGGTGGTGGCGGCCAACAAGGTGGATCTGCCCTATGCGCGTGAGCGGCTGGAGCCGTTCACGGAGGCTTTGCGCGAGCGAGGCGTCGCGGTGTTCCCGGTGTCCACCGCCACGGGCGAGGGCCTGCAGGCGCTGATGGACGTGGCGGCCGAGGTGCTCTTCACGGGCCGGACGGACAAGCTGCGCGTGGAGCCACCAGCGAAGCCCGCGAAGAAGGTGGCGGTGGCGAAGGTGCCCGCGAAGAAGGCAGCGGTGAAGCAGGCGCCCGCGAAGAAGGCTCCGGCCAAGAAGGCTTCAGCCAAGAAGGTGGCCGTGAAAAAGGCACCCGCGAAGAAGGCCCCTGTCCGGAAGGCGCCCGCGAAGAAGGCCCCGGCCCGGAAGGTCGCGGCGAAGAAGGTGCCCGCCAAGAAGAAGGCAGCGGCCGCGAAGAAGGTGCCCGCCCGCCGCACGCCGAAGGCGCCGGTGAAGGCGAAGCGCAAGCAGGGGCGGAGGTCCTGACGCGATGAGCGGTGGTGGTCCTCGCTACGAGCCCTTCGAGAACAAGTCCGTCGAGCCGGAGTCGTTCCTCCTGGAGGTTCGCAAGGAGAAGATCGACCGCGTGGTGGAGCAGCGCACGCGGACCTTCACGGTCGTGCTGGACCGGCTCGAGGACAGCTTCAACATGGCGGCGGTGCTGCGCACCTGCGAGGCCATGGGCGTGCAGGAGGTCCACGTCGTCATCAACCCGGAGGCGCCCTTCCTGCCCAACTCCCGGGTGGCGCAGGGCTGCGACAAGTGGTTGGACGTGAAGCAGTACAACTCGTTCGCCGAGTGTCGGGATCACCTGAAGGGACGGGGCTTTTCGCTGTACGCCTCGGCCATCCGCGAGGGAGCGAAGAGCCTCTACTCACTGCGCTTCGACTCGAAGATCGCGATCATCTTCGGCAACGAGCGCTTCGGGGTGAGCGAGGAGGTGCTGGCCAACGTGGACGGCACCTTCTGGATCCCCATGAGGGGCTTCAGCCAGAGCATCAACATCTCCGCGGCGGCATCGGCTTGTATCAGCCGAGCGGTTGCCTGGCGGGAGGAGCACCTGGGGAAGGTGGGAGACCTGACTCCCGAGGAGGCCCAGGAGCTTCGCGAGCGCTTCTATGTGCTGGCTGTCAAGCAAAGGAAGCGGATTTTCAAGGGAAAGCAGCCATGAATCCGGGGCCCTTGGGTCCCGTCTGAAGCGGTAGAAGCAAACGCCGGGCCCCCGGGCCCGCTCGGAGACCGTACCGCCATGCTCATCGAGACCCTGCTCGTGTCCATGCTGTCCGCGCAAGTCGCTCCCGCGTCGCCCCCGGCGCAGAAGCCCGCGGTCACCGCCGAGTCCAAGCCCGCGCCCGCCGCGGCACCCGAGACGAAGCCCGCCGCGCCCGCCGCCGAAGCGAAGCCCGCCGCGCCCGTGAAGGGCAGCGTGGCCCCGGAGGTGAAGACCCTGGTGGAGCGGATGCAGGCCTTCTACGAGAAGACCGACGACTTCAAGTCGTCCTTCAAGCAGGACTACAAGTACAAGACCTTCCGCCGCACGCAGACGTCCACGGGCACGGTGACCTACAAGAAGCCGGGGCTGATGCGCTGGGAGTACGAGGGCAACTCGCCGCGTACCTTCGTGCTCGCGGGCAACAAGGTGTACGCGTACGACCCGGGCGCGCAGAGCCTCACCGTGGGCAGCGTGGACACCAACCAGCTCTCGGCATCGGTGACGTTCCTCTTCGGGCAGGGCCGGCTGGCGGACGAGTTCAACATCAAGAAGGGCACCTGCGCCGACTGCAAGGGCACGTTGCTGGTTCTGGACCCGGCGCAGCCGGATAAGCGCTTCAAGCAGGTTCGCCTGGAGGTGGACTCCAATACGGCCCAGGTGCTCAAGAGCACCGTGGTGGATCCGGACGGCAGCGAGAACACCATCGCGTTCCTCGAGCTGAAGACGAACGTGGGCATCTCGAAGGACAGCTTCAGGCTCGACCCGCCTGAGGGCACCCGCATCGACGACTTCACGAAGCAGAAGAAGTAGCCCAACGTGCGCGGCGCGCTCCTCGTGGCCCTGTTGTTGGTCGCCGGTTGCCACCGGAGCGCCGCCCCCGTGCCCAAGCGGGTCAGCTTCGCCGGCCGGACCTTCCCGATGTTGTCCACGCCCGCCCTGCGCGTCTCGCTTGCCGGGAGCCTGGGCGGAAAGCCGGTGCCGCTCCTGCTCGATGTAGCGCGGCCACTCTCGCTGGTGGCCACCGGGTGCTTCGCGGGCAAACCTCCACTCCCCGAGGGCAAGGTGCGAGCTCCCGAGCCGAGCGGCATGCGGGAGTGGTCCATGGTGCCGCTAACGGACCTGCGAGTCGGGGATATGCCGCTGCCTGGGCTCGCCGCCGGGCTCACCGGAGAGAAGGTCTGCGCGGTGACGCTGGGCGCGGACGTACTCGCCCCCTATGCGCTCACGGTGGATCCGCTGCGCCGGGAGGTGTCGTTCACGCCGTCTCGCTCCCGAGAGGCGTACAGCGCCGAGCTCACCGCCGCCGACGCGGATCCCTCTTTGGAGACACACCTGCTGGAGCTGAACCGGGAGCCGGTGGGGGATTGGCCCCTGCTCGCGGCGCGAATCACCCAGGGAAACGCGAGCCTCACGGGGCCCATGGTCCTCGCCACGCGGGATTCCTTTACCCGAGTGGCGCTAGGGTCCGCCCAAGCGCAGGGCTTGCGCCCCCTGGAGACGGCCCCGGGCCTGCCCCCCCGCGCCATCCTGGTAGAGGCGGTGGAGGTCGCGGTGGGCGTGGGCGTAGGCCCGCTCGTCGTGGAGACCGCAGAGTGGGCTTCTCCAAGCTCTCTCGGCCGCCTGGGGCCGGACGTGTGGGGACGGTTCCGCGCCACCGTGGATGTGCAGGGCGGAGTGCTCCTGCTGCGTCGGCCGCGTGTCCTCGCCTCGGGAAACCGGCAGCGCTGTGCGCTCCCTGGCACCGAGCGCTTCGACGAGGAGTCCTGCTACGCGCTCCACACGCGGCGGGATCCGGATGGAGCCCTCTCCCTCTCTGCCTCGGTGTACCGGGATCTGCCCGAGGGCGGTCGGCTCCATGTCGAGCCACTGGGCGAGGATGGGACGCCGCTTCGGGCGAGCTGCCGTGTGGGGTTCGCCTTCATGCCCACCAGCCGCGGGGTGACGACGCAGCACCGCATCCCCTGGCCCTCCCTGGCCCAGTCCATGCCGGAGTGTCACGAGGAGCTGTCCGCCGCGAAGGGGTATGCGCTGGCCCTGTACGAGGAGGGAGGCCAGCCGGAGTGCCCGCTGACGTGTGCCTTCGTCCACGAGACACGCACGCGGCGGACGCTGTGCGAGTGCCAACTGACGCCGTTGGGAGAGGGCGTCAGCGCGGCGGTCCGCAAGCCTTCGCCCTCCCGGGCTCCACCTCCCGAGGAGCGGGAGCTGGAGCCCGAGGATCCCAAGTGAAGACAGCTGAGGAACGGCTCTAGCGGGGAGAGGTCCAGGTGGCCATGGGGGCCGGGACCTCGTCACGCACCTTGTGCTTGCGCTGCTTCGGGTCCGGCCGCTCCACCACCTTGCCGACGAGGTCGTAGTCGTGGGCCTCCGTCACCTCGATGGTGACGAACTCGCCCGGGTAGGCCAGGCCGTCGTTGATGTAGACCTGACCGTCGATCTCGGGCGCCTGACCCTCGTGGCGGCCCACCAGCAGGTGCTCCGTCTCGGGGCTAGGGCCTTCGACGAGCACCTCGATGCGCTTGCCCACGAGCTTCTTGTTCTGCTCGCGGTTGATGCGCTTCTGGATGGCCATCACCTCGCGCCAGCGCCGCTCGATGGTCTTCTGGGGCACCTTGTTCGGCAGGTCGAACGCCGCGGTGCCCTCTTCGTCCGAGTACTGGAAGACGCCCAGCCGCTCGAAGCGCTGCGTCTTCACGAACTCCTTGAGCAGCTCGAAGTCCTCCTCGGTCTCGCCGGGCAGGCCGACGATCATCGAGGTACGCATCACCAGCCCCGGGACGCGGGTGCGCAGCTTGGTCAGCAGGTCCGTGAGGAACTGCGAGTTGCGGCCGCGCTTCATGGACTGGAGCAGCTTGTCGCTGGCGTGCTGCAGCGGCATGTCCAGGTACTTGGCGATCTTCGGCTGGGTCGCCATGACCTCGATGAGCTCGTCGGGGAACACGCGCGGGTAGGCGTAGTGCAGGCGGATCCACCGCACGTCCACCTTCACCAGCTCCTTGAGCAGGTCATGCAGCTTGGGCTTGCCGGGCAGGTCATGGCCGTAGGCCGTGAGGTCCTGCGCCACCAGGTTCAGCTCCTGCACACCCTGGTCGGCGAGGCGCTCTGCCTCGGTGACGATGTCCGCGATGGTCCGCGAGCGCTGGCCGCCGCGCAGCTTGGGGATGATGCAGAAGGAGCACGCGTTGTCGCAGCCCTCGGACACCTTGAGATAGGCGGTGTACGACGGCATCGAGTTTTCGCGCGGCGTGGTCGCGTTGTGGATGTAGTCCGGATCCGGGATGACCTGACGCGGCGAGGCCTCGGCGGCCAGCAGGTCGCCGATCTGCGCGTAGGCGCTGGTGCCCAGGAAGTGGTCGACCTCGGGCATCTCCTGGGACAGCTCACCGCCGTAGCGCTGGGACAGACAGCCCGTCACGACAAGCGTGCTGCACGCGCCCGACTTCTTGTACTCGGCCATCTCCAGGATGGAGTCCACGGACTCCTGCTTGGCGGGGCCGATGAAGGCGCACGTGTTGACGACGATGACCTCGGCCTCGGAAGGCTCTTGGACGAGGCGATAGCCGCGCTGCTTGAGGGTACCGAGCATCACCTCGGAGTCCACCCGGTTCTTCGGGCAGCCGAGGGTCATCATGTAGAGGCTCTTGGTGTCTTGCTGCACTGCGTCTACCGCTTTCCGATTTCGGTTCGCTCGAAGTGGTCTCCACTCCAGGCGAAGTTGATGGTCGTGCCGTTCGAGTAACCGATGCTGAGGGCGCCCTCTTCATCCATGCTGACAGAGAGGGCTCGGCCCAGCGCACATGAGGCAGCCGGCCACTCGAGCGCACGCTGAGCCGTCTTGCCCCCTTTTCCCATGACGAGGAACAGGCCCAGACGCAGCTCCATGTCCGCGTCGCACTTGCCCTCGATGGCGTAGGGGTTCTTGCCGGAGACGACGGTCAAGAGGGTTCGCCCGTCCGGAAGGATGAGCGAGTCCGGCACATTCACATCCACCTTCTCGGGCTCCACGGCCTCATTGGAGACCAGAGTTGGGAGCGACGCGGAGGTCAGGGGCTCCTGTGCCTCCACCCAGGTCGGGTAGTGGAGCACGCCCCAGCCCAGCCAGCCGCCGCGCACCCGCTCCAGGGCAAGCACATCCTCGGGAGGCTTGAGCTTGAGCCCCTTGCGGAACTCGTCCGGCAGCCGCAGGGCCTCGCCGAGCATCCCCCCGTCCTTGCAGTTGGAGACGGGAGGGCCCTTCTGGCCCACGGAGTCCTGGTCCTCGTAGTTGATGCACAGATCGAGGACGAGCGGGTCGGTGGAGGGGAATCGGGGGAAGGCGCCGACGGGAAGGGCGATCTCCAGGTTCAACTTGCCTTCATCGCGCTGCACGGCCACCTCGACCTGCTCCTGCGCGAAGGTGGACGTTCCGCTCTCCTTGGGCGAGGCGCGCTTGCCATCGAAGGCGAAGCGGAAGCTGTTGCCCGTGGCGGTGGGGCCCGCGCCCGGGAAGAAGAGGGTGAGGGTGACGATATCGCCCGCGACGAGCTGGTCGTCGGTGGCCTCCAGGCCGACGTAGAGGGTCTCCTTGCGCCAGGCCACCCGGGCGGTGAAGGACGCGGAGGCGTCCACCGAAGCGGGAGGGCGGATCGTCAGGGAGGAGGCGAAGTCCTTGAAGGCCCCATCCAGCTTGGGTGCTTTGGCGAGCGCGGGAACGGACTTGGTGGGGCGCTCCTGCTCCTGGGCGGAGGCGAGCGCGGGCGCGAGCAGCAGGCACAAGGGGAGGAGGGCGGCGCGCATGACTAATCTCGGAAGTTGGTGAACTGCATGTCCAGCTTCAGCCGGTCCTGCTCCTTGCGGAACAGGGCCATGGCGGCCTGCAGGTCATCCTTGTTCTTGCCGCTGACGCGCAGCTCATCTCCCTGGATGGAGCCCTGGAGCTTCATCTTGGAGTCCTTGAGGAGCTTGACGAGCTCCTTGGCCTTGTCGACGGGGATGCCCTGCTGGAGCTTGATGTTCTGTTTGACGTTGTGGAGGCCCGTCTTTTCGATGTCCAGGAACTCGAGGGCGCGCAGGGAGATGCCGCGCTTGGAGAGCTTGGCCAGGAGGACTTCCTTGGCGGCCTGGACCTTCTCCTCGGCGTTGGCCTTCACCGTGAGCACGGCGCGGTCCGGGGAGATGACGATGTCGGCCTGAGCACCCTGGAAGTCATAGCGGGTGCTGAGCTCCTTCTTGGTCTGGTTGACCGCGTTGTCGAGCTCGGCCTGGTCGATTTTGGAGATGACGTCGAAGGAGGGCATGGCCGCCAGGGCCCTTATCACACCTTGACGACCATGGGCACCACCAGGGGGCGCTTGGCGGTGAAGAGCTTGAAGGCCCTACGAACGGCACGGGTCAGCTCTTCTCGCACCAAGGCGTCATCCCCGCGCAACTGTGGGGAGAGCTGGAGGAAGAGGTTTCGAGCCTCTTCAGCCACTCGGGGCAGTTGAACCTGCTCATCCAGGGACAGCCCATGGCCAGAGAGCTGGGGCCCGGCCATCAGCTCCAGCGAGGAGCGGTTGATGACGAGGGCGGCCACCACCACCCCGGTCTCGGCCAGCTTGGTGCGTTCCTGAAGGGCCTCGGGTGACACCATGGCCCCGCTGTAGAGGTCCTTGTGGATGCGGCCCACCGGAACGCTGCCGGCGAAGCGCCCCTGGCCCTCCTCGAAGGTGAGGAGGTCACCATCCTGGGCCAGCAGAAGCTGTTCGGGAGCGAGCCCCGCCTCGCGGGCGGTGGACAGGTGGCGGTGGAGGTGGCGCAGCTCTCCGTGGATGGGGACGAAGTGGCGCGGACGGACGAGCTCGAGGACGCGGCGCTGTTGAGGCTTGCTGGCGTGTCCGGAGACATGGACGCCAGGCTCCACCTGGGCATAGACGATGCGGGCGCCCGTCCAATGGAGCTGATCGAGCAGGGCACCTACCGAGCGCTCATTGCCGGGGATGGGGCGGGAGCTGAGGATGACCATGTCCCCGGGATCCAGCCTCACGGGACCGTTGCCGGCGGCGATTTGAGAGAGGCCGGCGCGCGCTTCGCCCTGGGCGCCCGTGGACAGGAGGATGACCCGACCGGGGGCCAGACCGGGTACGGCGTCCAGGGGCACGAAGAGGTTCTCGGGTACGTCGAGATAGCCGAGCTGCCGCGCCATCTCCACGTTGCGCGTCATGCTGCGGCCCTGGAGGGCCACCTTGCGCCCGAGCTGTTCCGCGAGCTTGAGCACGGTGCGCACGCGGTGGAGGTTGGAGGCGAAGAGAGCCACGACGATGCGGCCCTGGGCCTCGCGGAAGAGGCGGTCGAAGGTCTGCTCGACGATGCGCTCGCTGCCCGTCTCGGTGGTGTACTCCGAGTTGGTGGAGTCGGACAGGAGGCAGAGGACGCCCTGCTCTCCCGCCTCGCCCCAGCGCTCGAGGTCGGTGCGCAGGCCGTCAATGGGATCGGGGTCCAGCTTGAAATCGCCGGTGTGGATGACGGTGCCTTCGGGGGTACGGACGATGTAGCCCACGGCATCCGGCACGGTGTGGGTGACGCGGCTTGCCTCCACGGAGAAGACGGTGCCCACGGGGAAGGGTGTGCGCGGTTCGATCTCATGCAGGTCGGCGACGACGCCCAGCTCGTCCAGCCGGTTGCGGGCCATGGCGAGGGTGTAGCGGGTGCCATAGACGGGCACGGGCACCTCGCTGAGCAGGTAGGGGAGGGCGCCCATGTGGTCCTCGTGCCCATGGGTGATGACGATGCCCTTGAGCTGGGCGGCATTCTGCCGGATGTGGGTGAAGTCCGGGACGATGATGTCCACGCCCGGGGCGGACTCCGAGGGGAACATCAGCCCGGCGTCGATGAGGAGCATCTCCCCACGGCAGGCGATCACCATGGCGTTGAGGCCAATCTCGCCCAGTCCTCCCAGAGGAATCACGTGGAGCATGTCTTACTCATTATGGATGGTGTCCTGGCGCTGCCCGAGTGTTTTGAGCAGTCGCTCGCCTCCCACTCCTCCGCCAGAGGGAGGCGGGGGAGGAGAGCTTGCCAGCGGTCCGAGGCATGCCCAGCTTGGGTGCTGCACCTTGCGCCAGCTGCGCGTGTACCTCAGGTGGTGACCGGTTCGGGAGGGGGACGAGAGATCCAGGCCGCGATGAAGAGGTCCAGGTCGCCGCGCAGTACGTCCTTCACGCGAGGGGTCCCGGCGCCGGTACGAGGGTCCTCCACCCGTGCACCACGGGCCACGTAGTACCGGCGAGCCTCATCGGTGCTGGCGCCCTGGCCGGACACCACGCGTGCGGCGAGGTCCTTCATCTCATCCAGCTCGCCCGAGCCCGTCAGGGTGAGCATCCGACCCGTGGAGGAGTCCTTCACGGTCACCTCCGTGCGCACGCGTTCCAGGAAGGAGCCCTCATGCTGCTTCACGGGGCGACCCTCCACCTCCAGGTTCACCAGGTTCTCGGGCAATCCGCCCCGATGCACACGGACATAAGCGCGCTGTCGCTTCTCGTCCTCGATACGCCGGTGCATGCCGGCCTCGCCTGCCAGGAAGCCGTAGGCGCCAGGCCCCGCGATGCGCACGACCACGCGGGCGGGATCCTCCGCCTCAGCCACCAGCATGGCTTCGTAGCCGCGCTTCTGTGCCCAGCCGAGGTACATGGTTGCCAGCTCTTGCACCCATGCGTCCTGGGCCTCCATCGAGTCGCTGGCGCAGATGTCCACCAGCGCCTCGTTGTCATTCGCGGTGGCGCCCGACGCATTGAGCGCCTCGGCCATTTGCACCTCACGCGCCAAGTCCTCCACCTGCTTCGCCGCGGACGCGAGCTGCACCTCGTTCTTCGCCTCACGCACCAGCCGCCGCGCGAAGGTGGCGGCCTGTTCCAGCCGCTCCAACTCGTTGATCTGTGCCTCCACCGTGCGGAAGGCTCGCAGGGTGACCGCCGCGTGCTCCGGGTCGTCCCACAAGTTGGGGGCCTGGGTCTCGGCCAGGAGTTGGTTGCGTCGCTCCTCGAGCTGGGGCCGATCCGCGAGCATGGAGAGCGAACGGGCTCGACCCACCAGCCGGTCCATCTCGTGCAGCAGCGACTTGCGGTCCAGCCGGCGCTTGACGGCCGCCGCCTTCGGAGTGGGCAGAGAGAGCTGCGCCGTCGCCTCACGCGGAGCAGGCAGCGGCTCGGCCACGGCGACCACCTTGCTTCCAGCGCGGGCTTCCACGCGCACGGGTGTGCCGGGCCGTAGCGGCCGGCGAGCGATCTCCACCGCGAGCGCGGCGGTGAGCGTCTTTTCGATCTCCCGCTGCAGGTAGCGCGCACCGAATTGAGGTGAGTAGCCACGCTCCACGAGCAGGTCCACCACCTCGGGCGTTACCTCGACATCCAGTCCACGCGCACGAATACCCTCGCGCTCCAGCACGCGGCCCACCTCGCGCTGGGCGATCTTCCGGATTTCCACCTTCGTCAGCGGCTTGAAGTGGCAGATGGCGTCGAAGCGGTTGAGGAACTCCGGACGGAAGGCTTCGGTGATGCGCCGGTCCACCTCGCTGAGCAGCTCATGCTCCCGGCGATTGCCAGCGAAGCCCAGGGCTGGCTCGCGGTAGACCTCCGCGCCGACGTTGGATGTCGCCACGATGAGTGTGTTGTTGCAGGAGACCTGCTCCCCAGCGCCGTTGACGAAGGTGCCTTCGTCGAAGAGCTGAAGGAAGCGGTCGTGGACGCTTCGCGCGGCCTTCTCGAACTCGTCCAACAGCAACACGGTGAATACCTTGCCGTCGAGCAGGTTGGTCAGCTCGCCGCGCTTGGTCTCCAAGGCGGGAGCCCACGAGGCGCCGAAGGGAACGCTCTCGTCGCCGTCGTTGGGGAAGTCCGCCATGTTGAGGCGCACCAGCCTGTCGGCGGAGCCAAAGAGGTACTCGGCCAGGAGCTTGGCGAGCTGCGTCTTGCCCACGCCCGTGGGACCAGCGAAGAGGAACACTCCCAACGGACGGCGCGGGTCATTCAGGCCCGCTTTGAGCAGGGCCACCGAGCGCAGCACCGCGGCCACCGCATCCGTCTGCCCGAGCAGTCGCTCACCGAAGAATCGCTCCGTCTCCTCGAGGTCCAGAGGCATCGCGTCGTCCACCACGAAGCGTGGCAGGCGCGTGGCGGCGCAGAAGCGGGTGAGTACGTCCTCGGGGCCTACACGGTCCCGGGCCGCGCTCGCCGCCTCGGCGGCCGTTTCCTTGAGCAGCTCGATGGCCTTGCGCGGCATGCGCTGGGCCAGGAGGAACTTGGCCGACAGGCGCAGCGCCAGGTCGCACGCCGCCGGATCAATGGGCAGCCGCATCTCGCGCTCCAGCTCCTCGGCCACGCGGCCAAGGACCCACCGGGAGCGTTCCAGCGGAGGCTCTTGAAGAGGAATGAGGTGGAGCCGTTCGGCCAGAGCTTCATCGGCGCGCAGCAGTTCCTGCACGCGCTTGGGCTCGGTCTCGAAGATGAAGCGGATGCCCCCCGTGCGAAGGGCACGAATTGCCACGGGGGCCAGCGGCCCGCCCAGCGCCAGGGGCAAATCGCGGATGTAGACGATGGGGCAGGGGAGCCGGCTCAGGTGACCAAGCAGCTCCTCGAAGCTCTCGGCGGCCTGGCGCTGAGTGCTGCGCGCCAGGATGTTGGCGGCGGACACCTCCACCATTCGGGATTGGGCCAGCGCCGCGTCCACGCGGCCTTCGGCGATGCGCCGGGCCACCTCCTGGACGAGCGCGCTCTTGCCCACGCCCGGATCTCCGGACAGCAGTGGGTGCTTGCCGCCTCGGGCGAGCAGTCCCAACACCTCCGCCACGGCCGAGTCCACGCCGTGCGCGGGCGGCAGCTTTCCGTCCCGCGCGAGCGCGGTCAGGTCGCGGTCGATGAGTCGCTCGTTGTCCTCGCTCTTCCTGGTCGCCATGGTGAAACGCCCCCGAAGGTGCGGCACTCTAGCCTGCTGAACCGCAGTGGTGAGGGGGCAACTCCAATATACGGAAGGCGGAGGACTCGAACCTCAGACCGGGAGCCGGTCCGCACCCGCTAGCAACGGGGCCTGGTGCCATCACCAGTTCACTCTTCCAATCCAACTACGGAGCGAGGTGGAGTCGAACCACGAGCCCCATGGGGCTCTCCTGGTTTCCAGCCAGGCTGCCGGCCACCCGGCACGCACGCTCCAGACTTCAACAGAAGGAAGGCAGGGGACTCGAACCCCAAGCGCTTGGCACTCGCACCGCTTTCGAGACGGGCCGTCGGCCTCCGACGTTGACCTTCCAAAAAGGTGCCGGCAGCAGCGGACCCGCCTGCCGGCGCGCGGGGAGGCTCTACGGGTGGGGGCCGCCTCTGGCGCACCCCCGCTCCACCTGATGCTCCGTTCCGGAGCGGAGCGGTGGCGGGGACCACCTCTGGTGACCCCCCTTTACCCGGGCCTCACTCCTCCAACTCCGTGTGCCAGTACGCGACGTCACGGAGGAACTTCCGCCACGAGATGGGCATGCCCTTCTCGTAGCCGAAGGTGAAGTGCAGCGACTCCGGCAGCCTCTTGGGCTTCACCGGCGTGATGCGCAGCAACATCCCGGCCTTCGCCGGCGTCCGGTTGCCCTTCTTCTGGTTGCAGGGCACGCACGCGATCACCACGTTCTCCCAGGTCGTCTTGCCACCCTGGGCGCGGGGAATCACGTGGTCGTACGTGGCCTCGGGCCGAGACACCTTCTTGCCGCAGTACTGGCACTTGCAGCCGTCACGCATGTACACGTTGTCCCGGCTGAACTTGATGCCCCGCTGCCGCTGCCGGAAGTAGCTCATGAAGCGGATGATCGACGGCATCTTGATCTCGAGGGTCACCGAACGGACGAAGCGATCCTCGTACTCCTCGACCACCTCGACCTTGCCCTGCCAGATGAGCATCATCGCGCGCTGCCATGCCACACGCGCGACGGGCTCATAGGCCTGGCTCAACACCAGCGTCTCCATGACACGGTTTCCTTTCTGATTTTTGTCCGCGGCGAGGTTCGAACTCGCACCTGAGCTGGGTTTGAGCCAGCCGCCTCTCCCGATTGGGCCACGCGGACGGGACTACGGGAGCTTCACAAGTGCCGTGGGCGGGATTCGAACCCGCACTCGCTGCATTCTGAGTGCAGTGCCTCTACCAGTTGGGCTACCGCGGCATGAATTTCTGCAGTGCCGGAAGAGGGAGTCGAACCCTCAACCTCCAGACTCTCGATCTGGCGCCTCTACCAAGTTGGGCTACTCCGGCTTTGAGTGCACGCCCTGGGGATCGAACCCAGCGAAATCGGTATGTGGGACCGACGCCGTCTCCAGCTGGCTCGGCGTGCATGAGAAGTTGCGGAGCAGGGAGTCGAACCCTGTGGCTCAGGCGTATGAGACCCGGTGGGGCGTCCGGCCCCTCCCCGCAAGAAACGTTGGCTGTGCTTCCGGCAGGATTTGAACCTGCGACCGTGCGCTTAGGACGCGCCTGCTCTTCATCCCCTGAGCTACGGAAGCCTCGAGTACCCCTGGCAGGGATCGAACCTGCGGCCTCACGGTTCGGAACCGTGCGCTCTGTTCCACTGAGCTACAGGGGCAAGACAAGTGGCTCCGGCAGGATTCGAACCTGCAGCCTCTCGGTTCGTAGCCGAGCGCTCTAATCCGTTGAGCTACGGAGCCAAAGACAACTGAAGCAAGTGAAGCAAGTGGACCCGCCGGGATTCGAACCCGGGTCTCTCGGGTGCAAACCGAGAATTCTCCCGCTGAACTACGGGCCCATGGAGCTGCCGGCGGGACTCGAACCCGCATGGTCCTGAGTGGCGCTCAGGTGCCTCACCTCTCGGCCACGGCAGCAAAACCTTTGGTACTGCGAGTGCCCTCGGTCGGGTTCGAACCGACGACCCCCGGTTTACGAAACCGGTGCTCTTCCTGCTGAGCTACAAGGGCATGGCAGGCCGCCAAGGAGTTGAACCCTGCACGCCCGGATTTGGAGTCCAAGCTGCTCCCGGAGCGCGGCCTACACGGTGAAGCAAGAGTGCCGTCTCCCAGAATCGAACTGGGTCCTCCTGTTTTTCAATCAGGCGCGCGAACCATCTACGCAAAGGCGGCAAAAGGGTGCTGCGAGCGCTCCTGCAGGGAATCGAACCCTGTTCACGCGGTAGACGGCCGCGCTGCGATCCAATCGCATCCAAGAGCAAGTCAGTCGGGGCACCTGGAATCGAACCAGGACCGCTCGCGTATCAGACGAGAGCCCTACCATTGGGCCATACCCCGTGGTGCTACGAGTCTGGGTGGCAGGACTTGAACCTGCGACCTCACGGATCCGAACCGTGCGCTCTACCAAGCTGAGCCACACCCAGAGAAAGAAGTCGGGATGACTGGATTCGAACCAGCGACCTCGCGCACCCCAAGCGCGCGCTCTCGTCCAAGCTGAGCTACATCCCGTGAAACGTGTTGCGAGTACCTCGTGCGGGAGTCGAACCCGCCTTTCCACAGTGAGAGTGTGGTGTCCTATGCCGATAGACGAACGAGGCAGAAGGTGAAGGCTTGTGCGGGAGTTGAACCCGCCACCAGACGGTTTTGCAGACCGCCGCCGCCCCGGGCGGAACAAGCCATGTGAGTCAGCTCGGTGGGAGGGATTCGAACCCTCAACCCCGCGGTTAACAGCCGCGTGCTGCTGCCAGTTGAGCTACCACCGAATATGCTGCGTACTTCAGAGCACCGGGAGCAGGCTTTGAACCTGCACCTGCGGGGTCAGAGCCCGCCATCCTGCCAGTTAGACGATCCCGGTATGGGTGAAGCGGGTGACGGGACTCGAACCCGTGTTGCCGGCATGGGAGACCGGAGTCTTGCCACTAGACGACACCCGCGTGTGCTGCGAGTACCCCCGGAGGGAATCGAACCCTCACCGTCCGCTTAAGAGGCGGATGCTCGACCAATGAGCTACGGAGGCGTTTGTCGCCCCATTATTGGCGGGCGAACTTCACCACTGCGATTCAGTTGTCAGAGAACAAGCCACTGCCTTGGGTACTGTGTGAAGTGGGGACGCTGAGAGTTGAACTCAGTGGGCCGCCGTGCGGCTCCGGCTCTACAGGCCAGCGCGTCTCCGTAACGCTCTACATCCCCGTTGAGGTGAAGCTCGGAAAACAGAGAGGCCGGGATCCCTTTCGGGAGCCCGGCCTCTGGTCCGTAACGCCTCGGGAAGGGAGGAGGCGCTGACGGTCAGAAACCGGGTGGACTGCCGCGATACAGCCAGGGTCCGGAAGAGACCACCGGAGCGGCGACCAGGCAGGTGCTCGGGAGCGAATCGATGCAACCGGCAAAGTTATCAGTGTGCTTGGGGTTCATCGCGCTCTGCTTCGTCACCGTTGCCATGGTCACCGCTCCTTTCATCGAGAAAAGACGCGGCGAATAATTCTTCCTGACAAGCGCATGGATTCTCCGTGCGCGGCCTCTCTCCGCCACCTTTATTAAGGAAGGGGAGAGAGCCACGAAGCACGAAGAGACAAGAAAAGAAAAAGGCCCCGGAGCACGAAGCTCCGAGGCCTTTTTCAGTTGCCCATAGTGGGCAGCACCGACGTCATATTCACCAGCACATCCCGCCACACGCCGTGCTTCACGCAGTCCTGCAAGTTCTTGGACTCCGCTCGATCGAAGATGACGACGCGCATGGCTTCTCCTCAGGCCCCGAAGGGGACCTTCGGGCGCAGGTAGATGCGCTCGTCGCCGCTCGGACCGCGGAAGCGGTCCACGACGTAGTTCTGGAAGGCGTCGTCTCGCAGGTGGGCCAGATGCATCCCTGGCATGCCTCCGGAGCGCACCACCTCCACCGCGATGCGCCGCACGTCCACATCCGCCACGTGACCGTCCAGCTCCATCGGCAGGTCCGCGGACATCCCGTTGTAGGTGATGTTGAGGGTCGCCATCGCCGTCACTTCCTTTCACTCGGAGCAATGCCACGAGAGCGCGGCCAGTCCAAGCCCCTCGGGACGTGGGGAGCGACGGGTTCCTGACGTCCTGGGTGCCCTCGTCGAAAGGAGGTCGGCCAGGCGGGTATGCTCCGCGCCCATGACAAGGACCCTTCCTGGCATCAGAGTCATTCTTTCCCTGGTAGCCCTCCTGGGGGCTCCCCTGCTGGGGTGCAGTGACTCGGAAGATGAGATTCCGACGCTGCCTCCTCCTCCCGCCCCCACATTTGAGAGCGTAGCGGTTGAGTTCGACGTCACCACCCCCGCCGCTACCCCCTGTGACGCCACCGTGGCGATCATCGGAAACGATGAGGCCCTGGGGAATTGGAAGCTGCCGGGCCTGACTTTAACGCGCGACGCGGATGGACACTTCCGCGGGTCAGCCGTGCTTCCTGTCAGGAAGACCATCTCCTACAACATCCTCCTCTCCAGCTCCGGTGCGCAGGAAGTCGACACGATTGGACGCATCCTGGATGTCCGCTCCTTCACGGTCGCGGATCGCGAGGGCATCGAGGTCAAACCGACCGTCACCCGGTGGTCGCTGGCCGGTAATGCTGCGCGGCCTCCCGTCCACTTCTCGGTCGAGGTGCCCGCCAACACACCCGCGAACGCGGAGATCTGGCTGTCCGGCAATCAGCCGGCGCTGGGCGAGTGGAACGGCGCGGGGGTGAAGCTCGAGAAGGGCAGCTCGGGCAGCCGCTACTTCACGTGCATCCCCTTCGCCACGGGCACCAACCTGGAGTTCAAGGTCACCCGTGGTTCCTGGGACTCGGTGGAGAAGGATGCTCAGGGAGGGGAGATCGACAATCACCTCCATGCCGTTTCCGCGCCGGCCCGGATCAGCGTCCAGGTAGGGAGCTGGCGGGACCTGGGGCCTGTCGAGGAGCAGCCGGATACGCTCACCGGCAACATCCAGTACCACGATGTGGACGGGGCCTCCGTGGGCCTCAGGAACCGCCAGCTCATCGTCTGGCTGCCGCCTGGATATGACACTCAGACGACCCGGCGCTACTCCGTGTTGTACATGCACGATGGGCAGAACCTGATGAACGCCCGGACTGCCTTTGGCAATGTCGAGTGGGGAGTGGACGAGACCGCCCAGCGCCTCGTCGAGGCCGGGCAGGTGGAGCCCATGATCATCGTGGGCGTCTACAACACCCAGGATCGCATCGCTGAGTATACGCAGGTGCCTACCACCCAGTACCCGGATGCAGGCAGGGCAGATGCCTACGGCCGACTGCTGGTGGAGGTCGTCAAGCCGCTCATCGACTCCACCTATCGCACCATGCCCGAGGCGGAGCACACCGGCGTGGCGGGCTCGTCCCTCGGAGGGCTCGTGTCCATGTACTTCGGACTCACGCACTCGAGCACCTTCACGCGGCTCGGCGTTGTCTCGCCGTCGGTGTGGTGGGCCAATCGCGACATCGTCACGCGGGTCGAGAGCCTCTCCGGCAAACTCCCGCTGAGAATCTGGGCGGACATTGGCACCAACGAGGATACCTCTGTGGGGGACTCCCAGATCGCGGTCAACGATACGCGCCTCTTGCGGGATGCGCTCATCGCCGAGGGCTGGGCCTTGGACAGCGATCTCAAGTACCTGGAGGTAGAAGGAGGCCGGCATAACGAGGCCGCCTGGGCGGCTCGGGCCGAGCAGATCCTCAGGTATCTCTATCCCCCCGCACCGTGAGACGCACGCGTCCCGTGTAGCCAGGCGGGATGCTTCTTCCGTGCTCCCATCGGGACCTGAACATGCACCGGGGGCCCTCCTTCTCAAGGAGGGCTCCTCCCCCGAGAAGAAGCCCTCGGGACAGCCCGTGGACGCGCCGGAGAAGGCGCCTCCGGACGGACCGCTGTGTTGCGTGCATTGTGGCCACTCCATCACCCTCGAGCGCCACCGCACGACCGTCAATGGCCGGCATGCCCATACCCGCGTCAATCCCTATGGGTTCGTCTTCCACTTCGGCTGCTTCGCCCAGGCCGAGGGGTGTCTCGTAGAGGGACCTCCCACCGCTGAGGACTCCTGGTTCGCGGGCTATGTCTGGGAGTTCGCCCACTGCGCCGTGTGTCGGACCCATCTCGGGTGGGCCTTTCAGGGTGAAGGAAGCTTCTTCGGGCTCCTGCTCGATCGGCTCGCCGCTCCCCACTGAGTTCAAGTTGCCTGCCTGGTCGGCTGCCTGGCGCGCCAGGAGTGTGGCGCGCTGAACCCTGCCTCCCTACTCATGACGTTGTGCTGAGCGCGCCCTACCTGGTGGGTATACAGTGGGGGTGAGGAGGGCAGGTTCATGGAACTCGAGTCTCTGCATGGCTGGGAGGTCACACCCCAGGAGGCGGTGGCGCTGCAGAACACCTTGCGCGAGCGTCTGGTGCTGAGGCCTCCGGCGGAGCTGCGCGTGTCTCGCATCGCCGGCGCGGATATCTCCACCGAGCGCGGGAACATCACTGGCTATGGAGGCGTCGTCGTGCTCGATGCGATGTCACTGCTCCCCTTGGAGCAAGCGGGCGCGGCCGTCACGCTTCGACTCCCCTACATCCCAGGGCTGCTTTCCTTCCGTGAGCTGCCTGTGCTCGCCGCCGCCTGGGAGCAGCTGGCGCAGAAGCCAGACCTCCTGATCTTCGATGGGCAGGGCATCGCGCACCCGCGGCGCTTCGGATTGGCCTGCCACGGCGGACTGCTCTTTGGCGTTCCGTCCATCGGGTGTGCCAAGTCCCTGTTGGTGGGCACCTACGGGCATCTCGGCCCAGAGCGGGGCGCCACGGCGGAGATCCGGCACCGAGGAGAAGTCGTTGGGATGGCGGTGCGTACCCGGCGCGGCGTGAGCCCCGTCTACGTCTCTCCGGGGCACTTGATGGATCTGCCCACCGCCGTGGAGTGGGTGCTGCGTGTGAGCCCGCGTTACCGGGAGCCGGAGACAACGCGCCGGGCGCATCGGCTCGTCAATGCCCTGCGACGTGCGGCGCATGAACCGTCACGCAGGGAGGCGCCGTAGAGGCGTACAAAAAAACGATGGAGGCGGGGGCCTTGGGCCACCTCGCCTCCATCCGAACAGCTCAAGCCATGCGCGATTCAGCAGCGCGCTGGTTTACTTGCACACCACGCGGGGGTTCCAGATGGCGAACAGGCCCTTCGGGTTGTACTTGAAGAGCCACACGTGCAGGTCGTAGTGGACCGGCATGTCCGGGCTGTGGCCGGGCATCGGGCCATCGAAGCCCTTGCCGATGGTGGACGGCCGGGCCTGGCCCGCGTCCGCCTGGAAGTACTCAGGGCCAAGGAACTCGAGCCCGCCCTTGCCGTCCGGCAGGTAGAGCAGGATCTCAGGCTTGTACGGATCGGTCGTCAGGTCGCCCGCCAGGCCCGGGTGCAGGTAGTGGATGCCCATGCCGCCGTCGCCCGCCAGCGACTCACAGGGGCTCACGGGGATGTAGCCGTCGGCCGTGGCCACGTTCACGTCCCGGTACTTCTTGAGCGCGTTGCGTACCCGCCACCACTCCACGGCCTCGGAGACCTTGAGGGCGTTGATCTCGGCGGAGATCATCTCCTCCTCGCCAAGCTCCACCTCAGGCTGGGTGTCCTCCTCGGTGGCGCCACAGCCAATGCCGAGCATCGCGGCAGCCGCGAGGGAGAAGGGGATGCGGAGGAAGCGCTTCATTCGGAGCTCCTTTTTGGGGGGCAAAATGCTCGACGCCCGGACCGGGACCCGAGCGTCGCTTATGAGGAGGCGCAGTCTGTCCGCTTTAGGATGCGATGTAAAGCGGCATTCAGTGGAAAACCCGACGGGTAGGGGCAAGTGCCACACCCGGCGGGTGTCATCCAGGAGGCCTCCTGGCAGCGCACCTTCGGGTTCTTGATGGCGAACAGGCCGTTGGTTGGGACAGCCTGCCTTTTTGGATCTCCGGCGTAAATGAGATTCTCCAGCGAGCTCAGAGCGAAGGGAGTGGCATGAAGTGGGCGTCCGCGCTGTCTCGGTCCGGCAACCTCAAGGAAGCCGTGGATCAGGCCGTGGAAGAGCTGTGCCTTCGGCTTGGCAGCCGTGAGCCGGATCTGCTCATCGCCTTCGCTTCACCCTCCCTGGTGGAGGGGGCCGATGTGGCGGAGTTGCTGCATGCGCGGCTGCCCAAGGCCGTGCTGGTGGGCTGCTCGGGGGAGGGCATCATCGGCGCCAACCATGAGGTGGAGGGGGCGCCGGCGCTCTCCCTCACCGGGGCGATTCTGCCTGGGGTTCGGCTCGTCCCGTTCCACCTGGACATGAACCAGCTGCCGGAGCCGGGGGAGAAGCCAGAGGCGTGGCACCAGCTCCTGCGCATCTCTCCCGAGGCGCGGCCCTCTCTGCTGCTCGTCGTCGATCCATTCACGTGCGATGCCGAGGCGCTGGTGGCCGGGCTCGACCGGGCCTACCCGGGGGCCTTGAAAGTAGGGGGCCTGGCCAGCGGCAGCCGTATGCCCGGAAGCACGCGGCTGTTCCTGGGGGGCAACTCGTGGCGCACCGGTGCGGTGGGACTCGCGATGATGGGGAACGTGGTGGTCGATTCCATCGTCGCCCAGGGATGTCGGCCCATCGGCACGCCCATGCTCGTCACCCGCTGTGAGGGCAATGAGCTGCTGAAGCTCAACGAGCGGTCTCCCATCGAGGTGCTGCGTGAGCTCCATCAGTCCCTGGATGAGCGAGACCAGGCGCTGTTCCGGCACTCGCTCTTCCTGGGCTTCGAGATGAAGAAGGATCAGGTGGAGTACCAGCAAGGGGACTTCCTCGTGCGCAACATCGCCGGGGTGGATCCCCAGTCCGGGGCCATCACCGTTGGCGCGACGCTCGAGCCCTACCAGGCCGTGCAATTCCACCTGCGGGATGCGCGCACGGCCGCCGAGGACCTCACGCGCATGCTCCATCGCTACCGAGAGGAGCGGGGGCAGGTCGCGGCGCCTCGGGGCGCGCTGCTCTTCTCGTGTCTCGGCCGAGGCATGCACCTCTACGGTCGCCCGGACCATGACACCTCGTTGTTCGAGGGCGCGCTCGGGTCCGTTCCGCTGGGCGGATTCTTCTGCAACGGAGAGATCGGCCCGGTGGGAGGGACCACCTTCCTTCATGGCTACACCAGCGCCTTCGCCCTGTTTCGCGAGGCCCAACTGGCATCCTGAAGAAAGAAATGGGCCACCACCCCGGGAGTACCGGAGTGGTGGCCCATCCTGGAGCTACGCCACCTTCAGCAGCGGGGTACGCATCACCCGCTCCACCCAGCCGGACTGGCTGGCGCCCGTCGCCGTCGGCGCGTCCATCAGCGCCTTGAGCACCCGCGGGACCTGGTAGGGGTCCGCGAACTGCTCCACCGACACCTCACTGAAGGGCACCCTCAGCTGCCCCGCGCACGTGCGCACGGTGCTCCCCCGCGCACCCGCCACGCTCAGCAGCAGCGCCATCGCCGCCACCGTGTAGCCGCACTCGCGGAAGGCCCGGGTGAACTGGTCCCCCGCCTCTCCCGCCTCGTCACCCACGACGATGACGATGAGCTTCGCCTCCGTCGGCACCGTCACGCCGTCCCGGTGCAGTGCATGCACCGCGGCCGCGTGCGTGGTGCCACCCGAGGCCTTCAGGCCCTGCAGCATGTGCTGCACCGCCATCCGGCTGGGTGCCTTCGGCTTGAGCACCGTACCCACCGTGTCGAACGACGCGATGTGCAGCTTGTCCACCGGGAAGCCCGCGAGGATGCGCGTGAGCGCCTCCTTGGACTGCTCGATGGCCCCCTCCATGGAGCCGGACTTGTCGATGAGGAACATCACCCGCACGTCCGCCTCCGCGGTCGCCTCGGCCACGGCCAGGCGCGCGGCGTTGTCGCTCGCCTCCTCCAGCTTCTCGCGCAGTTCCTTGCTCCGGACGTTCTTCGCGATGTGGAGCGCCCGCTGGTCGGTCGCCGTCTGCACGGCCTTCTCCCAGCGCGCCCGAATCGTGGGCTCGGACAGCAAGCCCAGCTCCTCGAGCGTCGGCGTCATCATCCGCAAGTCCCTGTCCGACAGCGACGGCAACAGCGCGACCATGATGGCGGGCGTGAGCCCCACGTCCTTCGGCAGCCGGCCCACCACCTCCTTGTAGGAGAGCCGCCCGGTCTCGATCGACTCGCAGATCTCCGCCTCCGAGAGCCCATCGAACCGCTCACGCTTGACGAGCGTCAGCCCCACGAGCCCCACCTGACGGTGGCCCCCGGACGCCTGCTTCTGCTTCCAGCCGAGCAGCTCGAAGAAGGCCTGCGACTCCGGCCTGTAGCCGGCCTTGCGGGCGATCTTCTTCAGCGTCTCCTTGAAGCCGGCCTTCACCAGGCCCTCCAGCATGGGCAGGTTCTTCTCCCGGGCCTGGAGCCACTTCTGGGCCACCCGCTTCCAGCGGCCCATGGGCGGCTTCTTGGAGCCCGGGTCGCCGAAGCCGGCCTCCCGGTTCATGCGGGCGATCTCCGGCGTCTCGAGCAGCTCCGCCACTCGCAGCACCGCCTTGGGCGTGAGCATGCGCGTGGACTTGCGCTCGTAGTGCAGGATCATCGCCTCGCCGATCACCCGGTGGTCGTCGTCGTAGAAGGCGACCGTGCCGTCCTCCTCACGCACCGGCTGCCCCGCGTGCCCCTGCACCAGCATCAGCGCGCAGGTCGCCACCTTCAGGTCACGCCAGTCCGTCTGCGTGAGGGCGTACGAGGCAAAGTGCGCCATCAGGTCCGTGTTGAGCTTGTAGATGTCCAGCAGCTGCCGGTAGAGCTTCACCGCCGCGGGCACGAAGAGGCCCGGGCTCACCTGCTTCTGGTTCGCCGGGAGCACCTTGACGCCCCGGCGCGCCGGCTGCCAGGTGCCGTGGACGTCCACGCCGGGACGGTTGTGCCAGAGGTGCGCGGAGCCCCCCAGGACGAGCTCGAGCAGACGCTCGGCGGGCCCGAGCTGCGCCTCCGGGAGAATGGGGGTGTTCTGCTTCGTCGTCATGATCCCCTCCAGGGTCGTGCTGCGGGTAAGACGAAAGAAGCGGGCTCGTTTCGGAGCCCGCCTTCGGTGAATGGAAGTGAAGAGGGTGAGGGATTACGAGAAGACGGACACGTCTTCGTGGATGGGGAACAGCGCCACATCCTTGCCGCCGCGGTAGGACCGCCGCGCCTTGACCGAGACGATCTCCCAGGAGGGGAGCACCACCGCGGTCAGCGAACGGCCGTACACGCAGCCGGTGTCGATGCCCACCGCATGCTCGGTCACGAGCGGCTTGTCGAAGACCGTGTGTCCGAAGATGACCCGCTCAGGGCCCTGCCAGTGGTGGGTCCAGAACCGGTGGGTGACCGGGGCCTTGGAGGGCCAATAGCTCTTCTTCGCTGGGGGCAGGACGCACTGTGCATGGAGCAGGTGGTACGGGTCCTGCTCCTCAATGCGCTTGCCGGGCAGCACACCGGCGTGGACGACGACGGCGTTGTGCTCGGGCAAGCGGATGTAGAGCGGCAGGCTGGCGAGGTAGTCGTAGTGCTCGGGCTCGAGCACACGACGCGTCTCCAGGTGGTCCGGCGATAGACGCTCGTCCGGACGGTGCCGCTGCTGGAGGTGGCTCTCCTCGTGATTTCCTTGGATGGACTCGTGGCGCATGGCCAGCTCGACGCACTCCAGCCGCTTGGGGCCTCGGTCTACGAGATCCCCGGCGAAGATGACGCGGTCGCTGGAGGTGGCGCCTACCTTGTCGAGCAGTTCGATGGCCTCGTCGTAACAGCCATGAAGGTCGCCAATGACGATGGTGCGGGCAGACATGGAACAACACCTCGAAGAAATGAGCGCCCGAGTGAGGAAGCCGTGAAGTGCGCTGAATTGACCGTTCAGTGTCGGACCGCCGACGACACCCGCATGAAAGTTAGGAAGTGCGGGTGGGTGGAGTCGAACCACCTATGCTTGTAAGGCCTCTTCGGCCGGGCGCTCGAAAAGGTTGCTGCCAGGGACGGCGGCTCCCCCTATTCCTGACGTTGGATTTTCTCGCCCGTCTCTTCCGGGAGCAGGCCGCCAGGCACCCCTCAGGGACCCCTGATTGTTCTGTCAGGAATCCTAAAACGGCCGCGTCCCGCTCTTGGACGTGCCCCGTCTGGCAGTTCACCGGAATGCGGGGCTTCGCGTCATCGGAGGATGCCTGGGAATGCCATCGTGGTACCTTGCCGAGCCGTGGATGCGAATCCCACCCTGTCGGTGGGCCATTCCTGAACCCCTCGGCGCAACCAGGTCCCTCCGGTGTACGACCAGCTCACGGATGACGAATTGTTCGCGGAAGTGGCCCGTAGCCGCTCCGCTGGAGAGCCTTTCGGAGGCCCCCTCGGTGCGCTCGTCCAGCGCTGGGGCCGCCCTGCTCGGTACGTCATTAGCAAAATCCAGGCCAGTTATAAACGCGGGTCTCCCGCGGACGCGGACGAGCTCTTCCAGGACGCGGTGGGCAAGTTCATCGACCGCGGGTTGGAGCAGTTCCGCGGCGTCTCCGAGCAGATGCCCGGCAAGAGCGCGTCTCCCAAGACGTTCTTCCTGCGCATCGTCAAGCACGTCGCCATCGACTTCTACCGGCGTCAGCGCGAGGACCTCGCTCCCGCTCCGAGCGATCCGGATGACGTCATGGAGGAGCCGCCTTCCGAGGTGGCTCGCGCCGTGGAGACCGCTCGCCGCACCCAAGAGCGCTCCGAGGCACAAGAGCTTTACTGGGCCGCGTTCGCCCGCCTCCAGGAGGAGCACCCCAAGGAGGCTGGAGCGTGGGACCTCTACCACCACAAGGACGTGGAGGATCACGAGGAATGCGCCCGTCTCCTGAACATCACCGTGGCCAACTCCTACAAGCGCGTCAGCCGCGCCCAGGCCTACCTCCGACTGTACCTGCTCGAGTTGCGGCAGGCGGCCGAGGGGAAGGAGTGAACCTTCGAACCCCTTCTCTCACCCGAGGTATGCGATGAGCGACGCACTCTCCCGTTATCAGGCCCGGCGCCAGCAACTTACCGGGGGATCCGCCTCCGTGGGAGGCACGCTCGAAGCGGCGGGAGATCTCCTTCGCCGTGGGGCTCGGCTAGGAACTCAAGGTGTCGAGCCCTCCCTCCGCGCCCTGACCCGACCGCAGATCGAGACATGGCTCCAGAGTCTGAAACCCGCGGAGTTGAGGACCACGCTCCTCCGCGCAGCCGAGGAAGCCGTCGAGGTCGCGCTGGGGGAGGGCAGTGAAGAGGCCGAGATGTGGCGGGCCTCCGCGATGGACGGGCTGGTCGCTCGAGATCGCATCGCCTCCGCCGCCCGCGCCCTCGGTGAGTGGGAAGCGCTTCAGGGATCTCTTACGGGTGAAGCGGCAGAGCGCAGAACCTCATTTCTCCAGGCCCTCGGGAACATTGACGCCGCGCTCCGCCCGAGGGCCCGCTGGTTCATCCCCCTGAACCCGCACCGCAGAGAAGAGCGCGACCTGCTCGACTCGAATGAACGCAGCCAGTCCTGGTGGTTCTCCGCCCGAGCCGAGTGCGATGAGCTGGTGGCCTCCTGGACAGGCAAGTCCGGGGCTCTCGGCGCCCACCTGCAGAGCTGTGCCGAATGTCGCGCGGATCTCGCGGACGCCGCTGTCGTCGAGCAGCCCCCGCGCCGCCATTTGAGTTCCGATGAGCTGTGGCGCTTCGACCTTGGTCTGCTCTCCGTGGATGAGCGCGCCCGCATGGAAGCCCATACCGCGAAGTGCGCCGACTGTGCCCAGGCCGTTCTCGCCCTCGAGGAGGGAGATACCGCCATCGAGGAGGCGCTGGAACTGGAGGCGGAGGGGGCCGCTGGACCTGGCGCGCGTACCTCGAGTGCTCCCGTTCCTCGTCGTCCCGGAGCCCGTCACCCCGAGCGGCGGGAGGTGCTGGAAGAGCGGCGTGATTTTCGCGTACTCCTCGTGCGCGAGCGTCAGCGTGTGAGGCTGCTGGTGCAGCCGCTGGCCGGCCGTACCGTCACCGCCGCGGTGTTCCTCAACCCTGGAAAGCCCTCGCTCAAGCCCTCGCAGGGGCCCGAGGGGCTTTCCTTTGATCTCGGCGCGGATGCCGGTGGCGCCCGTACCGCTCACCTCACCGTGCAGGCGGGCGGGGAGACGTTGGAGCGCGACTTCACCTTCTGAGCCCCGCGCGTTTCATTGCGGAGGAATGCCTCCGCTCATGGAGTCACGTGGAGGGTTGGGGATGGAGGGCAGGGGCAGCCCGCTGTAGGGCGGGTTCCGCCGGAAGCCGTTGCCCAGGAATGCCAGCGCGAGCTGCGCCGCGGGAGGCTTCCGGCTCAGCGCCGCGCCGCACACGTCGAGACGGTCGGTGACTCGCGGGCCCTCGACGCGCTGGTAGCGGATGCAGTTGGCGTCCTCCTTGTAGTCCGCCACGCGCTGCAGCTCGCGCTCGTAGATGCCCCACTTCATGTGGAGCCGCTCCGGATGGAGCTGGATGCTCACGGGGTCCACACCCCAGCTTCCCTCGATGAGGGTTCGTGGCCCTTCCGTCTTCACCTTCAGGGCCACGGCACGCTGGAGGAACGTTCCGCGCACCTCCTGGCCTTGCTCGGTGATCTCCTCCGCGAGGATGTTGCGCCAGGCGCCCGTGGACTGGCGCGTGTAGCTCTTGTCCATGTTCACGCGGCCCAGGTTGAACCAGATGCTTCCCACTCGGCCGGTGGGCACCTGCTCGTGGCTCGCTGTCGCGGGCGCCTCCTCGAGGCCCTGGGGACCGCCTGGGAGCGGCGCTGGGCTCGAAGCGAGCAGATCTGTCACCGGAACGGTGCGCTCCACCACCTCGAAGCGCACCCCGTCTAGCCACGCCTGCCCCGTGCCCGACAGCAGCAGCCCCGCCATGATGGAGGTGGCCTCTCGCGGCACGTCCAGCACCACGTCGTAGCGCTTGCATCCGAGGCTGCCCACCAGCGCGCGAGACTGCATGTTGTCGAAGCCCAAGGGCTGCTTCGGGTCCGTACCCTCCACCCGCATCCACAGTCCGGCCCAGCCCTCGACATCCTTGGAGCGGACGGCCGCCGAGAAGCGCAGCCGCTTGCCTCGGAAGTCCTGCGCCCCGAAGGCCTGCATGAAGGTGCCGTAGCCCGTCGGTGTCTCCGTACGCGAGCGCAGGAAGGCGCTGCGGCTGCCTTCACACGGTGTGGCCGTGTCCACGCCCGCCTCGTAGAGGTTGGGAGCACTCTGGGTCACGAACCAGCCCGCGGGCAGTCCTTTGGAGGTTCCTCCCTTGGGGGCCGTTGGCGCGTCTGCCCAGGCCACTCCCGCGCTCAACAGCACGAGCGCCAGCAACGCAGGGAGAGGTCTTGTCCTGGCCGAAGTCATGATGGGGAGCCTCACAGGGACGCCGGCCGGGAGGAGAGGGCTCCCGCGGGCAGTCCCTCGCTTCCCTCGTAGCGGGGCACCTCGCCCATGCCCACTGGATACTGGACGAGCAGGCCCCGCGCCGCTGCCTCCTCGGCGCAGGACTCCTGCGTGCTGAGGTCCGGGCAGGCCACCACCACGTTCGGCGCGGCTACTGGCAGCTCCAGCGACAGGACCGTTGGGGCCTCTCGCACGGGCTCGGAGACTGTCTCCGGACGCAGCAGCACCAGCGCCAGCGCCGCGGCCGCCGCCAGGGCTGGCACTGCCACCCGTGTCAGGCGCCAGCGGGTAGGGCGGATCACGTTGCTCCCTCTCGGCGCCGTGCTCGCCACCTCGCGCAGTTGCTCCTCCAGCTGTGCTTCTCGCTGCAGCAGTCGGGCGCACGCGTCGCATTCCAGGGTGTGAGCCTCGAGCTTTCGCTCCGCGTCGGGATCCAGCGCACCCAGGACGTAGTGCTCCACGTCGGACGGGCTCAGGTGTGGATCAGCCATGGGTCTCCTCCTCGAGCGCGGTCCGCAGCTTCTTGCGCACCTCGCACAGGATCTGTCGCACGCGCTGCACGGACAGGCCGACACGCGCCGCGACCTCGGCATGGGGAAGCTCCTGGCCATCACATGCCAGGAGGAACACGCTGCGGGCGCTCGGGGAGCACCCCTCCAACGCCTGGTGCGCCTTGGCCAGCTGCTCCTCGGACACCAGACGCCGCTCGGCCGAGGCCGTGGGGTCCACCGGGTGCTGCCGCTCGGGTAGCTCCTCTACGTTCCCCGAGATCGCTTCGCGCCGGGCGCGGCGAGCGTCGTCCGCGGCCAGGAAGGCCGCCTGGGTCAGCGCGAGGTTCGGCAGGCGCAACTCCGTCAGCAGCCCTCGCTGCTGTTGCTGGATGAGTCGCGCCCAGGTCTCCTGGGCCAGCTCATGGGCCCGGTCCACCCGGATGCCCCGAGCCAGCAGCGATACCACGACCCGGCGATGGTGGCGCGCGATGAGTCCATCCCAGGCCCGGCGATCCCCAGCCAGGGCCTTCTCCGTAAGCTCATCCTCCCCAGAGGGAGAGCTCTCGGCGGGCTGCTCGGCGTCCTCTCGCTGTCGGCCCGTCATCGGCAAGCCCTGCACCGCCGCTCCCACCATCGCTTCTTCCTATCGTCCCGGTGGTCTCCCAGAGGCTGGCTGTCCCCAGGTACCCCTGAGAACGCTCCACCCGGGCTGGCATATCGAGGCGGGTGGAGATGCATGTAGGTGAGGGTACGTTAGTTGATGGCGGGGCTCTCGCCGGAGGCCCATGGAGCAGAGGAGATGCGGACGATCCCCTGGGCGCGCGCACAGACGGTGCCCTGGGAGTCCAGGACGCGGGCGGAGGCGAAGAGGGTGTTCTTGCCGTGCGAGTCGATCTCCGCCTCGGCCTGCACGGAGTCCCCCGTCAGAGGGCGCTGGAAGCTCACGGAGAGTTGCAGCGTGGCGCAGCGCCGGGTCGGATCCAGCAACGCCGGGGTGCAGCCGATCACCAGGTCGAAGAGCGCCGAGATGATGCCGCCGTTGATCGCCGTGGTGCCCAGGCCGCCGCGGTGCTCCGGGCGGACCTCGGGGATGGCGACGACCACCTTGCGGCCCTCGGGAAAGGAGACACGCACGCCGAGAAAGCGCAGGGTCAGGCTCTGGTTGAATTGCTCCGCGTAACGGTCGAGTTGCTCCTGAGTGGGGCGGGACGAGGTGTCGGACATGGGCCGCACTTTACGCCAGGGCTACGCGGGAGGTGCTTTCGGGTGGGCCCGGGGTGGCCCTCTCCGCGAACGGGCGGCGCTGGCGGGTACCACGTCGAAGGAGGTCTCCTTCCGTGGAGAGAAGCCCTCCGGTACCACGAGCTGCACGTCGAGGTGCCAGCGGATCTGGAGGATGATCCCCTGGTAGGTGATCGGCCCCTTCTCGGGAATCGGGATGCGGAAGGGGAGGTCGACCTGAGGCTTGAACGGGCCCGGCAGCTCGGCCGTGTTCAGCACCCGCACCTCCGGCTTTCCGGGGCCCTCCACCCGGCAGATGGCGCTCAGGCGCATCTTGCGCGCCTCCCTCAGGGCCGAGGTGTCCTCCAGGAGGCAGACCCGACCGGTCAGCAGGCCCCCCGCTTCGACCTCGGCCTCGTCGAACTGCACCGTGCAGATGAGGTTCATGAGGCGCTCGGGGCGGCGTAGCGGGGCAGGATGATCAGCTCCTTTTCCAGGTGCAGATCCATGCGCCCGACGAGGTTCACTTCCAGCTCCAGTCGGGTCTGCGCCATGTGACGGTCCCAGCGGAAGGTGGGCGGCAGCTCCCGGGGAATCGGAATCGCGACGTCCAGCTCCAGCGGCTCGCTCAGCTCCAGAGGGACCGCCAGCCGTGAGTTCCAGCGGTGGAGCTCCATGAGGCGTGTCCGCAGCTGGTTCTGATCCTCATTGTTGAAGCTGATGCCCTCGGACTCCTCGATGTACTCCGCCGCTTCCTCGGTGATGAGGCGGAGCTCCGCGGAGGCCACCTTCAGGGCCTTTCGAGGCACCAGCCGCACCCGCACCACGGTCTCTCCGCCCAGCGGGGCGCCCTCCTCGGGGAGTTCCAGGACCGCCTCCTTGAAGGCGCCCTCGCTCATCCACTGCACCAGCGGCGGGAGCGCGAACACGAGCCCCACGATGATCAGCCCGCCTCCCGTGAGCCAGGAGCCGAGCGGGTTATCCGAGGGATCGAAGTGTTCCAGGTTGGAGTACTTCCAGGGTTCCACGGATAGCAGCAGGATGGCTCCCAGGGCGATCAGGGACCCTCCCACGAGGAACGGCAGCAGGCGCGAGCGGAACAGCATGGGCTCGGCAGTCTGGCAGAGTCCTTCGCTCGGGCGAAGGGCCTCGGTCGGGCTCCAGGCGTGCAGCCGTGAAGAGGACCCTGGGGGTGAGGTGCGGAACATCCTTCGCGGCGCATCGAAAGCGGTTAGAAGACAGGGCTCGCCGCTCATGGGAACCGCCTTGAATCCGCACGAAAACGCCCTCCTCGAAGACCTGAACCCGCCCCAGAAGGAGGCCGTCCTCCATGGCGACGGGCCGCTGCTCGTCCTGTCCGGCGCGGGCAGTGGCAAGACGCGCGTCATCACTCGCCGTGTGGCCTACCTGGTGAAGGTCCACCGCGTCTTTCCCTGGCGCATCCTCGCCGTCACCTTCACCAACAAGGCCGCGCGCGAGATGCGCGAGCGCCTTACCCAGCTCCTGGGCGCGCAGGCCAACGAGCTGGTGGTCAGCACCTTCCACTCGTCCGCCGCGATGATCCTCCGCCGCGAGGCCGAGGCCGTGGGGCTCACCCGCAGCTTCGTCATCTACGACGATGGCGACCAGCTCAACCTCGTCAAGCGCGCCATGCGCGAGGCCCGCGTCGACCCCATCATGCAGCCGCGGGAGATCCTCCACCGCATCGACCAGGAGAAGAACGCCGCACGCCTGCCCGATGAGATGCAGGTGGACGTGGATAATCCGCGCGGCATCGTGGTGAAGAAGACGTACCAGGCCTACCAGCGGCTGCTGCGCGCCTCGAACGCCGTGGACTTTGGCGACCTGCTGCTGCTGCTGGTGTCCCTGTTCCGCAAGCGTCCGGATGTGCTCGCCAACTACCGGCGCCGCTTCACCCACGTCCTCGTGGACGAGTTCCAGGACACCAACCCCGTCCAGTACGAGCTGCTGCGCCTGCTGGCTCCGCCTCCCAGCTCCAACCTCGTGGTGGTGGGTGATGACGACCAGTCCATCTACCGCTGGCGCGGTGCCAGCGTGGACAACATCCTCGGTTTTCCGGACAGCTACCCGGGCGCCAAGGTGGTCAAGCTCGAGCAGAACTACCGCTCGGACCAGAACATCCTCAAGGCCGCTCACGCCGTCATCTCCAAGAACCGGCGGCGCATGCAGAAGACGCTCTGGAGCGAGCGGCCCCCGGGCGAGAACCTCCAGCTGATCATCAGCCGCGACGAGCGCGGCGAGGCCCAGGAGGTGGCGCGGCAGATCCATGCCCTGCAGCGCGAGGGCTTCATCAAGTACTCGGGGATGGCCGTCTTCTACCGCGTCAACGCGCAGAGCCGCGTGCTGGAAGAGGCCCTGCGGCTGGCCCGCGTGCCCTACACCCTGGTCAGCGGGCGCAGCTTCTACGATCGCGCCGAGGTGCGGGACGCGGCGGCCTATCTGCGCCTCATGGTCAACCCGCGCTCGGACGCGGACCTGTTGCGCGTCATCAACACTCCTGCGCGCGGCATCGGCGACACCACCGTGGAGCGCCTCACCGACTTCGCCGAGCAGCAGGGCAGCAGCCTCTACGAGGCCATCGCCCGGCCGGAGCGCATCCCTGGGCTCAACACCACCGCCGCGCGGCGCCTTGCCGGCTTCCATGCGCTGGTCACCTCCCTGAACGGGTTTGCCCAGGGCGCCACGGACGCGGCCAGCGCCGTGGACCAGATGCTCAACGAGGCCAAGCTCGTGGAGGCCTTCACCGCCGAGGGCAGTGACGAGTCCCTGACCCGCGCCGAGAACCTCAAGGAGTTCCTCGGCGCCGCGCAGGAGTTCGACCTCAACCGCGCCGCCGCGGCGGTGGCAGCCGCCACGGCCCAGGAGGCCGAGAACGCGGAGCCTCCTCCGCCCGAAGTGGACGCGGCGCCCCTGACCGCGGACGTGCCCCCGCTGCAGGCCTTCCTGGAGCAGATCAGCCTGGTGGGCGAGGCCGACGCCGAAGTGGGGGAGGGCCGCGTGGCGTTGATGACGCTGCACGCCGCCAAGGGCCTGGAGTTCGACGCGGTGTTCCTCACCGGCATGGAGGACGGCATCTTCCCGCACTCGCGCGCCCTGTCCGGCCTCGAGGACCCGGAGGAGGGCGAGGGCGAGGAGATGGCCGAGGAGCGGCGGCTCTGCTACGTGGGCTTCACCCGTGCGCGCCGGCGTCTGTTCGTCAGCCTCGCGCAATGCCGCTCCCTCTTCGGCGAGCTTCGCTACAACCCCCCCTCGCGCTTCTTGCGCGACGTGCCGCCCAACCTCTTCGGCATCGAGCCCGAGATGCAGCCGGCGCCGCGTCCCGCCGCTGCTCCCGTGGCGCCTCGCCGCCGGAGCTTCGACGACGATGGCGGCCCTCGCATCGACCGCTCCTACTCGCAGTCCTCCGACATGGAGGGCGTGAGCGGGGATGTGCGGGGGATGCGCGTGCGCCACGAGCAGTTCGGCGTGGGGCGGATCATCTCCACCGACGGATCCGGGCCCAACGCCAAGGTGACGGTCGAGTTCGGCGGAAGCGTGGGCCTCAAGCGCGTCATCGCCCGTTTTCTCATGCCGGGATAAACCCTGGTGCCGCCCGCCCTCGCAGGGCGGGTAGATCCAGACTGTTCAAAAGTTTTCTTTTCTCATAGGCTCAGGGGTGTCTCCGCGGCCGCGAACGCGCGCCGTACGCCCCTGCAATGACGACCCTCGCACCGGCCGCCAAGCCTGATCCCTGGACATATCGAGCGCTCCTTACCCCCTCGGCCCGCTACCTGGCCGTCGTGGTGATGGCGATCTCGTTCGTGTTTCCGATCAAGGGCCTGGGGGTGGACCTGTGCATCCTGCACGCGACCACCGGGCTGCCGTGCCCCGGCTGTGGGCTGTCACGGGCGATCTCCGCCATCAGCCAGGGGGACTTCTCCACCGCGATCGCGCTCAACCCGTTCGCGCTGCTGGCCTGGCCGCTGTTCCTGGTGCTCGCGCTGGTGACGCTGGCGCCTCGGAGCGTCTACACGCGCTTCGAGGCCTGGGTCAGCTCGCATTCGGCGCCCATCGCCCGGGGCTACCGCATCTGCTTCACCGCGTTCGCCGCCTTCGGCGCGATTCGCTTCCTGGTCTTTCTTGGCTTGGGGGAACGGTTCCCCTAGCTCACACACGCAGGACAAAAGAGGGGTGTTCACATGATGGCTCTCATCGCGGTTCTGGGCCTGGTTTGCGGCCTGATCGGCCTCGTCTCGTCGATCTTCATTCTCATCGACGCGTTCCAGAAGAGCGTGGGCAAGGGGTTCATGGTGCTCTGTATCCCCTGCTACATCATCTATTACATCGCCAATGAGTTCGATCACCCGAAGAAGCAGCTCATCATCACCGGGTGGGCCATCGGAGTGATTGGCAACATCCTGGTCAACATCCTCTCCCGGGCCGCGATGTAATGATTGGCGCCGGAGCGTTCTGCGGAGTCCACCCCACGGTGGGCGCCGCCATCACCTGCCAGCGCTGCGGCAGCTTCGCGTGCGCTCAGTGTGTCGAGGTTCACGAGGGGACCGAGTACTGCGCGAACTGCTACCAGCGGGAGTTCGGCGGCAAGGCCTCCAGCCGCGCGGTGACGGCGCTGGTGCTCGCCATCGTCGGAATGAACTGTCTCTGGCCGCTCGGTATCGTCTCCATCATCATGGCCACGCAGGAGATCGCCGCCATTGATCGCGGTGAGTCTCCCGCCAAGGGCCGGCCGCTCGCCAAGGGCGCGCTGATCCTCGGGTGGATCCTCGTCGCCCTCACGGGCATCGCCGTTGTCGCCGGCATCATCTTCGCCGTGGCGATGGCGTCGTAGGTCCCTGTGTCCGGGCCCGTGGTCTCACGGGTCCGGCACGCGGAGGCTCCAGGAGAGCACCCGCCCATCCAAGCCCAGCACGAAGAGCTGATCGCCCACCACCACGGGGGGCGTGCGCAGCGGCGTGTCCGTGCGCAGGGAGAAGACGGGCGGGCCGCCCTGGCTCCGCAGGCCGAGGAGCTGGCCCTGCCGGCTGCTGGTGGCCACCAGCAACAGGTTCCCGTACACCGCTAGCTGCGTCACCAGGGGCGCGGGCAGGGCGATGCCCGAGAGCCGCTTTCCATCCGAGGGGGAGAGGGCCAGCAGCTCCGGGGGCTCGGCGCCCACCCAGAGGGTTCCCAGCGCGTAGGTTGGTGGGCTGGTGAGCCCGGTGGCTGGCGCCTGCTCCCAGCGGGGGACGCCATCCGCGATCGCTAGAGCAATCACCCTCCCGGTACGGGCGGAGGCGTACAGGGTGTCTCCCTCGCGCGTCATGCCCAGCGGCTGGGGCAGGGGGTGGCGCCAGCGGATGGCTCCGTCCGTCGTGGACAGCCCCATGAGCCCCGCCTCCCCGAGCGACACCACCAGTACGCCCTCCCCGAGCACGGGGGTGGGGAGCCGCTGCGTCGGGTCGATGCGGGCCTCCTCCGCCTTCGGAGGCGGTCGGCGCCAGCGCAGCTTCCCCGTATCCAGCGCGTGCGCGCGCACGGCGCCATCCGGGCCCAGCACGTAGACGGAGGTGGTGTCCGAGACGAGGGGGGTGAGCACCGGCGGCTCCCCGGTGACGCGCCAGCGCTCCGTCGAGTCCGCCAGCCCCAGGCTGGCCAGCTCTCCGCCGACCGTGCCGACGATGACGCTGTTACCGGACACCGTGGGCCGGGCCGCCACCTCCTGGGCGAACTTCACCCGCCAGACGGGCTCCCCGCGCCGATCCAGGCGCACCACCGCCCCCACCTCGTTGCCCAGCACCACGCTGTCCTCCAGCGCCACCATCCCCGCGCGCGAGGAGGCATCCGTGGAAAACTCGAACACCCGTTCCGCCGGCTTCTGGCACCCGGACACACCTGTCACCAGGAGCACGAGCAGGATGACGGTGCATGGACAGGCGCGCGGCAGCATGGTTTGAGGGTACGCATCTTCCGACCCGCACCACGGTTGGCAAGCAAGGAACCTGCACCATGGCCTCCATTCGCGATGATGAGCTCCCCAACGCGACCGGCATTCCCTCCTCCGCCCGTCGTACCGACATCTCCCCACCTCCCGCCATCGATGTGACGGAGGAGCTGCTCCACGCGCTCCCGAAGACGGACCTGCACTGCCACCTCGATGGCTCGATGCGGCTGAAGACCATTCTCGAGCTGGCCGAGCAGCAGAAGGTGAAGCTGCCCGCGGACACCGTGGATGGGCTGGCCCAGGCCATCCACATGGGCCAGGTGTGCAAGAACCTCGAGGAGTATCTGGTGGCGTTCGACGTCACCCTGTCGGTGCTGCAGACGGCCGATGCGCTCTACCGCGCCGCCTATGAGCTGGCGGTGGACGCCGCCGCCGAGAACGTGCGCTACCTGGAGGTGCGCTACTCGCCCGCGCTGCACCTGCAGAAGGGCCTGAAGATGACCACCGTCATCGACTCGGTGCTCGAGGGCCTGCGCGCCGCCAAGCGCGAGACGGGCATCAAGTGCGGCGTCATCGTCTGCGGCATCCGCCATATCAACCCGCAGACCTCCATCCGGCTGGCCGAACTGAGCGTGGCCTACAAGAACCGGGGCGTCATCGGGTTCGACCTGGCCGGCGCCGAGGCGAGCTTCCCCGCCAAGGACCACAAGGACGCCTTCCAGCTCATCCTCAAGAACAACGTCAACTGCACCGCGCACGCGGGCGAGGCGTTCGGCCCCGAGTCCATCGGCCAGGCCATCCACTACCTGGGCGCGCATCGCATCGGCCACGGCACGCGGCTGCGCGAGGACGGGGACCTGCTCAACTACGTGAACGACCACCGCATCCCGCTGGAGGTGTGCCCCACCTCCAACGTGCAGACGGGCGCGGTGCCGAGCCTGCAGGCACACCCGCTGAAGTTCTACTTCGACTACGGCCTGCGGGTGACGATCAACACCGACAACCGGCTCATCACCGACACCACGGTGACCAAGGAGCTGTGGCTGGCGCACAAGAACCTGGGGCTGGAGCTGGAGGACCTCACCACCATCATCGTCTCCGGCTTCAAGAGCGCCTTCCTGCCGTTCCGTGAGAAGCAGGACATGCTGCGCGCGGTGAACCAGGAGATCGCCACCACGCTGGCCGCGTTCGAGAAGCGGCCCTCGGCCGAGAAGCGGCCCACGCCGGTGAAGCAGCCGGCCTGAGGCCGCACCCGCATATAAAGGAAGGGCTCGCGCGCGCATGGACCTGGAGCTTTCCGGCAAGGTGGTGCTGGTGACTGGCGGCTCGGAGGGGCTGGGGGCCGCGGTGTGCCACCGGCTGGTGTGGGAGGGGGCACGCGTGGCGCTGTGTGCCCGGAACGCGCAGCGGCTGGAGGCCACCGCCGCCACCCTGCGCGCCCAGGGCGGAGAGGTGCTCGCCGTGCCCGCCGATGTGTCCCGGGCGGAGGACGTGGCGCGCTTCGTAGGTGCCGCGCACGAGCGGTGGGGCAGGGTGGACGCGTTGGTGAACAACGCGGGTACGGCCTCGGCGAAGTCCTTCGCCGCGCTCACCGACGCGGAGATGGAGGAGGATCTGCAGCTCAAGCTGTTCGGCGCGATGCGCGCGGTGCGGCTGGCGGTGCCCCACCTGCGCGCGGCTGGAGGTGGGGCTGTCGTCAACGTGCTGTCCATCAAGGCCAAGGAGCCGGGGAAGAACACGATGCCCTCGTCCGTGTCCCGGGCCGCGGGGCTGGCGCTGACCAAGGTCCTCTCCAAGGAGCTGGGGCCCGAGGGGATCCGCGTCAACGCCGTGATGGTGGGCATGATCGAGAGCGGCCAGTGGGCCCGCCGCGCCGAGGCCTCCGGCAAGCCGCCCGAGGTGCTGTACGCCGAGAAGAGCCGCGAGGCGGGGGTTCCCCTGGGGCGCATCGGTCGGGCCGAGGAGTTCGCGGATCTGGTCGCCTTCCTCGTCTCGGCGCGCGCGTCCTATCTCACCGGCGCGGCCATCCCCGTGGATGGGGGGCTGTCCGCCGCGATGTAGACTGCACGCTCATGAGCTCCCAGCGCTCCTGCCCTCATTGCGCTCAGCCGCTTCAGGACTTCCTCGTGAAGGCACCCTCCGGTGCCGAGGTGGAGTTGGAGCGGTGTACCTCCTGCGGTGGTTTCTGGGGGGAGCGGGGGCGGATCCAGGACGCGTTCGGTCCTCCTGCCCAGTACGAGCTCGTGGGGGGCATGACGCACCGGCGCTGTGTGCTGTGCCGGATCCTCATGACTCCCGCGCAGCTGCCCGCGGGCATCGCCGTCGAGGTGTGCTCGGCGTGCCGGGGCATGTTCCTCGACAAGGATGAACTGGCGCAGATCGGTGTCCGGTCGCAGGGCGGAACTTCTCGGCGCTCCGGGCCCGCGCAGCCCATGGCGGTTCAGCGTCCCGCCCCCCGTGCCGCGCCTCCCCCGGTGCCGGTCGCTCGGGCTCCCGAGGCTCCCAAGGAACCCGAGGTGATCGCGCTGAGCGCCGAGGAAGAGGTTCCTCCCGAGGACACCTCGGGCACCTTCGCGTGCGTGGTGTGTGGCAAGCGCAAGCCGCTGCGCCAGGGGCAGGCGCTGCGGGATGGGCTGGCCTGCCGTGCCTGCATGAAGGCGCGTGCCGAGGGGGACGAAGGCGGCGAGGAGCTCGGCCTGCGCGGTCTTCTCTTTGGTCGTCCCAAGAAGCCCTGACCAGGGATTGGCCTCGGTGCCGGGAAGAACGCCCGACCCGGGTGGGAGGGCCTGCCTGCGACGGGTGCCAGGAAAACCTGTCAGACAACCAGACAGGTTTGGCGAAAGCGCCTCCGGAGTGGTTTCCCTTCGCTGACTCCTGACCGGTCAGGACCCGACCCCCTCCTTAGCCGTTCATTATTTCTGTTGGGCTGGAATCTGGCGCTTCAGGGATGCCTGACCGGTCAGGCATGGACCCCTTTGGGGATGCCTGACTGGTCAGGCATGGACCCCTTTGGGGATGCCTGACTGGTCAGGCATGGACCCCTTCAGGGACTCCTGACCAGTCAGGACGGGCCTCTCAGCCGAGGAGCCGACGCGAGAAGGTCAGGAGCGCCAGCAGCAACCCCAGCCCCAGGGCGTTGGAAGCGCTCCCGGACGTCGTGCCGCAGCCGCACCCCGTCGAGGGCTCGGGTTCGGGCTCTTCGGGCTCGGGCTCTTCGGGCTCGGCGCTGGCATCCGAGGAGACCTGGAACACGAGCGGGGCCTCGCCCCCATCGTCATCCATGACCGTGGTGACGACGGTGGCCAGCCCTGGCTGGGTCGGTGTCCAGCGGAACATGCCGTCCGAGGACAGCATGCCTTCGCCACCGAGCAGCTCCCACTGGAGTGGGTCCCTGGCGCCCGCCGCATCCGTGCCAGCAAGTTGAACGGACACGGGCTCGCCCACGCGGGCAGTCACCCGGGCCTGAGGTAGTGGCACGGGCGGCGCGTTGTGGATGGTGATGGTGCGCGTGGCGACCCAGTGCTGGCCACGCGTATCGGAGGCGGTGAGCTTCAGGGTGAAGCGCCCATCATCAGCCCAGGTGTGCGACGCGGTGGTGCCGGTGGTGTTGGCCGTGCCGTCCCCGAAGTCCCAGGTGTAGGTGAGCGCCGGCTGCGGGGCTTCGACACGGAAGGAGAGCGAGGAGCCCTCTTCCCCGACGTGCGAAGACGAAGGCGCGGCGCTCGTGCCCACGGGGATGGCGTCGGCGCTCCTGACCCGGATGCGGAGCGTGGTGGAGGCCTCCTCGGTCGCGGTGGTGGCCTTGAGCCGGACGTCATAGGTGCCCGGGGCGGTGAAGGCGTGGACCGGGAGCTCTTCCGTGGAGGTTTGACCGTCGCCGAAGTTCCACTCGAGCGAGATGGAGGCGCCGGCCTCATCCACCGCGTTGGCGTAGAAGCGCACCTGCTGTCCTTCCGCCGGGCGGCGAGAGTCCACCGCCGCGCTCACCGTGAGGGAGCGCTTGACCACCGTCACCTGCACCTCGGACAGAGAGGACTCCGAGCCGTCGCTGACCGAGAAGGTGAAGCGCGTGGTGCCCAGGAAGTTGGCGGGCGCGGTGTAGACCACATCGGGAGGCGTTCCGGTGAGCCTGCCAGTCTCGGGCGGCGTCACGATGGAGAAGGTGAGCGGATCGCCGTCCTCGTCATTGCCCGTCAGGTAGAGGGGCGTGGGATGGCCCGCAGGAACGGTGAGCGCCTGCGGCTCGCTGACCGGCGCGTCGTTGCGAGACACCACGGTGAGGGAGACGGTGGCAGGAGCCGAGGTGGCCTGGCCATCGGAGACCGTGAAGGTGAAGCTGTCGGAGCCGTGGTAGTCCGGCGCGGGCGTGTACGTGAGGTCCGGTGCCGTGCCCGTCAGCGTCCCGTGGGCGGGCTGCGAGGCGAGGGCGAAGGAGAGGGTGTCGCCATCCACGTCCGAGCCCGCGAGGGTGATGGCGGTGGCCGTGTCCTCCTCCGTGGTGAGCGAGTGGGCCACGGCCACGGGCGCATCGTTGAGTGGAGTGACGGTGAGCGACACCGTGGCCGGTGCGGAAGAGCCCTGGCCATCGGAGACCGTGAAGGTGAAGCTGTCGGCCCCGTGGTAGTCCGGCGCGGGCGTGTACGTGAGGCTCGGCGCCACACCGATGAGCGTGCCGTGGGTGGGCTCCGAGGCAATTTGGAAGGACAGGCTCGTGCCGTCCTCGTCGCTGCCCGTGAGTGTGAGGGAGACCTCCGTGTCCTCGCTCGTGGTGGCGTCCTGGGCGTGTGCGACCGGCAGATCACTCACCGAGGTGATGGTGAGCGAGACCGTGGCGGGGGCGGAGCTGATCTGACCGTCGGAGACGGTGAAGGTGAAGCGGTCAGGCCCGTGGTAGCCCGGCGCGGGCGTGTACGTGAGGTCCGGCGCCGTGCCCGTCAACGTGCCATGGCTCGGGTCGGACACCACCGTGAAGGAGAGGGTGTCCCCGTCGACGTCCGTTCCGGAGAGTGACACGAGGACCTGCGTGTCCTCCTCGGTCGTTTGGGAGCGCGCGCGGGCCACCGGTGAGTCGTTGCGAGACAGGACGGTCAGCGCCACGGTGGCCGGAGTCGAGGTGAGCTGGCCGTCGGAGACGGTGAAGGTGAAGCTGTCGGGCCCGTGGTAGTCGGAGGCGGGCGTGTAGATGAGGTTCGGCGCCGTGCCGCTCAGCGTGCCATGCGTGGGCTGCGAGGCGAGGGCGAAGGTCAGGCTGTCCCCGTCCACATCGGAGCCCGAGAGGGCAACTGGGAGGGAGGTGTCCTCCTCCGTGGTGACCGAGCGCGCCGTGGCCTCCGGCACATCGTTGCGCGGGGCGACGGAGATCGACACGGTAGCTGGCACCGAGAAGGCCTGCCCATCGAAGGCGACAAAGGTGAAGCTGTCGGGCCCGTGATAGTCGGAGGCAGGTGCGTAGGTGAGGTTCGGCGGTGTGCCCGTCAGCGTGCCGTGCTCGGGCATGGTGGTGATGCTGAAGGTGAGCGGATCGCCGTCCACGTCGGAGCCCGTGAGCGTGAGCGAGAGGGGGACGTCCTCGTCCGTCTCGCGTGACTGCGCCAGGGCGATGGGCTGATCGTTTTCGCTCGTCACGTCGATGGAGACGGTGGCGGGCGCGGACGTGCTCTGCCCGTCGGAGACGGTGAAGGTGAAGCTGTCAGGCCCGTGGTAGTCCGGCGCGGGCGTGTACGTGAGGTTCGGCGCCGTGCCCGTCAGTGTTCCATGGCTGGGAGCAGACGCCACGGTGAAGCTCAGGGGGTCTCCGTCCAAGTCCGAGCCGGTGAGCGTGAGCTCCTTCCCCGTGTCTTCCGGCGTCACGAGGCTCAGGGAGGCCGCGCCTGGCGCATCGTTCACGGGAGTGATGGTGAGGGACACCGTGGCCGGAGCCGAGGTGCCCAGGCTGTCGGAGACGGTGAAGGTGAAGCTGTCAGGCCCGTGGTAGTCCGGCGCGGGCGTGTACGTGAGGCTCGGCGCCGTGCCCGTCAGCGTGCCATGCGCGGGCGCGGAGACAAGCGTATAGGTCAGCGCGTCCCCCTCCGGGTCACTCCCGGAGAGCACCACGGAGGCAGGCACATCCTCCCCCGTGGTTACGCTCCCCGGGTTCGCCATGGGCGGTGTGTTGGTCTGGGTGATTCGCCGCGCCCTCAACCGCTGCACGTTGCGGCCCAGGGACAGATCTCGGGACTGGTACACCACGAGGCTGTTGCCCCCTCCGCTCGAGGCCAGGGCAGGGCTGACTTCGGCGGTGGGGGTCGCGGAGAGGATGAACCCGTCACTATCTCGCGGCACACCCTCGCGAGTGATGCGGCCCCCGTAGATGTCATAGCCAGCGTCGCTCCGATTGTCCTGCCAGGCAATGACGAACTCCGTCCCGTCATACGTGACCGAGGGGTAGTACTGGGTCTGCGCGGCCTGCGAGAGGGGAATGGGCGCCGCGTCGGGCGAAGTACCCGCTGGAGTGAAGCGCTGGGCAAAGAGGTTCCAGCCCCGATGGTCTCCCCAGACCACCAGGTAGTGGGTCCCATCGAAAGCGAGGGCGGGGTTGCGCTGGCTATCGGTTCCTCCCGCGAACAGGATTCCCGTCGGATCGAGCACCGCGCCCGCCGGGCTTACCCGTGTGCCGTAGATGTCGAAGTAGGGCGCGTCCCGGTAGTCGCTCCAAACGACGAGGTAGTTCGTCCCATCGAAGGCGAGCTTGGGATCGTAACGACTCTGGGGGCTCGTGCCGAGCGTGATGCCAGTCGGATCGAGCACGACGCCCGCTGGGCTGATCCGTGTGGCGCGGATCACCACGATGGAGCCGGAGACGCTCTCCCAGACGACCAGGTGGTTCGTGCCATCGAATGCCACCGCAGGCTGCTCCTGCCAATTGGCCCCATCGAAGATGAGGAACCCGTTGGGATCCAACACCGTCCCCGCGGGGCTCACCCGGGCTCCGTAGATGTCGAGAGGGGACGCGCGCGAGTCCTCCCAGACGACGAGGTAGTTCGTCCCGTCGAAGGACACCGCCGGGTAGCGCTGATGGCTGAGGGCGTTGGAGATGACGAAACCCGAGGGGTCCAACACGGTGCCGTCGCTGCTCACCCGCACGCCGTAGAGGTTGAACTCCCCATCGCGGTTGTCATGCCAGGTGACGAGGTAGTTCGTCCCATCGAAGGCCATGGCCGGAGCCACCTGGCTGTTGGGCGCGGTGCTGATCGTCAGGCCCGAGGGATCGAGCACGGTGCGCGTGGAGTTCAACCGGGCCCCGCGGATGTCCAAGGCCTGTGCGTCCGTCCACGCGATGAGAGAGCCGGTGCTGTTGGCGGCGGTCACGGGGCCAGTCTGGTTGCCGGCCCCCGTGTAGATGGGGAACCCCTGACCGTCGATACTGGCGCCGGTGAAGTTCACCCGAGCGGCATAGATGTCCCACTGCCCCAAGCGGAAGTCCTGCCACGTCAGCAGGTACTCGTTGCCGCGGCGCAGGAGCTTCGGGTGGGTCTGATTGGCCGTCGCCTGGATCAGCGCGAGCCCTGACGGATCCAGCACGCTCCCGCTCGTCGTGATGCGAGCCCCGAAGATGTCGCCCTGGGTGGAGAACTCGTTCCAGGCGATGAAGTAGCTCAATCCATTGAACGCCACCGTCGGGTTGCCCTGCGCCGTGCTCGTCGTGATCAGCGCCAGGCCCGAGGGGGGATCGAGCACCGTGCCCAGGGTCGAGATCCGCGTGCCGTAGAGATCGTCGTTCCCCGCGCGGTCGTCCTGCCAGACGACCAGGTAGTTCGTCCCGTCGAAACCCAGCGCGGCGTTGCTCTGGTTCGACGTGGTGTTGCAGACGGTGATGCGGGAGCCCACCAGGGCTCCCGTCCTGCTCACCCGCTGGCCATAGAGATCGAACGGGGTGGTGAACCCGAGCTGCTCCTGCCAGACGACCAGGTGGTTCGTCCCGTCGAACAGGAGCTTCGGCTGCCGCTTGAAGTGGTTGAGGGTCCCGGAGGTGGAGATGGCCAGGCCGCTCGGGTCCAGCACCACGCCGCTCGGGCTGACGCGTGCCCCGTAGATATCCGTCCCACTGCCGCGCCGGCCGTCCTGCCAGACAACGAAGTAGTTCGTCCCATCGAAGACCACGGCCGCGTTGCTCTGCGCGTTGGTCGTGGGGGTGAGGTCGATGCCCAAGGGGTCGAGGACGTCGCCGGACGCGCTCACGCGGGTAGCGTAGAGGTCCGAGGTGCCTTCCTCGTTTCGAGTGTCCGTCCAGACCACGAGGTAGTCCGTGCCGTTGGAGGCCACGGCGGGCTCGCGCTGCGTGCCCGCGCCCGGATTGAGCACCGGCAGGTCCAGGCCGAACTCCGGTGAGATGTTGAAGGCCAGGGTGGAAGGGAAGGAGGAGCCGGTCAGCAGCGCCGCGGGCACCTGGAACTCCACGCCGCCCTCCACGGCGCGGGTCCGCAGCTCCGTCCGCCTCCCCGAGGCGTCCGTCCAGGTGGCGTCTCCATGGCGGACCCCCAGCCCGGTCTCGTCCGCGAAGTGGGCTCCCCGAGGGGTCTCGCCCGCGAAGCCCAGGCCGCTCACCGGCATCCGGAGCCGCAGCGCCCCCTCGCCTCGGGGCTCCCGCGTGAAGCGCAGGCTCTGGGTGATGCCGTCCTCGCTGTTCTCGAGCCGCTCCTCCACCTCGCCCCACGTCAGCGCGAGCGAGCCATCCTCCCGCACCGTGCCCTTGGGCGCCGCACGCTCCAGCTGGCGCTCACCGCGAGAGAGCACCGGGGCACCAAAGGTGATCGGCGTGCCCTTGAGGATGCGTGGGGCCGAGGCCTGCGCCGCGGGCTCCAAGGCATGGCGCGGGGTGATGGTGAGGCCCTGCGCGGTGGCGCGCGCGGACCAGGTGCCATGGCCGGCGGTCCAGCCGTTCCCCTCGGGCCGGTAGGCGAAGTGGGCGCGGCGGATCACCTCGCCCAGGTCGAACGGCGTGCCCGGCGCCTCGGGAGAGACATGGGGCGGCGCCGGGTGGGCAGCCAGGGAGGCGGGCGCCGGATCTCGGCAGGCCATCCCGAGTGAAAGGAGAACGGACACCAGGACGAGGCGGTTCAGCGGAGGATGATTCACGGCGTGTCTGTGGCAGGCGCTTCCGCGCGTGGGGGAGAGCGGACCATGTCACGACGTCCGGGAGCGCCGTAAGTGACCGATGGTAGAGGGAAGCCGCCGCGCTAAGACCCGCAGTGTAGGTCGATCATGACGAGAGGCGTGCATGGCCCGGCGTTTGGTTAGATTGTGCGCCCATGAATCACTCCTCTCGCCCCCCTCCCAAGGGGCTGCTGGCCCGCGGCCTCAAGCTGGTCGGACGTCTCACCAGTGCCGAGACCCGAACGGGCCGTGTCTTCAACAAGGCTGAGCGCGGCCTGACCAAGGTCACCGCGCGGCTGAGTGAGAGTCCCACCTGGCTGCGCTTCAGCGGTGGGGTGATGCGGCGGGGGTTCGACCTGCGCATCCGTCGCCAGTCCCTGCAGGAGCGAGCGCTTCAGGCGCTGCGGCTGCCCGCGTCCTCCGAGGTGGAGGCCATGCGCGAGCAGCTCCGTCGCCTGAATCACCAGGTCGAGGCGCTGGGCTCGCAGCTCGAGCTGGTCGTGGATCTGCTCGAGCGCCAGGAGCGCGCCGAGCCGCCCGGCAAGTCCCTGGAGGAAGCACCGCCCCTCGAGCCCGTCCCGCGCCGCAAGCGCGGCACCTGAGCGCCCGGAGAGTCTCCATGTCGCCCAATACCTTCCAGCGCTTCCGCTCCTTCGTCTCGGGTCAGGTCGAGCTCTCTCGGGCGCTCTCGCAGGCCTTCGAGCAGCGCCCCCTCAACCCGTACCCGTACCTGCGGCCCATCATCGAGAAGGCCTCCGGCGTACGTGAGCCGCCCCTCAGCCCCACCCCGCACACGGTGGTGTACACCCGTGGCTCCCTGCGCCTGTTGCGCTATGCCGCGCCCCAGCGCCGCTACCGCACGCCCATCCTCTTCGCCTACTCGATGATCAACCGGTGGTACATCCTCGACTTCCTGCCCGGGCGCAGCCTGATCGAGCACCTCACCCGCGCCGGCTTCGACGTCTACGCCATCGACTGGGGCATCGCCGGACCGGAGGAGCAGCACCTCGACTGGCCCGAGCTGCTGGGAGGCCTGGTGCGCCAGGCGGTGCGCTGGACGCTGCGCGCCAGCCAGAGTGACGAGCTCACCCTCTACGGCTACTGCATGGGCGGCACCCTGGCCCTGGCCTACACGAGCCTGTACCCCGAGGGCGTGCGCAACTTCGTGGCGCAGGCCACCCCCGTGGACTTCAGCCACGGCGGCATCTACTCGCTGTGGACCCAGCCCCGGCACTTCGATGTGGACTCGCTGGTGGATGCCTACGGCAACATCCCCTCGCGCGTGCTGGAGAGCGGCTTCTTCGCCGCTGCCCCCGTGCAGCGCCTCACGCGCTGGCTGGACGTGTGTCGGCAGATCGACGATCCGGAGTACGTCACCACCTTCCTCGCCATGGAGCGCTGGGGCGCCGACGCCGTGCCCTTCCCCGGCGAGGTCTATCGCCAGTACATCAAGGACTGCTACCAGCAGAACCTCTTCTGCCAGGGGAAGATGGAGGTGGGCGGCGAGCGCGTGGACCTGGGGCGCATCCGCTGCTCCGTGCTCAACATCATCGCCGAGCAGGACACCATCGCTCCGCCCCCCATGAGCGAGCCGCTGACGCGCCTGGTGGGCGGCCAGGACCACCAGACGCTGCGCTTCCCGGTAGGCCACATCGGCCTGTCGGCCTCGAGCAAGAGTCCCACCAAGGTCTGGCCCGCCATCACCGAGTGGATTTCCGCGCGCTCACGGCACATGGAGTCATGATCGCGATGAAGATGCCGATGACGCCACTGCGAGAGGGGACCATTCGCCTGAGGGACGGGCGCCGGCTCGCCTTCGTCGAGTCTGGAGATCCGGCCGGCATGCCGGTCGTCTTCCTCCATGGCAACCCGGGCTCGCGCTACATGCGGCACCCGGACGACAACCTCACCTACAGCCTGGGCGTGCGCCTCATCACCCCCGACCGGCCGGGCTACGGCCTGTCCGACTACCAGCCGGAGCGCACGCTGCTCGACTGCCCCTCGGACATCGAGCAGCTGGCCAACATGCTGGGGCTGGGCCGCTTCGCCCTCTTCGGGGTGTCCGCCGGAGGCCCGTATGCGGCCGCGTGCGCCTGGCGCCTGGGCGAGCGCCTCACCCACGTGGCCATCGTCGCCGGCGCCGCGCCCTTCAACCGCCCCGGAGCCATGGAGGGCGTCAACCGCGACTACCGCAACGCCTACACGATGGCCGGCTGGCCCGAGTGGGTGCTGCACCCGCTCATGGCCATGCATGACCGGTCGGTGCGCCGCAACCCCTCGCGCGCGCTGTCGGCGCTCATGGCGCACTGCTCGCCCGCGGACCGCACCACCTTGTCGGACCCGGCCATCGCCGCCCAGGTCCAGGGCTGGCGCTCCGAGGCCTCACGCCAGGGCATCCGAGGCATGCGCCGCGAGGCCGCCATCCTCGTGGGAGGCTGGGGCTTCCCGCTGGAGGAGATCCGCTCACGCGTACACCTCTGGTACTGGGAGGGGGACAGCATCGTCCCGCCGCAGATGGGGCGCTACCTCGCCTCGCGCATCCCGCGGACCGTGCCGCACTTCCTCCCCGGCGGCGGACACTTCTCCCTCTTCACCCACTGGAAGGAGATCCTGACTCCCCTGGTGCGGCCCGAGGTCTCCGAGGCAATACCGTGAGCGAGCGCACGCGCAAGAAGCGGATCCTGGTCATCGATGACTCGGAGTCCATCCACCGGGACTTTCGCCGGGTGCTGAGCCCCGAGCACATGGGCAGCCAGGAGGAGTTGTCGGAGCTGGAGGAGGCGCTGTTCGGCTTGACGGTCTCCGCGGCGGAAGCCTCCGAGCCCGTGTTCGAGGTGGACTCGGCCTTCCAGGGGCAGGAGGGGCTCGCCATGGCGCGCGCGGCGATGGCGGAGGGCCGCCCCTACGCGCTGGTCTTCCTGGACTACCTCATGCCCCCGGGCTGGAGCGGCGTGGAGACGCTGCGCGAGCTGCGCAAGGTGCTTCCCGAGCAGGCGGTGGTGATCTGCTCGGCCTACTCCGAATACTCGTGGGAGGACCTCATCCGGGAGTTCGGAGATGGCCCGAACCTGACCGAGCTGCGCAAGCCCTTCCACCACCAGGAGCTGTACCAGCTCACGGTGCGCCTCACCGGGTTCTCCCGCTGAGTCAGCGCACCGGCCACTCGACGTGCAGGCGCCGGATGTTGCGCAGCAGCGGCAGATCGTACTGGTAGCCGACATCCTGGCCCGGCACGAGGCGCATGTCCGGGATGCGCTCGAGGAGCTGTTCGATTCCGACGCGCAGCTCCAGCCGGGCCAGCTGGGCTCCGATGCAGAAGTGAAGGCCACGGCCCCACGTGAGGTTGGGCGGGTTGTCCCGGTGCAGGTCGAAGCGCTCCGGGTGCTCCACCTGCGTCTCATCGTGGTTGGCGGAGGTGTAGAGCAGGATGAGGCGCGAGCCCTTCGGCAGCAGCACTCCGCCCACCTGCACATCCTCGACCGCCGTGCGGATCATGTAGTGGGACACTGACTCCAGGCGCGAGCACTCCTCCACGGCCTTGGGCACGAGGGAGCGGTCCTTCAGGAGCTGCTGCCAGCGCTCCGGCTGCTCCAGCAGCAGCTTGAGGCTGATGCCGAGCTGGGCCGTCGTCGTCTCCTGCGCCGCGGCCAGGAGCGAGGCGCTCAGCAGCGAGACGAGCTCGTGCATCGTCAGGGCATCTCCCGTGGCCTCGGCGTGTACCAGGTAGCTGGTCAGGTCCTCGCGGGGGTTGCGCTTGCGGTCCTCGATGAGGTCCTGGCAGTAGCGCTTGTACTCGACGACGCTGCGGGCCAGCACGGGCTGCACCTCGGGCGGCACCTTGCCGAACAGCAGCCCGAAGAAGTGGGAGCCCCAGGTCTTCACCCGCCGATCAGATCGTTGGCGATGCGCCGGATGAGGAGCTCCTGGCGCACGATGCGGGCGGGCATGAACGCCGGCTGCAGCAGTCGGCGCAGGCGCGTGTGCTCGGGCGGATCGGTGCTGAGCGGGCTGGGGCTGACGAGCTCTCCATGTCCGAGGATGGCCTGGGCCTCGGGCGACAGGTCCCCCGTGGTGGCGACGATGTTGGCCGAGGAGTAGCTGTTCGGGTTCTTCAGCACCTCGCAGATGTCGTCGTAGCGGCTGATGAGCCACGCGCCGAACATGGGGCTGAAGGTGACCGGTGCCTCCTTGCGCAGCCGCGCGAAGAAGGGGAAGGGGTTCTGCAGGTGCTCGCCCGTGAAGGGGTTGTACTCCGCGCCCAGGTGCGGGCACTGCGAGGCGGGAATTGGCGCCTTGGCGACAGCGGCCCCGGCCGGAGCGGACTCGGTCTTGGACATGACCGGAACGATACCGGGTTCTACGGGGCCGACCTACCGAGGCGCGGGACGAGGAAGAGCAGCCGGCCTTTCTGCTTCATCATCCCCGCGGACAGCTCCGCCTCGGGCCCTCGGCCCCAGAAGACATCCACGCGGCCCGCGCCACGGATGGCACCGCCCGTGTCCTGGTTCAGCACAAAGCGCGACAAGGGCTTCCACTCGACCACCCCGTCGGCGCGGACCACGGGCCGCTCGGTGTGGATGAAGGCGAGCGCGCCTTTGGGGAACATGCGCGCGTCCGTGGCGATGGAGCGGCCCGGCGTCACCGGCCGCCCGAGCGAGCCTACCGAGGCGCTCTCCAGGAAGCGGAAGAAGACATAGGACTCGTTGAAGTCGAGCACGCGGTGGCACTGGGAGGGGTTCTCCGCCAGCCAGGCCCGCAGCGCCTGCATCGACATCGCTTCGCGGGGGATGACGCCCTCCTGGATGAGGAGCGAGCCGATGCTGCGGTAGGGGCGCCCGTTCGAGGCCGCGTAGCCGATGCGTCGCTCGCTCCCGTCGGGCAGCCGCAGCGTGCCGCTGCCCTGCACCTCCACGAAGAAGAGCGCCACGGGGTCCTTCGCCCAGGCCAGCTCCAGCTTGCGGCTGTCCAGCTTCCCGCCGCGAATCTCCGCCCGGTTCCAGTAGGGCACCACCCGCCGCCCCTCCAGGCGCCCGAAGACGCGCTCCGCCTTGAATCGCTCGGCGAACGGCTCCAGGGGAACTTCGATCAAGTCCCCCGGAGGCCCGAGGATGGGGACGGCGTACTCCTCGGTCCGCGTGAGGCTGGCTTCGATGGTGGGCTCGTAATAGCCGGTGAAGAGCACCTGGCCATCGTCGCCGCCCGCGGACTCCAGGGGCTCGAACTCCTCGAGGACTCGCGCCGTGAGAGCCTGGGGGCTCAGGTCATCGGTGATGCGCGCGTGCAGGCGCTCGAGCGCGGCGCGCAGCTCCGTGGCCGGCACCTCGCGCTTGCCGAAGACGAGGCGCTCCTCCACGGGCCGGGTTTTCAGCCAGACGAGACTCTCGGCGATGGCGATCCGGAGCGCCGCGGGGGTTCCATCGTCCCGAAGTTCGAGCGGCTGGGAGACTTCGACCAGCGCATCCTCTGCTCGGGTGACGGGAGCGCGGGTGGGACGGGGACAACCGGCGACCAGGAGGACCCAGGCCGCCACCAGGAGGACTCGAGTGGACCGCATAGACATGCTCAGCGCTGGCCGAAGACGGCTTCGAACACAGGTGTCAGTTGTTCCTTGTTCATCCCCACGCCCAGCCCCAGCGCGAAGGCGAGCGCCGCGAGCAGCAGCTTCCCAAGGAACGAGGAGCGGGGGGCGCGCTGCTGCGCCGGAGCCTGTCCGGGGGATTGGGCCTGCTGGGCCTCCTGGTCGTCCGGAACCATCACCAGGATCTTGATGCCGCCGTAGAAGAGGGTGTCGACCAGCTCGTTGAGGAACCGCTCGTACTCCTCCTCGGTGATGTCGAAGCCCTCGCGGTAGCGGTTCTGGTGGCGCTTCACCACCACGCCGTAGCTGCGCAGCTGGGCTTCCTTCTTCGCGACGTCCACCCAGCCACAGACGATGGTGGGGGTCGACTCCAGGTTGGCCACGAGCGAGATGGGCTGTCGGGCGTGGAGCCCGCCGGCGGTGCTGGGGCCATCCGGCTCATCGATGCGCAGCCGGTAGGGAGCAATCCCGTAGCTTCGGCGCGCGAAGGTCGCCTTCACGAGGTCGGCGATGAGGGCCGCCTTGTTCGAGAACGCCGTGCGCAGCTCCTCCGCCGGAGGCTCCGCGCTGGCCACGGCCTTCGGGGCCGGGACGAGGTGCGGCGCGGTGACGATGGGGGCCACCGGGGCGGAGGGCGGCGAGACGTAGTTGGGCTGGGTGAAGACGGGGCTCGGAGCCGGAGGCTTCGAGGGGAGGCGGACCGGCTCGGTGGGGAAGTGCTCCGGCGCGGAAGGCCCACCGGCCGGGTGGTACTCGGGCTGGGTGGTGAGCGGAATCTGGAATGGGGCGCTCGCCGGGACGCGCGGAGGCGGAGCGGCGACGGGGCTCAGGACGGGAGGCCCCCCCGAAGGCGTCGGAGGCGGCGTGTAGGGCGCGGTGACGATGGGCGGCAGTTGCTGCATGGCCGTCGTGGGGAACGCGACGTCGTCATCCTCCTTGGGCTCCCAGGGCAGGGCGGCGTTGGACTTGCCAGGAATGGATTGGGACTTGCGAGGAATGGGGCGCGTGGCGTCGTCCGCGTCCTGCAGGGCGGGGCGAGCCCCGGTCTTGCGAGGAATGGGGCGCGTGGCGTCGTCCGGATCCTCCAGCGCGGGGCGGGCGCCGGTCTTGCGAGGCAGGGGCACGGGGCCCGTGACTTCGTCGGGGCCCTGGACGTCGGGATCCGGCAGGGCGGGGCGGGCGCCCGTCTTGCGGGGAATGGGGCGCGTCGCGTCGTCCGGGTCCTGGAGGGCGGGACGGGCGCCGGTCTTGCGAGGAATGGGGCGCGTCTTGTCGTCCGGGCCCGCGAGCGGAATCGGGTCGATCTTCCGGGGGACGGGAGGCGTCGCCTCGTCTCCGTCTTCCCAGGAGGGGGCGGGCGGATTCGTGTTGGAGAGGAGCTGCGTCTGATCCCGCTGCGGATCCCAGGAGGGCTCCTCGGGAGGCAGCTCCGCCTCGTCCTCTTCGGGAGGCTTGACGCGCGTCTCCTCGGTGGACATCACCGGGGGTAGGGGACCCCGCTGCCTGTTCGCCATACGCCGCTCCTAGCACATCGTGGATCGTCCTGACCCAGGGGGTCCAGCGCGGAGCGGCGCGAAACCGTCCGAGCCTGCCCGCCTGGAGCGCTGCCCGACAATCACCGGGCCTGGGGGCGAGCGCGCCGCTCGCTGAGGTTTTCCCTCAGGAACCCCCCTCTTTGGGAGCCACTGTCTTGGGGAGGAAGGCGGAGAAACAGGTGCCCTGCCCGACGCCCGCGCTCGTGGCGCGCAAGGTGCCGTGGTGGCGCTCGACGATCTCCCGACAGATGGAGAGCCCCAGCCCCAGGCCGCCGGCGTAGTGCTTCGCCGCGTTGGGCGCCCGGTAGAAGGGCATGAAGAGGTGGGACAGGTTCTCGGGGGGGATGCCGATTCCCCGGTCCTCCACCTCGAGCAGCGCGCCGGAGCCCTCGGGCCGCACGCGCACCTGGATGGGGGCATCAGGAGGGGAGTAGCGCACCGCGTTCTCGATGAGGTTGGTCAGCAGCTGGTCCAGGCGCTGCTCGTCCCACTGGCCGACCAGGGACTCCGTGGCGAGCGTGAGCTGAATGGGAGCGCTCCGGTCGCGCTGGGCATGCTGGGTGCGATCGACGACCTCTCGCGCCAGCGCGCACAGGTCGACCGGGGAGGGCTTGAGGGAGAAGCGGCCGGACTGGATGCGGGCCACATCCAGCATGTCGTTGACGAGCCGGGTAAGCCGCTCCACCTGGCGCCGCAGCCGCTCGAGCGTGGCGCGCTGCTTCTCTGGGTCGAGCCCCTGCCCCGCGTCGGCCTTGCGCAGCAGCAGATCCACTGTCGCCTTGAGCGGGGTGAGCGGCGTGCGCAGCTCGTGGCTGGCGATGGACAGGAACTGGTCCCGGATGGCGATCGCCTCGCGCAGCTCCTTCTGCGTCCGATCGATTCGGGCCGCCATCTCGTTGAAGCCCGAGGTGAGCTGCGCCAGCTCGTCGTCGCCGCGGGCGGGCACCGGGTGGTCGAGCGGCAGTGTTCCCAGGCCGGTGAAGCCATCCCGGAGCACCTCGAGCCGCTGCGCCACGTCCCGGCCCACCCACTGGGACAAGAGGAGCGCGATGGCGCCAGCGAGCACCGCGATGCCCACGACGAGGGCGCTCAGCCGTGTCACCGGCGCGAAGGCCTCGCGCAGGGGCGTGGTCACCGCGACGGTCCACGGCGCGCCCGGCACCTGGCCATGCGCGATGAGCAGGCGCCGCCCGGAGGGATCGAACGCCTCGGTCATGCCCTCGGGCGTGGAGAGGGCCCCCTCACCCACGAGGGAGAGGACCTTCGCGCGGGTGAGCACATCTCCGTGCTCCGTGTCGCGCAGGAGGCTGCCGTCGCGCTGATCGAAGAGCTGCACGTGGTAGCTGCGAGAGGCGAGCGTGGGCTGGAGCCCCAGGCGGACCAGTGAGATGCCGCCGGCGAGGACGTCGCGGCGCAACAGGTCCGCGTCCACCGGCACGGCGAAGGCGACGAACGGCAAGCCGACGGCGTTGATGTAGGGCAGGGACAGGGAGGGCTGACCGTCGCGCTGCACCAGTTGGAAGTAGTCCCGGTGAGCCAGGTTGGCGTGGACGGGGCCGAGGCGGAAGGAGGGCACCAGCGGATCGCCGGTGCTGTCGAGCAGCCAGGCGGCATCGAAGAGGCCCGGCTGGTGCTCCAGCATCGCCACCCGGGACTGCATGACGATCGGCTCGCGCGCGCGCACCCCCGCGAGGAAGGCGGGGTCCTCGGAGTGCGTGAGCAGCATGGCGCGGGCCATGGAGGCGGTCTGCTCCAGCCAGGCGACCTCGGCCGCGACGGCCTGCCGCGCGTTGCCGCGCAGCTCGCGCTCGATGGCCTTCTGCGCGAGCACCGAGACGATGGCGCCCAGGCCGAGGATGGGCAGCACCGAGGCGAACGCCATCCCGCGGAACAGGCGCCAGCGCACCCCGGAAGGCTGGGGCATCCGGCGCAGCACCAGCGCGAGGAGGCACTCCGCCGCGATCACGAGGTAGATCTCCATCCCGGCCCACGAGCGGGACGAGGCGAGCACGAAGCCCAGGTAGACGAAGAGGACTCCGAGGACGCCCACCGCGAGGCGCACCAGCCCGCACCACCGGCGGACGAGCGCGATGAACAGCAGCAGCCCGCCTCCCAGGTAGAGCAGCCCGACCGGCAGCACCACGGGCTGGAGCGCCGCGAAGAGGGCCTGCCCGAAGTAGCGCGGGTCGAGGAGCATGAGCCCCCCGAAGGCGAGCGCGAGCGAGGCGAGGAACGGGAGGAACAGGCCCCGGTCGCGCCAGCGCGGCAGCGTCTCGCCGAGCAGCCCGGCCACCATCAGCGGGTAGAGCAGCGCTCCGGTCATCCCTCGGGGGAGGATGGTGACCGTCCACCAGTAGACCGCGATCGCTCCGAGGAACGCGCCGCGCCCGAGCCAGCCAACCCAGGAAGGCCAGTCCGGGTACAGCATGGCGGCGACCATCGTCGCCGAGCTCACCAGGAACACGGCCCCCAGCAGGCGGATGTGCGGGTAGATGATCTGGTAGAGGCTGATGACGAACTCGTACGGCACGTACACCATCGTGACGCCGACCAGCAGGCCGAAGGTGGCCGCTGCCCATTCGACGCGTACACGTTCCAGGATCCCCACGCGGTGCAGCCTCACATAAGGCGCGCGTGGCCGCACCCTTCGTCGCTGGACACGTCACGAGGGTGAACTCCGACTATTCCATCGTAAACGAAAAAAACGCTGGGGGTGTCAGGCGCAAGAGGCCCCCCGCGTCCAGGGCGCCTGAAGGACGGCCTCGCGCCGTCCGGCGACCGCGGCTGCTGACCCGAGGTCCCCCTCTCTCATTCGTCCACGTCCCCCCGTGCCTTCCGGGCGCGGGGTAGCTCCGAGTTGGGTCATGCAGCCGAACCTGAATCGGCTTCTCCGGGCACTCGCCCGTGAGGGGCTCGAGGTGACCTATGACGGTCACCTCTACACCGTCCGCCTCCTGGGCGACGCGAACGCGCCGCCCGCGGAAGTCCTCCTCCCGCCGGACCTGCCCGTGGAGGGCAAGGCCTTCCGGCAACTCGCCCACCTCGCCGCCCTGAAGCACCCCACGGGTGGCGCCGTCCTGCGCGTGCGCGCCACTCCCGACTTCCACCCGGGTGACTCCGGCGTGGCCATCGGCTCGGTGCTGCACACGCGCGGCCTGGTCGTGCCCGGGGCCGTGGGCACGGACATCAACTGCGGCATGCGCCTGCATGTCGCGGACATTGGCGTGGAGGCCTTCCTCTCCCGCCGCGACGCCTTCGTCGAGCGGATGAAGGGCCACTACTTCTTCGGCACGCGGGATGTGTCCATGTCCTCGCGCGCCGCCGAGGCGCTGCTGCGCGATGGCATTCCGGGCTGGCTCCTGGAGTCCATGGAGCAGCCGCTGGGCTGTGCCGCGAAGGCGGACCTGGCCCAGCTCGACAAGGAGTCCACCCGCATCCACCTGGGCGGGGCGCTGGAGGGCGAGCCGAGCTGGGCACCCTCGGGGCTGGTGAAGCCGGGCGTGGTGCGCGACGCGGGCCTGGCCACCATCGGCGGGGGCAACCACTTCGTCGAGGTGCAGCGCGTGGAAGCGGTGACGGACCGCACGCGGGCGTGGGAGTGGGGTGTGCGCGAGGGCCAGCTGGCCTTCATGATCCACTCCGGCTCGCGCGACGTGGGCAAGCACGTGGGCATGGCCTGGCAGGACCGGGCGCGCGCCGCGTGGCCGGCCGGGGCGCCCTACCCGGACAGCGGCATCCTCCCGCTGGGGGAGCCCGCGCTCGTGGCGGAGTACCTCCGGGCCGAGGCCACCGCCGCCAACTACGCCTTCCTCAACCGGCTGCTGCTGGCGGAGCTGCTGCGGCTCACCCTGCGCGAGCTGTTCGGGGACGTGGAGGCGCCGCTCGTCTACGACGTGCCGCACAACATCACCCTGCCGTACGAGGGCGGCTGGCTGGCGCGCAAGGGCGCCTGCCCCGCGGAGGCCGAGCAGCCCGTCATCATCCCCGGCTCCATGGGGGCGGCCTCCTACCTCATGGTGGGATGCGGCGACGCGGCGGCGCTGGCCTCGGCCTCGCACGGCGCGGGGCGGGCGCGCTCGCGCTTCGACATGTCGCGGGGGGGGGCGGATCGGCGCGAGGAGGCGCTGGGGCTCACCGGCGTGGACTGCATCACCCTGCGCCAGGAGCGCCGCGTCGAGGAGGCGCCGGCCGCCTACAAGCCCATCGGGCCGGTGGTGGCCTCGCAGGTGGAGGCCGGCATCGTGCGCGAGGTGGCGCGCATGGCGCCGCTGCTGACGTTCAAGGCTTGAGCGGGGAACAGACCCGGAGAGCATGAAAGGCGCATCAATTCTCTGGCGCCCATCGCGTCCTCCGGGTGGAATCCCCGGCCGGAAAGGGTCGCTCCCACGGGAGCGGCCCTGCGGCACCTGATTGGGAGGGGAGCTTGGAGAACACGTACGGAGGAGCGCCGGATGCGAGGAACACGGTATCGGTTCCCGCCATCCTGTTGATGGTCGCCGGAGGCCTGGGCATCGCCTATGCCTTGGTGAGCCTGGTGGGGTCACTCATGGGAGGGTCAGCGGCTCAGCAGGAGCAGCTCAACCAGATCCTCAGCAACCCGGACCTGCCGGACTGGCTCAAGTCCGCCAGCACCTCGTCGGCCTCGGTGGGCGCCATCGGCCCGTTGATCTCGATGGCCGTCAACGGCTTCATCATCTTCGGTGCCATCAAGATGAAGGGCCTGCAGAGCTACGGGCTGGCGATGGCGGCCTCCATCGTCGCGCTCCTGCCGTGCTGCCCCTGTGGCTGCATCGGTCTGCCGGCGGGCATCTACGCCCTCATCGTGCTCAACAAGCCCGAGGTGAAGGCCGCCTTCCAGTAGCGCGCGGGTTCACGGCCCGGGGCGAGGGGACAGGAGCCCTCCTCCCCGGCCCTCGCCCAGCGCGAGGGCGGGCCGACGCTTCTGCATCCGCACACACGACAGCTGGACCTCCGCGGTGAGGATGCGCCGCGCCGCGTGCAGCCGCAGGTAGCCGCGCGAGCGGTAGAACGTCTCCGCGTTGAGGCTGGCGTCCAGGTTCATCATCCGCGCCCCCGCCCGCCAGGCCAGGGCCTCCAGCGCCTCCAGCAGCCGAGAGCCCACCCCGGTGCCCACCTCCTCGGGCGCCACGTAGAGGGCCTCCAACTCGCCCAGCATCGCATCCAGCTGCCCGAAGCCCACCAGGGTGTGCCCGCGCTCGGCCACCAGCACCGTGCGCGGCAGGTCCGGCCGCAGGTAACCCTCCGGCCGCAGCAACTCCACCCACGTCCGCACCTCCTGGGCGGAGTAGGCCCCCCGACAGAGGGCCTCCACCGCTCGGGAGTGGACCGACCACATCGCCCGCCGATCCTCTCCGGTGGCAGGGCGCAGTCTGAGGCCGGGAGCCGCCATGCGACTCACGTCACCTTCATGCCCTTGGGAATGACCACCACGCCGCCCGAGGTGACATGGAAGCGCCGCTTGTCCTCCTCCAGGTCGTAGCCAATCGTCATGCCCGGAGGAATCTCCACGTTCTTGTCGATGATGGCGCGGCGGATGCGGCAGCGCCGCCCGATGGTGACGTTCTCGAAGAGCAGCGAGTCCTGCACCTCCGAGTACGAATTCACGCGCACTTTGGGCGAGAGGATGCAGCGGTTCACGTGGCCGCCCGAGATGATGCACCCCTCGGAGACCAGCGAGTCGGTGGAGCTGCCCACCCGGTGGTTGGCCTCGTCGGCGAAGACGAACTTGGCCGGCGGGAAGTTGTGCGGCTGGGTGTAGATGGGCCAGCGGTCGTTGTAGAGATTGAAGACGGGGTCCACCTCCACCAGGTCCATGTTGGACTGGTAGTACACGTCGATGTTCCCCACGTCCCGCCAGTAGCCGCGCTCCTTCTCCTCCTGGCCCGGAATCTCGTTCGTGGCGAAGTCGTACACGTACACCGGCGAAGTCTTGTAGAGCTCGCTGATGATGGACTTGCCGAAGTCGTGCGCGCTCGCCTCGTTGGCCGCGTCTCGCACCACCTCCTGCACCAGCACGTCCGTGGAGAAGAGGTAGTTGCCCATCGAGGCCAGGCACATCTTCGGGTTGCCCGGCATGGGCGGCGGGTTCTTGGGCTTCTCCAGGAACTGGAGCATCCGCCCGTCCGGCCCCACGTCGATGATGCCGAAGTCGCGCCCCTCTTCAATCGGCACCGGGATGGCGGCCACCGTACACGCCGCCTTCTTGGCGACGTGGAAGTTCAACATCTGCCGCACGTCCATGCGGTACACGTTGTCGGCGCCGAAGACGAAGATGTGGTCGGGCTCCTCGTCGGTGATGATGTTGAGGTTCTGGTAGATGGCGTCCGCGCTGCCCTTGTACCAGTCCATGCCGGTGCGCATCTGCGCGGGCACCGACTCCACGTAGTGGCCCAGGAAGGCCGTCATCCTCCAGGCACGCGACAGGTGGTTGTTGAGCGAGTCGCTCTTGTATTGGGTGAGCACCTTCATCCGGTACACGCCGGAGTTCGCGAAGTTGGAGAGAACGAAGTCGATGATGCGGTAGCGGCCGCCAAACGGCACCGCGGGCTTCGCGCGCTCTCGAGTGAGTGGCTCGAGCCGTGTCCCTGCACCACCTGCCAGAATCATCGCCAGCAGCTTTGCCATAAGGTGTGGCACGTTAGCCGCACACCCACATCCGACAAGGCCGCTCGCGAGACTCCCGCTCCGTTCGTTGAGTGCCGAACCGCCTCGGTACCACCCCTGGCGGTTGCCCAACGCCCCGGGTCGCCCGTCCGCTCTGGCTGAAAGCCAGGGGAGGGCTCCCACCTACATGGCTTCTACCGTTCCAGCGTGATATTCCTCTTTTTCGATGGCTGCCGACGAAACTCGGGTCACCAAGATCGCCTCGATCAACATCAAGAGCGTGGCGAACCGGGATTGCTGCCTCGTGGAGATCCACGGGCCGGAGCTGGGCAAGAAGTACGTGCTCGACTCCGAGGACTACACAATCGGGCGCGACGAGAACAACAACATCGTCGTGGACCTGGACAACGTGTCGCGCCGACATGCCCGCATCAGCAGCAGGCAAGGCCGCATGTTCGTCGAGGACCTGGGCTCCACCAACGGCACCTACCTGAACGACCAGGAGGTGCTCAGCGCCCAGCCGCTGCGCAGCGGGGACCTGGTGAAGGTGGGCGGTTCCATCTTCAAGTTCCTCGATGGCGACAACATCGAGACCCAGTACCACGAGACGATCTACACGCTGACGATCGCCGACGGTCTGACGGGCATCAGCAACAAGCGCTACTTCCTCGAGTACCTCGAGCGGGAGATGGGGCGCTCGCACCGCTACCACCGGGCGCTGTCGCTGATGATGTTCGACATCGACCACTTCAAGAAGATCAACGACGTCCACGGGCACCTGGCGGGTGACTACGTGCTGCGCGAGCTGGCCCAGTCCATCAAGCGCATGGTGCGCCGCGAGCAGTGCTTCGCGCGCTACGGCGGCGAGGAGTTCGCGCTGGTGATGCCCGAGGACGGGCCGGAGAAGGCGCGGGTGTTCGCCGAGAAGATCCGCAAGCTCATCGAGGAGAAGCAGTTCATCTTCGAGGACAAGGAGATCCCGGTCAGCATCTCCATCGGCGTGGCGGACATGACGCCGGACATGACCGAGCCCAACCAGTTCATCAAGGTGGCGGACGCCAACCTGTACCGGGCCAAGAAGGCGGGCCGCAACCGGGTGATCGGCTAGGAAGTGGCCAAGGGCGCACCATCGCTGCTGGCGCGGGGGTTCTTCATCCTCCTGGGCCTGGTGATGCTCGGGGCCGCGTGGGCCTGGCCGCAGTTGCCTCAGCAGGGCGCGGCGCGCATCGAGGTCGAGCCAGGGCTGGTGGGCGTTCTGCTGGGCGGGTACTCCTACGCGTGGGTGCTGAAGACGCCCCAGGGCGCCGTGCTGGTGGATGCCGGCATGGATACCCAGGGCAAGGAGTTGCTCGCGGAGCTGGCCGCCCAAGGGGTGAGCCCGGAGAAGGTCCACACGGTGCTGCTCACCCATGGGCACGTGGACCACTGGGGCGCCGCGCACCTGTTCCCCAATGCCCGGGTGGTGGTGGGGCCCGGAGAGGCCGCGGTGATTCGCGGCGAGTTCGTCCAGAAGAGCCTGGTGGGGCGGCTGACGCGCTCCATGGCCCGGCCGCCCGTGCCCGCGAAGCTGGAGGAGGCCCAGGATGGGGCGGAGCTGAGCGTGGACGGAGCGTCGATCCGCGTCATCCACCTGCCGGGGCACACGCCGGGCAGCGCCGCGTACCTGTGGCGGGACGTGCTCTTCACCGGTGACTCGCTGCTGCGCACCAAGAGCGGGTTGGGACCCTCGCCCGTTCCCGTCTCCGAGGACCGGAAGCAGAACCTCGCCTCCCTGCGTAAGTTGGAGGAGGTACACTTCGCCCGTGTCGCCGACGGCCATGCCGGGCTCACGCAGGGGGCGAAGGAAAAGCTGGGGGCGTTGCTGAAGTAACGCCTCGTACCCTCGGTGGGGCCTCGGGGTTCGCGAGAGGCGCATTCGCTTCACACCCGTGGGAACGCGGCTTCCCAATTCTCCGCGTCTGTAAGTGGCATCCCCACTGCAAACCCTCGGTCGCTGGCGAACAGGAAAGTCGCCGCGGGGGGAGAGTCCCTGCGCGCGAAGCTCGATCGAGGGGCAGGCATGCGAGTGTGGGGATGGGGGAGGGCGGCGCTAATCGCGGCCCTGCTCGGGGTGGTGGGGTGTGGGGTTCAGGGCGAAGGCGGGCAGGAGGCGCGGGCGCTGGAGGCCGAGCCCTCACGTGTTGCCGTGAAGCAGGGAGCGCAGCAGCGCATGCGCACGCTCACCTTCCCGGTGGCCGCGGATACCTGGGCGGATGAGTCGGCGCCGAACGTGAGCCGAGGCAGTGCCTCGCAGTTCAAGGTCGATGGGGGGCCTCGGGGCGAGGCCTTCCTGCGCTTCGACGTGAGCGGCGTGGGCAACGCCACGGTGCGCCGGGCCACGCTGCGGCTCTACGCGGTGAACCCCACCTCGGATGGGCCGGAGGTGTATGCCACGAGCACCACGTGGACGGAGAGCGGCCTGACGTGGAACAACCGGCCGCCGCGCGTGGGCATCCCGAGCGCGGATGCGCATGCCATCCCGCAGGAGGCCTGGGTGGGCTTCGAGGTGACGCCCCATGTCCGCGGGGATGGAGCGGTGGCCTTCCTGATGCTGCAGACCGGGAGCGACGGGGTGGAGTTCCTGTCGCGGGAGGCGGGGCGCAACCCGGCGCAGCTGGTCCTCGAGGTGGAGGACGCGGGCGGCGGAACGGACTTGCGCTTCTCCGCCGAGGCGGACGCGCACGTGCAGGAGGCCCAGCCCACCACGAACTTCGGCAACCGGCCCACGCTCGAGGTGGACGGCTCGCCTCGGAGCGCGACGTACCTGCGCTTCCGCGTCGCGGGAGTGTCGGGCAACGTGGTGAGCGCGAAGCTGCGCCTGTTCAGCACCAACCCGACCTCCCAGGGGCCCTCGGTGCATGCCGTCGCCGATCCGTGGGACGAGCAGTCGGTCACCTGGAACACGCGCCCGGCGCTCCAGGGCGAGTCGGTGGACAACCTGGGCGCGGTGGCGCTCAACGAGTGGGTGGAGCTCGATGTGACGCAGCTGGTGAGCGGTGACGGCGTCGTGTCCGTGGGGCTCGTGCCGTTGGACACGGACGGTGTCGACTTCAACTCGCGTGAGGCGGTGGACCACACGCCCGAGCTGGTGGTGACGGTGGAGGGGGGCACGCCCCCCTCGGGAGAGACGCGCACCTTCGGCGCGGTGGCCGACGCATACACGGACTCGGCGCATGAGTGGGGGAACTTCAACACGGCGGAGCTGCGCGTGGACACCGCGCCGAGCCGGATGCTGAGCTTCCTGCGCTTCGACGTGTCGGGCCTGCGCGGAGACGTGGCGAGCGCGAAGCTCCGGCTGTTCGTCCTCAATGGCACCTCGGACGGCCCCTCCGTGTGGACCACCTCCGTGGACTGGTCCGAGTCGAGCGTGACGGACGCGTACGCGCCCTATCCGGATGGGGGCCCGGTGGCGAACGCGGGCCCGACGCCCGTGGGCTCCTGGCTCGAGCTGGACGTCACGGGTGCCTTCCTCGGCGGCCCGCTCGTCTCCTTCGCGCTCGTGCCCGAGAGCACGGATGGGGCGGGCTTCGCCTCGAGCGAACATCCGGATGCCTCCCTGCGCCCGCAGCTCGTGGTGACGACGCACATCGCCCGGTGCGCTCCCGGGGGCGGGGACACTCCGGCCAGCGGCACCTACCAGGGGGGCCAGTCGTGGGGCGGCACGGGGTACCAGACCGGCAACGGTGTCGCCGTGGACGCGCAGGGCCACCGCATCCTCATCGCCCAGTATGAAGGCAGTGTGGACTTTGGCGGGGGAGCGCTGCCCAACCACGGCACGGGCGACATCTCCGACTCGGATATCGCGCTGGTCAAGCGGCGCGCGGACGGCAGCCACGTCTGGTCGAAGGGCTTCGGCGCGCCGGGCAGCTGGGCGCGGGCGGAGGATGTGGCGGTGGACACCGCGGGCAACATCGCGGTGGTGGGCTTCTCGCGCGCCGGTGTGAACCTGGGCTCCGGAGTGCTCCCGGCCGGCGGATTCGCGGCGAAGTTCTCTCCGGAAGGAGTGCTCGTCTGGGCGCGGCCGGTGGATGGCGATCTCAGGAGTGTCGCGTTCGACAGCCAGGGCCATGTGCTCGCCTCGGGCCAGGCGATGCGCGCGGGCTCTCCGCCAGGGAGCCAGAGCAACGAGCTGCTCGTGCTCAAGCTGAGCGCCGGGGACGGCACAGCGGTGTGGTTCAAGCGCTTCCAGGCCACGACGATGGTGCGTGGGGAGGCGATCGCCGTGGGGCCCTCGGACGAGGTGGTGGTGGGAGGCAGCTACCAGGGCACGGTGGCGTTCGGTACGACGGCGCTGCCGGAGAGCTCCGTGGCGCCGTTCCTGGCGAAGCTCAGCCCTACAGGGTACGCGGTTTGGGTACGCGGCTTCCTGTCCTCGGATTACAGCTACGCGGAGCGTGCCTTCCTCGACGTCGCGGTGGCGGCGGACGGGGCCATCGCGGGCGTGGGCGCCTTCTCGCAGTGGATCCGCATCGGCACGGAGACGGCATACTCGACCGGCCTGTACAGCGCCTTCCTGGCGGTGGTGGAGCCCGACGGGAGCGAGCGCTGGTGGCGGTGGATGGGCAACGAGGGGGCGACGTTCGGGCGCGGGGTGGCCATCGACGCGGCGGGGGACGTGGTGGTGATGGGCACCTTCCGCAGCACGCTCGACTTCGGCGGAGGGCCCCTCACCACGGCGCCCACCCTCGGCGGACCGTACGAAGGCTTCTTCGTGGCCAAGTACCGCATGGCCTGCGGGGAGCACCGCTGGAGCCAGCAACTCTCCCACGGTGTCTATGTCTGGGCGCGGGGCTTGGCCGTGGCGCCTGATCGGAGCATCACCCTGTCAGGGCTGTACGACCGCGGCTTCGGCCCCGGCATGCCGGGTGACGGGGACAACAGCGCGCGAGCGATGCTCCTCCATTTCGCCCCGTAACGACGACGGTGACGCTCCGGCGCCCCGATTTCCAGGCGCCGGAGCGTCCTGCGAGTCACCGTTCAGGGCGCGGCGGGTTCGATTCCCGCTGTCGCCGTTGCGTAGCTTCCAGCAAGCCCCCAAAGAACTCCGCCTGGGCCACGTCCCGCTGTCCCCGCGTCGGCGACGCCGGCCTCCACTCCCTGCGCACACCGGGCCTGGTTCAGGCGCCCCACCCGCAGGAGGGGCTCTCTGACAACGGCCCGGTCTACACCGCCAAGGACACCGGCGATGAGCGGCCCTCGGCCACTCACGTCCTCACTCGGCTCCCGGCCTGGTTCGACGACGACAACCGCGGCCATCCGCACCGAGTGCTCAAGATGAAGTCACCCCGCGAGTTCCGTGCTGCTCACTCTCAACCCTGAGCTGGCCGATTTGACAGGAGCAACTCCAGCCCTCGCAGGTTGGCGTAGCGCCCATGGAGGCGAGCCAGTGCCGCCAGCTCGCCTGCGGGAGGACTACATCTCTACCGCTTTGGCGGTGCACTGGGTGCCGACCGGGTTAGTGCTCACCCAGTAACATCCCGCGTAGGTCGGGCAGTACTGCTGGGTCTTGTAGCTGTTGCACCAGGTCTCGGGCGGCGCCAGCTGCTCGACCTGATCGGCGTTTGCCGAAGCCTCCGCCTCGGTGGCAGGACCACAGCCGCTCAGAACACCCAGAAGACCGACAATCGCAACGAAGCGCATGGTGTGACCTCTTCCTGGAAAACAAGGGAAGACACTTTATGTCATTTTTCGGGGGGTGAGGAATATAGGAAGAATGGAAGGCCTGTTAAGGGGTGGCGGGCTGGAGTGCAGGGGCCGAGGAGGGCCGCTGACGGGGGCCGCCTGAACAGTGCGCCAGGCGGGTGGAGAAGCCGCGCAGCCCCTTGGGGTACTCGTCGGCCCTGGTCGCGCTCCCATGAGGTACGCGGAAGGGGCTTGGCTCTCTTGGCTGGGGCGGCTTGAACCCTCCGGCAGCGGGCACACGCTCCTGTCCGCCTCCCACGGGGTTCTCGTGAGCCCTGGGAGACCGGGGAACTCAGGCCGCTTGCCTCCAAGCAGATTGCCCCTGTTGGGCCGCATGTGTCCCCAGTGTGACCCTCCAGCGGGGAATTGAACGGGACGAGACGGGACGAGACGGGACGGAGCGGAGGAACGATCCACTGTGAGATAAGGCGTTAGCCGGTAACAGCGCGACCTGCTTGGAGTTTTGCTTCCGCCTTGTTGCGGGTTCGATTCCCGCCGCTTCCATGCACAACAACCCGCCGCTCTGAGCCAAGCCCGCTCCTAATATCTTGCGCTTTGCACGCTAACGAACTCGCCCGGTAGGGTGCGTCCGCAACTACGGAGGCATGCGCATGGGCAAGGCTTTTCTCGCCAGCGGCAACGGACATCAGAACGCCAACCGCCGGAAGGCGCTGGACTACGTGCTCAAGAACATTGAGGGCGTCACCGCCGTAGATGAGCGTACTGTGGAGTTCTCACCGTATGGCCGGTGCCACTTCGCCGCCTATACTGACCCGAAGGGTGCAATGATCAGCACGCCGGCTCGGGGAGATGACGTGTACGGCTCGGTCGATTGGCACTTCCGCGACGCGATCATGATGTTCCGAGACTTCGGCGACGGGCGCTGCATCATCTACGTGTGCCCGATCAAGCCGCTCTTCAGCGTCCGCACCATCGGACACCACGGAGTTCGCTGGGAAGACGTGCTCAATCTGGCTAGCTTCAAGCAGGTCTTCAAGCCGCAGTAGCCGGTCTGCGCGTTCGTACTCCTGGGCGATCCGGCCGAGGCATATCAGAGAGCATCAAGAGGCTGCTTCTTGGCCGCCCTCCTTGGTGAGATTGAAGGCCTTGGAATCGCAGGCAAGCAAAGAGGCACGCGCTTCACTCCAAAGAGCAAGGAGAGCGTCAAACAGGAGAACGCGAGCCGCAACGACGGTACGAACCGCTGCGAAAACTGCGATGTCGAGACAGTTCCAGCCCAGCAGCACAAGAAAGGAGTTACTCCCCCCACCAACGAGACGCAGGTAGACCACGTTGTTCCAAAGTCAAAGGGTGGCAAGGGAGTGCCGGACAACGGCCAAGTCCTCTGCAGGGACTGTAACCTCAAGAAAGGCGACAAGGAGCAATGAAGGGAGGTGCCGCGGTGAAGGGTGACGAGTCCAAGCGCCATGTCAAAATCATTGTTCCGCTGGAGCAGGACGAGGATGGATACCCACCCGTGGGCTCAGAGCGGCTATGGGCTCTCCATATTGGAGACGGGCGCTACCAGATAGACAATATACCCTTCTTTGCGCGGGACCTTGCCTGGGGGGATGTCGTGTCCGCCGTACCCGAGGAAGGAGCCGAGGAGGGCGTCCTGCGCTACGAGCAGGTCCTTCAATCCTCTGGTCACAGCACCTTCCGCATTCTCGTTCACGACGAGACCCAGGTGTCCGAGGTGTGCAGCCTATTGGAGCAGTTGGGGTGCGACACCGAGCGTAGCCATCTGCCTCGCTTGGTAGCCATTGACATTCCCCCCAGCGTCCCTCTTGCGGTTGTACGTCAGGCACTCTCCCCTGGCGTCAGCCAGGAGCGCTGGGAGTACGAGGAGGCCTGCCTCGGACAGCCAGAAGCAGAGTGAGCGGCGCTTGGCGACCAAGCCACGCTCTGGCTATCAGCAAGGCCAGTGGTCTGGTGTGCAGAAACTCCCGCTGAACTCCGCCAAGCCCGCTCTGGCAGCGCCCTGCTGGGCAGCCCTACGGAACTGCGCTCGATCGGCGCGAGCCCTCTCTCCAGAAGTTCCAAGCGGCGGGTTCGATTCCCGCCGCTCCCAAGTAGAGCAACGAAAGAAACGATCGCCATGGGCGCATTTGATCTGTCCACGGGCACTCGACGGGCGAGGCACATCTACGTGGTCGATGACGGCATACCGCACGAAGAGCCGCCTACCAGGTAAGGCGGACCTGCCCATTCGAACCCCTGGTGACAGGGGCGCCACCGCGTCCAACGGGGTCGCTGTAGCCGGGGCTCGTGACACCTCCAGGGATCGGTCCATCGCCGCTCCCGCCGCCCAGGAGAGTGGCTGAAGGGTGTATCCACGATGAGCCGCCTCCGCCTCCGCCTCCCGTATAGGTATACATCTGGCCACCGCTTCCTCCGCCGTAGCGGCCAGCGCCCCCGCCTCCACTGCTACCGTTGGTATAGCCCTGGCCTCCCACCAGCTCGAAGGCCTCGACAAGGATGGCGGTGCAATCACCCCGGACCGCGCCACCCCGGCTCGTGCTGCCGGGCAGGCCAGGAGATGAACACTGGCTGTAGGGGCTGTTGTTGGTGCTCGTGCCCCCGGCCCCACCGGCGCTCTGTGTACCTCCCTGGCCTCCCCCGGAGTTGGTCTCAGCGTAGTTGTTCGCGCGTCCCGCCTGCCCGGTGCCTCCGGGAAAGCCGCCTCCACCTCCCGCACCGGCAAGGGGATCCAACGCGCCGCTGCAGCCGCCGCACCCATCCACGCCTGCTCCACCGCCCCCTGCCGCGACCAGCATGAGCTGTCCATTCCGGAAGAGGTAGGAGGCGCCACCCCCGCCTCCTCCTTCCTGCCCACCCCGGCCGGCAAGGATGTCGAGTCGGTCACCGGGCGTCACAGGAATCCTGGCGTTGACCCAGGCTCCCCCTCCTCCAAAGCCGGGGTTTCCGCCGCCGCCTCCAGCGCCCCAGAGTGAGACTGTGGCCTGTGTCGCTCCTTCGGGGACACGCAGGGTGGTTCCCGGCACGCCAGAACACGGCACCACATTGCCTGTGCAGCTGCCTGCGCCGTTACACACGTCTTCACTCGTGCAGGAGCTGCCATCATTGCAGCTCGTGCCGGCGGGCTTCGGCGTGTAGCTACAGGCTCCGTTGGTGCAGGTGCCTGCGAACTGGTAGCACTGAGCGTCGGGTGGGCTGTTGCAGCTCAGGGCTGTGCCACCGCATGTGCCCGCGCCATTGCACACGTCTCCCGTCGTACAGGTGTTGCCATCATTGCAGCTCGTGCCGGCGGACTTCGGCGTGTAGCTACAGGCTCCGTCGGTGCAGGTGCCCGCGGACTGGTAGCACTGAGCGTCGGGCGGGCTGTTGCAGCTCAGGGTTGAGCCACCGCATGTGCCCGCGCCATTGCACACGTCTCCCGTCGTACAGGCGTTGCCATCATTGCAGCTCACGCCCACGGGCGCTGGCGGGTGGGCGCAGTGGCCGGAGCCATTACACATGTCCAGGGTGCAGGAGTTGCCATCCGGGGTGCAGGCCGTACCCGCGGAGAGGAAGATATCCGCCGGACAGCTCGCGGACATCCCCGTGCAGTACTCCTCCACATCGCAGGTGCCCGCCGAGTCCCGGCAGCGCACTGTTGCAGGAGTAAAGCCGCACGTGCCCACGCTGCCCGTCAGGTTGCACGCGTCACAGGCCCCATCACAAGCGCCGTTGCAGCACACCCCATCCACGCACTGCCCGCTGGCGCACTGGTTGGCACTGCTGCAGGACTCTCCGTTCTCCCTCTGTGCCGCGCAGGTGCTGCCCTCACAGAAGGAGCCGCCCCCGCAGTCGGCATCGGCTCGGCAACAACTCGCGGAGGCACACTCTCCATAACCGCAGGTGGCCGGATCGCAGGTCTGCGTCCCAGCCGCGCCGCACCATGCCGTGCAGCTCCGGCTGCTCGCTCCGGCACACTCGAAGCCTTCGTCTATCTGCCCGTTGCAGTTGTCATCCGCCCCATTGCACGCTTCATCGGTGGTGCCCTCCAGCTCATCAAGCGGGCTGAAGCGGCCTGTTGCATTGCCGATCAGTGAAACGGCGTAGATACCGCCGGACCAGCTCCCGTCGTTGAGTGTCGCGCGGGCGTGAGGTGCCAGCACCGTGCCCGCCAGGCCAAAGCCGCGAGCGTCGAGGCTGGTGGCATCCACGAAATTGTAGAGCACGCGGCGCGGGTTGATGTCGTCGTTGAAGCCGCCGCGAAGGGTGGGACCCGTACCGATGATGTTGACCAGCGCGAACGAGCCGGCCGGCACGGAAATGTGGCGCACCCAGGCACTGTTGAAGTCACTGGCTTGCACTTCGAAAACGTTCAGGCACGGGTCCGTGCCCGTCAGGTACACGTTGCCCCATTGGGGCTGGGTGGTGCCATTGATTGCCTGGGCGGCCAACCGCGATGACAGACTGCGCAACTCAGCGAATCGGGCTGCGAAGTCAATGGGAGTGCCATGCGCGGCCGTGCCTCGCTGGATGTTCACGCTCCAGTCGGGAGTATAGCTGCCCCCATACCAGACAGCGCCGAACACGCCGCCGCGCAAGAGGGCGAGGTTACCGCCCGCCACCAGTGTGTTGGAGACATTGTCATCCGGCAGCGCAGAGCCCACGGAGAAGTCATTCAGCGTGATGCTGCCGCCTGCCGCCACCTTGCCCTCGATGTTGGTGCCTCCGCTGTAGTTCTCGAGAACGAACAGGTTGTAGCCGCTCAGGCGGATGTCGAGGCAAGTGGAGCAGTTGCCCGCCGTGACTTGAAGCGCGGCGGTGCGCAGGTTCGCCAGCTTTTCCGCTGGCGCTTGTTCGGGCTCGCTCGCGCTGCAACTCAACGCGCCCACAATCACAACGATAGCCGACACACACGCCAGGCTCGCACGGTACATTTCAATGGCTCCATCCCCCCGGCGGATGTCTCCACAGGAGCGTTTTTCTTCGGGTTGCAACAGGCTGAGCAGGAGTCGAAGTGCGTTCTCTCTACAGGGGAATGAGCTTCGAGGGTAGGGGGGCCCGGTTCATGGACGTTACCCAGCGCAACGGCAACTCGTTCAACACCGCTTTCGTGGCGGTTGGGCAGGGGGACGGGGTTCGCCTACGGGAACGACTCCGAGGGGCAGTGTCGCATATGTCGGAAGGATCCGGAAAGTGCCCAGGGACTCGGATCCGGAAGGCCCCTGATTTGACTCGGTAGCTTGACCCTGCTCACGGTGATGTTCCGCTTTGATGGTGTGTTCCACGCCTGGTCGAAGAGCGAAGCGTGGCATGACGAATTCCTCTCCCTCAACGAGGAGAGTGACGAGTTCAGCGAAGATGAAAAGAAGACGATGATGAGGCTCTTCAACAGAAGGAGCAGGATCTCATCCGAGAGTTCGCCACTGCGCTTGAGACCGACCCCAGATTCCCGGATTGCCGTAACCAGGAATCGCGCATGGCACTCCTGCGCCGGATCAGACCTGACGTTCGCGACGTAGCTCCGTCGGAATATGGGCAACGCGCCATCGTGCGCGAGGCTCAGGCCATTTTCGACCTGGATGTTCGCCCGAAGCTGCGTGAGAACCCGAAAGAACGCGTGATGGCACTTCAACGCCAGGGGTTCACCGTGGCGCAGATAGCCGCAAGGGTGAGCCTCAAAGCTACAGAGGTTCAGCGCCTGTTGAATGAGGACCCTTCAGAAAGCTGATCCCACTGACCCTGACGAAGCTTCGTCTTGAGCGCCACGAGCAGCAACGTTCGCCATTCCGGCTCGGCTGTGTCGATCAACCGCTCGGCCTCCTCGAAGGTGAGGAAATCGAAGGTCGGTTGGGGCAGCTTCCCGAAGAGTCGCACGCGGGGCTCCTGCGGAATGACCCGCTAGTCCTTCGCGAGAGCCAGCAGCTTGCTCTTTGAAGTCATCTCTGCCGGTCCAATGGAAGTGTTTGTTATTGTTCTCGCTGTAAGTGAGGAGGCGCGGGGCGAGGGGCCGAACTGGAGCCTGGCTCCACCGGCCGGAGTGATCGAAACCGGGCGCCGCCTCTCCGGGGCTTGGACTAGACCTCCTCAAACCTCGTGCCCGTGGCGCGCATGCCATCCAAGGCAGTCTTGATCTCCCCTGAGACGATCAGCGGGCCCGTCCACCCCTCGCACCGGAACACCTTGGCGCTTCCCACCTTGGCCTTGTCGATACGCATGTCACGCACGGAGAAGTATTTCCCAACCATGTCCGGAATTCCGTTCTCGTGGGTCCAGAGCTGGATCCGAGACGCCTGCTCGTCGATACAGCGGATAAGGCGCGTGGCTACGAGGACAAGGAACTGATCCGGGTGGCCCTCCACGTCCACGGGGATGAGTTGCACGTCGTCCGGGGCCAGCTCCGCGAACATGGATGCGACCCGGACATGAACCACCGGGATCATGATGCCCGCCTCTGTGAAGTCCAGCGGCTTCCCCGCAATCTCGACGGGAATCCTCAAACGGTCCGTGACGTGGACCGGCGTTCCGAGCCTGAACTGCCCGTCATCCACCTGTCGGCCCTGCCTGTCCGTCGGCGTGTCCAGGTCCCAGCGGTTCGGAACTTTCACATCGTCGGAGAGTCTGAAGAAACGCTGGGACATGGGCTCCAGATAGCGCGATTACGGCCGGGCGACGAGTTGGTTCAGCTCAGTTCCCGGGGTGGCGATTTGCTTCGCGAGTTCCTTGAGGGCCGCTTTCAGCTTCGCTTGACACTCCACGACGCTGTGACAGGTCGCCGTTGCATCGGCAAGTTCGTCCAAGATGATCTGGTGATACCGCTCGGGATGCGGTCCGTAGTGACCCGGAAGTGGCATCTTGTTCGCCGGGTCCTCCATCGACATGCCCGCCTTGGCGAAGATGCGGCGGAATCGCGGAGTCCACGGACCACCGCGCGCGGTGGACTGGTCGTTGCAGACGGTGGCGATGTGGTGCGTCTCGATGCAGGGGCCCGTGCCGCGACTGGGCCGCGCCGCCATGGCTACCACGTTTGCGGGAAGCGTGATGCTGACGCCCTTGGCACTGACCGCGATCTCCTCCACCGCCCCCATCGCGTGCAGTGAGATTCCTGCTTGCCCCTCGGACTGCATGGCCACCTGCGCCGAGCCAGGTAGCGTCGGGACCTTCGCCGCGAACAGTTGAGCCGTTGATCCAATGGCCGCAACCAGCAGCATGGCGAACGCGCGCGCGGCCTCTCGCCCGATGAGCTTCCCGAACCTCTCGCCCGCCTCGCGGATCTCCGCGAAGGTGGTTGCGACCTTCGCCGCCTCCGTCAAATCCCCCCAGCCCGTCACGAGGTTGCGGAGCGTGTCATAGCCCACGTATAGGAGCATCCCGACGCCCAAGGCCGCCACCAGCGCCGGAGCCACGGGATTGAGGAGCATGATCAGCAGCATGGAACCCAATGTCCACAGGGCCGCGCTGATCAAGGCGCGGAATTCCACCATCTCTCCCAGCGCCTTCTTCATCTCGCCCAGGACGGGGCTCTTGCTCATCGCCAGAGCCCAGACGTAACGGCCTTGCATGTCCAGATAGCGTCCAGCCACCAGCGCGCCCCCGAGACAGTCGCCGTAGAAGCTGTAAGCGCTCTGGCACCAGAGCCGATAGCGTTCCGCCAGCTCCTTGTCTTCTTTTGTCAACGTGCCATCCCAGGGCTCACCGGGCCCTGCTGGCACCAGCTTCTTATCCCGCTCCAAGTAAAGGTAATTGCCGCTCTGAGGGTCCATCTGAAACGCCTTTTCCGCCGTCTGGCGAGGCGTGCCTGTCAGCTGTACCTCGCGCGCAAGGCGCCTGACGGCCTGCTGGAACTCCTCTTCCTCCAACTCCACCGTTTGCAGGTCCGCCGAGCGGGGAACGTGAACGATAGCCTTGCCCTGGCCCATGTTCTCCACGAGGGGGACCCGAGGGATGCTGGCGCACCCCACGAGCAGCGCAAGGAACAGCGCTTCTGCCTTCCAGAGCATTCGCCATCGCAGCATGTGGCACTCCTTCGTACGAGGAGGTGAGCAGGGTAGAGGGTGCTGGGTCGCGCGCGCGCGCATCGGCACGCACCACCCGGCCGACCTGGAGACCTTCGAGACGGCGCGCCTTGGGGCGAGTTCGCGATCTTCACGCTACTTCTGCGGTGTGTTCAGGGTGCCAGGCGAGAGCGAGCGCAGGGGCGCATCCTTGCCCAGGGCAATGAAGGGCGCCCAGAAGTGAGGGTGGGGCTGGGTGGTCCGCAACGCGCGCATGGCCTCGCGCAGGGCTGTGGCACGTCCCTGGCCTGCCAGCAGATTGCGGTAATAGGCCTCCATCAATGTGCTCGTGGTCTGGTCGTCCACCTTCCAGAGGCTGGTGACCACCGTCTCGGCTCCGGCCACGATGAAGGCGCGGCGCATGCCGTAGACGCCCTGGCCCATCTTGACGTCGCCTCGACCGGTGTCACAGGCGGACAGGACGACCAGCTGGGTGCCCCACAGGTCCAGGCTCGCCAGCTCCAGCGCCGTCACCAGCGCGTTCTCGGAGGGAGCCCGGGAAGAGGCCGTCGCCGCACTGGCCCCTGCCAGCAACAGGCCCGAGCGCAGCAACGGATCCGGAGGACGCGAGGCGGCTGGCTCTTCGCCCAGCGCACCGAAATGGCCGACGCCGCGGGAGCCGTCGGGCGCTGCCGCATCCTCGAGGAAGAAGCCGTGGGTGGCCAGGTGGAGGATGCCAGGAGTGGGCAGGTTCAGCAGGCGTTGCTTGGTGGCGTTCGCGCCGAGGAAGAGCTGAGCCTGGGGGAGCAGGCGCTGGATGGCTTCAGCCTCGTTGCGGGTGCCCGGAAGGGGGGCAGTGACCCAGGCTCGGGGGGCTGAGCCCTCGCGCAGAGAGGAGAAGAAATGCTCGAGCGAGGCAGCGCGATGCTTCTGTGCCTCGCCCCCTCCCTGAAAGGAGTCAGGTGGCTGGAGGGGGGCGTCGAAGTCTGGGGCCGCGAGGACGACCACCGAGGAGGCGTGGGCTGTCTCCTGGAGTCGAGGCAGCAGATCCTTGCCAGAAGTGAGGTAGGTGAAGTCGAAGGACTCCACGAGGAATTGGCGACCGTCGTGGAGCGCTGAGAAGGGGACCAGGGACAGCTGGCCATCCGGCGAGAGGAAGAGGCGGCGCGTCTTTCCCAGCAGCGGGAGCAGGGGACGGAAAGCGAGCTGGTAGAGCGTCTGGGCGTGGGCGTGGAAGGCAACGTCCCGGTTGGCCAACGCGGCACGCAGGTGCAAGGCGGTCGAGTCGATGGGCTCGGCGGGGCCCAGGTCGAGCGCGACAGTGGTGGCGTTTGGAAAGAGCACCAGCGCCAGGTAGCGGAGCTGGGCCTTGGGTTCGCCCGGCTTGGGTACCCGCGAGTGGTCCTCATGGTAGATGAACTCGATGAGGGCACTGTCCTTGGGCAGAGATTGAGCAACCCGGTCGACGATGACCGCAGGGGACGGCAGAGCCGTCAGCGCGCGCAGGGGGGCGGAGCGCTGGGCGAGGTCCGCTTCGAGCGCATCGCCCTGCTCGGCGAGTTCCCGGAGCTGTTTCTGGTAGACGGGCAGGGGGCGCGAGCCGGGACCCTGGAGCGAGAGGCTGGCCAGTTGGGTGCGCAGCCCACGCAGCCGCTCGAAGGTGTCGCGCCCCTGGGAGCCCAAGCCCCGGTAGACCGCACGGGAGATATGCGCCGTCTCCTCCATCGATCGGCCCTTGAGGAGCAGGGCAGCGCTCAGGGCCAGACGCCGCATGCTGGCGTCGTTGGGATGTGACTGGACCACCGCGTAGAGGCGCTCCTCGTCGGCGCGCAGCAACTGGAGGAAGCTGGCCAGGCGCGCCTCGGAGAAATCAAGCGCCTCGTGGCGCAGGCGCTGCTCGGACATGGCGAAGGCACGCGCCAGCAGCGGAACGGCCGCCGCGAGTCGACGCCGGGCCAACTGAAGCGTCGCGAGATCGTTGAGCGAGCGCGCAACGGCGGGATGGTTCTTGCCGAGGGTCGCTTCATTGGTAGCGAGCGCGCGCTGGTAGAGCGGCTCGGCGCGGCTGTACTGCCCCTGCTCCGCGTAGACGCGGGCAAGGCTGTTGAGCGTCTGGCCAACCTCGGGGTTGGTCTTGCCAAAAACCGCCTCATAGATGGCGAGTGACCGCTGGTGGAGTTGCTCGGCCCGGCCGTACGCGCCCTGCTTGGCGTAGACGTCGGCAAGGTTGTTGAGTGAGGCGGCGACATCGTGATGGTTCTTGCCGAGGGTCGCCTCCCGGATTTCGAGCGCGCGCTGGTAGAGCGGCTCGGCGCGGCTGTACAGGCCTTGGCGATCGTAGAGGACGGCGAGGTTGTTGAGATGGATGGCGATGTCGGGGTGGTCCTTGCCGAAGGCCGCCTCCTTCTTGAGGGCAAGCGCGCGTTGGTAGAAGGGCTCTGCCCGGCTGTACATTCCCTGGTCTGAGTAGAGGTTGGCGAGGTTGCCGAGCGACGCGGCGAGGTCGGGATGGTTCTTGCCCAGGGCTGCCTCTCGAATCCTGAGCGCGCGCTGGTAGAGCGGCTCAGCGCGGCTGTACAGCCCCTGCTCCGCGTAGAGGATGGCGAGGTTGTTGAGCGAGGTGGCAACGATGGGATGGTCCTTGTCAAAGGCCGCTTCCCGGATGGCGAGCGCGCGCTGGTAGAGCGGCTCGGCGCGGCTGTACCGGCCCTGGCGATCGTTGAGGACGGCGAGGTTGTTGAGCGAAGCGGCGACGGAGGGATGGTTCTTGCCCAGGGTCGCTTCCCGGATGGCGAGTGAGCGCTGGTAGAGCGGCTCGGCCCGGTCATACAACCCCTGGGCTTGGTAGATGTTGGCCAGATTGTTGAGGGATTGGGCGACATCGGGATGGTTTTGGCCGAAGGCCCCTTCCCGAATGGCGAGTCCGCGTTGGATCAGCGGCTCGGCCCGGTCAAACTCCCCCTGAAACCGATATAACGCTCCAAGCAGGTCCAGACAGTCGGCGACTTCCGGATGCTTGTCTCCGAGCACGGACTCGCGCAGCGAGAGCGCCTGTTCGGCCTGCGCCACGGCCTCGGCGTACTTTCCCGCCTGATCGAGCCGCTTTGCCTCTTCATAGGCTGTCTGTGCCTGCTGCAAGCGCGCATCTGGCACCGTTTCCCCGGCCACCGCACTTGCTGCACAGCACAAGGCAACCACCGCGGCCCACCCGAGCGCCTTGAGCATCTTCCCCCCGTGGACAGCGGCTCCCGAACCGACTTGGCGAGTGACCCCGGGATGAAGCTGACGTGACCGGTAGTGTTCCATCCTCTTGACGTTACAGGAGGGGTTTGATCTCCAGCAAGAAGCGGACATTGCGGTCTTAGGAGGCGCTCCAGCTCGTTCAGGGCTGGAGCGCCTTCTCTTTTCAGTGAGTGGGCGAGTGCTTCCTATTGAACCGTGACGGTGTAAGCGCCCGTGCCCGAGGCGGCTCCCTGCACGCGGACATAGTGGGTGCCACCTGCCGCGGTGCTGGTGAAGGTGGCAGGGCCCGCGCCGGTATAGAGCACCGTCGTCTGGTTCGGGGCATACACGGTGAGCGTGAGGGCGATGCCCGTCGGAGTCAGCGTGTACCCGGTGCTGGATGCGAGGTTGACGGCGAAGAAGTCCAGGTCGCTGGCGATCTGGATGTTGCCAGCCGTGGCGGTCCCCAGCGTGAGCGCGGTGGCTCCCGTGAAGGTGTCCGAGTGCTCATCCACGCCACGGTCATTCAAGCGGTAGGCGTAGGGGCCCAGCACGCTGTTGCCGGAGATGACCTTCACGAAGTAGGTGCCCGCGGCAGTGAACCGCCGAGTCAGCTGCGCGTTCGTAGAACTGCTGGTGTCGGAGGCCAGCTCCGTGCCTGCCGCGTTGTACAGGAACAGGTCACAGTCGAAGCTGCTCGTGGTGCAGAAGAAGTCGAAGGTCTGGCCTGCCGCGGCGGTAAAGGAGAACCAGTCCTGGTCTGCCGTCACCTCGATGCTCGCGTTGGTGCTGGTGGTGGAAGGCACGACGGGCGTGGCCGTGGCTTGAGTGTCTCCATGGTCATCCACCCCGAGATCACGCAGCTGATACGTGTAGCCGTTGGTGGAGAACCAATCGGCGGCCACCGCCCTCAGGTAGTAGGTACCACCCGTGGTCATCCTCATCCGAACGCGAGCCGTGGAGGACGAGGCGGTGTCCGAGCGCAGCAGGTTGCCCGCCGCGTCATACAGGTACGCGTTGCAGTCGATGAACGCGGCATTGCAGGTGAACTCGTAGACGTGGCTGGCCTCCGCCGTGAAGGAGAACCAGTCCACATCCCCACCCGCCTCGAACACGGCGGGGGTGCTGCTGGTGGAAGGAGCGATGGGCGTGGCCGTGGCCTGCGTATCTCCATGGTCGTCCACGCCCACGTCGACCAACCGGTACGTGTAACCGTTGGTGGAGCCCCAATCGGCGGCCACCGCCCTCAGGTAGTAGGTACCTCCCGTGTTGAACTCCATTCGCACGCTCGCGAGTTTGCCCGTGGAGGTGTCTGAACGCAGCAGGGTGCCCGTTGCGTCATACAGGTACACGTTGCAGTCGATGAACGCGGCATTGCAGATGAACTCGTAGATGTGGCCCGTCTCCGCCGTGAAGGAGAACCAGTCCACATCCCCACTCACCTCGAACAGGGCCGGGGTGCTGGTGGTGGAAGGCACGATGGGCGTGGCCGTGGCCTGCGTATCTCCATGGTCATCCACCCCGAGATCGCGCAGCTGATACGTGTAGCCGTTGGTGGTGCTCCAATCGGCGGCGACCGCCCTCAGGTAGTAGGTGCCTCCCGTGGTGAACTCCATTCGCACGCTGGCGGCGTTGCTCGTGGAGGTGTCCGAGCGCAGCAGGGTGCCCGTCGCGTCATACAGGTACACATTGCAGTCGATGGACGAGGGGCTGCAGGTGAACTCGTAGATGTGGGCTGCCTCCGCCGTGAAGGAGAACCAGTCCACATCCCCACTCACCTCGAACAGGGCGGGGGTGCTGGTGGTGGAAGGCACGATGGGCGTGGCCGTGGCCTGCGTATCTCCATGGTCATCCACCCCGAGATCGCGCAGCTGATAGGTGTAGCCGTTGGTGGAGTACCAATCGGCGGCGACGGCCCTCAGGTAATAGGTGCCACCCGTGGTGAACTCCATCCGCACGCGAGCGGTGGAGGACGAGGCGATGTCCGAGCGCAGCACGGTGCCCGTTGCGTCGTACAGGTACGCGTTGCAGTCGATGAGCGAGGCAATGCAGATGAACTCGTAGACGTGGCCTGCCTCCGCCGTGAAGGAGAACCAGTCCGCATCCCCACTCACCTCGAACAGGGCGGGGGTGCTGGTGGTGGAAGGCACGATGGGCGTGGCGGTGGCCTGCGTATCTCCATGGTCATCCACGCCCAAGTCGACCAACCGGTACGTGTAGTGGCTGGTGGTGTAGGTGGCCCAATCCGTAGCCACTGTCGCCACATAGTAGGTACCGCCCGTGGTGAACTCCATCCGTACACGGGCCGTGTTGCTCGTGGCGGTGTCCGACAGCAGCAGCGTGCCCTCCGCGTCATACAGGTACGCGTTGCAGTTGACGTACTGGGCCGCGCAGGTGAACTCGTAGATGTGGCCCGCCTCCGCCGTGAAGGAGAACCAGTCCACATCCCCACTCACCTCGAACCGGGCGTTGATGCTGGTAGCGGAGGGAGCGATGGGTGTGGCGGTGGCCAGTCTGTCCCCGTGGTCATCCATTCCCAGGTCCCGGAGCCGGTAGGCGTACGCGCCAAACGAACTCCCTGGCTGAATGCGGAAGTAGTACGTGCCCGCCGTGTTCAGCTCCGCCAGCACTGACGCGGACGTGGAGTTGGTGGTGTCGGAGAGGATCACCGTCCCTTCCGCATCCATCAGCACCAGGTCACAGTCGAACGCCGAGGCAATGCACTCGACCTCGTAGATGTGCCCGGCCACCGCCTCGAACGAGAACACGTCCACATCCCCCGACGCGTCGATCCGTGCATTGACGGAGGTGGAAGACGGCGTCACCGCTGTGGCATCGGACCGCGTGTTGCCGTGGTCGTCCGTTCCCAGGTTCTTGAGCTGGTAGGTGTAGGCGCCCAGCGTGGCCGTGCCGCTGTAGACCCTCACGGAGAAGGTCCCCGCGGCCCGAACCAGGTACGTCACCTTGGCCGAGCTGCTGCTGCCCGTGTCCGACTGCACCGCCGTACCGTTGGAGTCATAGAGCACCACGTTGCAGTCGATGGCGCTGCTGGAGCAGCTGAACTCGTAGGTGGTGTTCACCGAGGCGGAGAACGAGAAGTAGTCCAGGTCTCCCAGCGTCTCGAGCTGGCCTGTGCTGGCGGTGGCGGACGGGGTGATGAGCGTCGCCGTGGCGAGCGTGTCTCCGTGGTCGTCCACCCCGAGGTCCTTGAGCTGGTAGGTGTAGCCTCCGATCACGGTGGTCGAGGCGTTCCCGAACAGCAGCCGCAGGTAGTAGGTCCCCTCGGTCCCGAACTCGTAGACGACCTTGGCGGAGGAGGACGAGCTGTTGTCCCGGATCAGCACGTCTCCCGTGCCATTCACCAGCTCGAGGTCACAGTCGCCCGCGGCCCCCGTGCAGGTGAACTCGTAGATGCGGTTCGCCGTGGCGCTGAAGGCGAAGACATCGACATCCCCGGACGTCTCGATCTGGCCCGTGGCGGCACTCGCCATGGGAACGAGGAGGGTCGCGGTGGCCGGCGCATCGCCATGGTCATCCAGCCCCAGGTCCCGCACCCGGTACGAGTAGTTACCGAAGGTGGTGGTGCCCGGCTGGATGCGGAAGTAGTACGTGCCCGCGGTGTTCAGCTCCAGGCGCACCCGGGCCGTCGTGCCCGAGCCCGTGTCGGAGGCGATGACCGTGCCCGTGTTGTCCATCAGCACCAGGTCGCAGTCGATGGTCGTGGTGGTGCATTCGACCTCGTAGATGTGCCCGGCCACCGCCACGAACGAGAACACGTCCACGTCCGTCGCGGAGTCGATCCGCCCATTGCTGAAGGTGGTGGACGGGGTGACGGCCGTGGCGTTGTCGAGGGTGTTGCCATGGTCATCCGGTCCCAGGTTCTTGAGCTGGTAGGTGTAGTCACCGGTCGTCGTGGTCCCGCTGGAGGCCTTCAGGAAGAAGGTGCCCGCCGTGCGCACCACATACGTCACCTTGGCCTCGCTGCTGCTGCCCGTGTCCGACAGCAGCACGGCGCCGCTGGCGTCGGAGAGCACCACATCGCAGTCGATGGCACTGCTGGAGCAGCTGAACTCGTAGGTGGTGTTCACCGCTCCCGCGAACGAGAAGTAGTCCACATCGCCGAGCGTCTCCACCCGGCCCGTGCTGCTCGTGGTGGAGGCCGTGATGAGCGTAGCGGTGGCCCGGGTATCCCCGTGGTCGTCCACCCCAAGGTCCACGACGCGGTACGCGTAGGTGCCCACCGTGCTGGAGGCGCTGGCCAGCCGGAAGTAGTAGGTCCCCGCGGCGCCCACCTCGTAGACGACCTTCGCATGGGTGCCGCTGTTGGAGTCCAGCACGGCCCCCGCCGCGTTCAGCAACTGCAGCTGACAGGTCAGCTGGGTGCTGGTGCAGGTGATTTCGTAGATGTGGTTCGCGAGCGCGTCGAAGGAGAACACGTCCACATCCGTCGGCGTGTCGATCCGACCGCCTGCCTCGGGAGCCCCCACGCCCACCGGCGTCGCGGTGGCGGGAGTGTCACCATGCTCGTCGGTGCCCAGGCTCACGAGCTGATAGCCGTAGCTCCCCGTGCCCACCGGCGTGCTCTTCACGTGCAGGAACCAGGTTCCCGCCTGGGGCAGCCGGTAGACGATCCGCGCGTTGGCGGTGGTGTCGGTGTCGGACGCCACGGTGCCGCCGCTGGAGTCCACCAGCAGCACATTGCAGTCCACCGAGGTGCCGGTGCAGGTGAACTCGTAGGTCTCATCGGCGGAGCCGGTGAAGGAGAACACGTCCACGTCGCCCGGAAGCTCCAGCCGGCCCGAGCCCGAAGCAGGTGCCGTCAGCGCCGTCGCGGTGCCCGAGGTGTCCCCGTGGTCATCGAAGCCCAGGTCCTCCAGCCGGTACGTGTAGCTCCCGACGCCTTCCGAGGAGAGCCGGAAGTAGTACGTCCCCGCCTGCGCGTACTCATGGACGATGTAGCCCGTGCCTCCGTTGTTATCGACGGCCAGCACGTTGCCCGCCGCATCGGAGAGGCTCACGTGGCAAGCCGTGGTCCCTCCGCTCGGGCTGCAGGTGAAGGCATAGATATGGCCCGCCTGCGCCTGGAACGAGAAGACGTCCACGTCTTCCGGATGCTCGAAGCCACCGTCCGCGGGCGGCGCGTCGATGATCACCGGGGAGGACTCGGTAGGCCCATCCCCATGGTCATCCACTCCCAGATCCGTCACGGTGAAGGTGTAGCCCGCGCGCAGGCTCCCCGTGGGCTCCTGGAGCCGCAGGAAGTAGTCCCCGGTGATGGTGATGCGCGTGAGCGCCCTCGGCGCCACCTGCTGGCTGGAGACCACCACCGTCGTCTGGTCGGGCGCGATGAGCTCGAGCCGCAGCGAGTCGGTGCTCGTGGCGCTCCACGCCGCCTCGAAGCGGTAGCTGTGGCCCGCCGTGAGCGGCAGCTTCACCACATCCCGATCCCCCTCGAACTGCAGCGCCCCGGACACCGGGGTCCCGCTGGACACGTTCAGCCGGGTGGCGAGCGACGGCTCATCCGCGAAGTCGTCCTCGCCCAGATCCACGATGGAGAGGGTGTAGGCCCCCGTCTCGCCGCTGACGAAGGCGCGGATCCGGAAGAACAGCACTCCCGACGCTGCTGCCTTGTGGACGAGCTTCGCCACTGCCTGCCCACGATGGTCCGACGCCAGCACCGTGGTGCCGTCCGCGGCGTACACATCCAGGTTCAGCCGCGCGCCCGCCGCCCCCGTGGCGACGGCCTCGTAGACGTGCCCCGCGACGGCGGTGAGCTTCAGCCAGTCCTCATCGCCCACGGGGCTCAGCGTGTGCTCCTCGTTCAGCGTCCCGCTGGCGCCCACGGCGCGCGCGAGCGCCGGGCACTCATCGGGCTCGAAGGCGTCTCCCTCGGAGTGCTGCCCCGTACAGGAGACGGTCTGCTCCGGCTTGCACGCTTCGCCGTCCGGCACATAGCCGCTCACGCACGCGCAGACCGCCTGGCCGTTGGACACACTGCAGTCCGTCTTGTTCGGCTGGGTGCAGGGGTTCGGCTCGCACGGGCTGGGGATGATGCAGGCGCCTCCTGGCCCCTCTTGGGTTCCCGGATTGCACTCGCAGACGGCCTGGCCGCTCACGTTGTGGCACACCCCGCGGTTGGGCTGGATGCACGGATTCGGCTCGCAGGGGTTCTTCGGCGGCTCGTTGTCCTTGACGCAGGTCAGCCCCTCCGCGTGGTAGCCCGAGTCACACTCACAGGCTGCTCTCCCCGCGTCGTCGATGCAGCGCCCCGCGCCACAGGTGAGCCCTTCACACGGATTCAGCGGCTCTTCTCCGCCGGAACAACCTGCGATGCTCAAGGTGAATGCCAGCGCACACAGCGCGAGGAACGTACTCTTCAGATGACGGCTCATAAGTTGTGCTTTCTCGTCCAGTCAGGACGAGGCCCTTCTCCCAAGGGATGTTCGGAAGCGGACGTAAGCAAAAACCTCTTATTCACTCCCGGTGCAGCTATTCTTCAGAAGATGCGCGGCTTCATGGGCGTACTGGCGGTGCTCCTGCTCGTGGCCGGCTGTGCCGACTCCGGTGGAGGAGGCCCGGATGGAGGACCTGACGCGGGTCCGACCGAGAACACCGCCCCCGCCTTCACGGAAGCCCACCAGTCCGCCAGCAGCGTGATGGCCGAGGGAACTGTCACCTTCCAAGTGACAGCCCAGGACGCCGAGAGCAGCGAGCTCCAGTTCTCATGGGTGGCCAGTCATGGCTCCGCCGGAGCCCCCACGAGCACCGGGACCACCAGCGAGGTGACGTGGACGGCCCCCTTGTGTCTACCCGCGGGCACCGTCGTCACCGTCACCGTCACCGTCACGGATGCTCAGCAGGGTACTGCCTCCCGGTCCTTCACGGTCTCCGTGACGGCCTGCCCGACACCCTCCGTGGCCGCGGGAAACGCCCACTCGTTGGCCTTGCGCGCCGACGGCACCCTCTGGTCCTGGGGCGACAACACCCAGGGTCAGCTCGGAACAGGGGCGGCTTCCAGCCCACCTGCCATTCGCCCCACCCAAATCCTGGCGTTGAAGGATCTCCGCGCTGTCGCCGCGGGAGGGACCCACTCCCTGGCCCTGCGGGCCGATGGCACGGTCTGGGCCTGGGGGAACAACTCCGAGGGCCAGCTCGGCAACACCGGTCCCGCCTCCCAAGCCATGCCGGCCCAGGTGGCGGAGCTGAGCGGCGTCACCGCCCTCGCCGCGGGAACCCAGCACTCGGTGGCTCTCCGTGAAGACGGTACGGTCTGGACCTGGGGGGACAACGGCGAGGGCCAGCTGGGCCAGGCGTCTCCTCTTTCCCGACCCACTCCCGGACAAGTCCCCCAGCTGAGCAACATCATCGCCATCGCCGCGGGCGAGGCACACACCCTGGCCCTCCAGGATGACGGCACGCTCTGGGCATGGGGCCAGAACAGCTACAGCGAGTTGGGAGACGGGACGCGCAACTCCCGAGCGACTCCAGGCAAGGTCGTCGAGCTGACTGGCGTCACCGCCGTCGCCGCTGGCGAGAACTTCTCCATGGCGGTGCGCTCGGACGGAACCGCCTGGGCCTGGGGCTACAATGGCCTCTCCATCTCCAACTCGGCCACGCAAGTGCCGGAGCTGTCGCAGATCACCGCCGTTGCCACCGGAGGCAACCACGCGCTGGCCTTGCAGCAGGACGGCACGGTCTGGGCCTGGGGGGAAAACGCCTGGGGCCAGCTCGGCATCGGGCAGGGCGCCCACTCGGGCACCCCCAGGAAAGTGGTGGATTTGGCCCAGGTCACGGCGCTCGCGGCGGGAGGAAACCACGCGTTGGCCGTGCGAGCCGATGGCACCGTTCGCGCCTGGGGCCAGAACACCTCCGGACAGGTGGGCAGGGGCATACCCGCGGAACGGCACACGCCCTCGCAGCTCGCTGCCCTGATCGGGGTCACCGCCCTGTCCGGTGGCTCGGGCCATGCGCTGGCCCTGCGCAGTGATGGCACGGTCTGGTCCTGGGGCAACAATGTCTATGGGCAGCTCGGTGCCCTGAGTGAATTGAGCCGTGCAACCCCCGCGCAGGTGGCGGAGCTGGCAGGCGTCTCCCAGGTTGTCTCGGGAAGCCTCTCCTCCATGGCCCTGCTCAATGACGGCTCCGTCCTGGCCTGGGGCTACAACCACTTCGGACAGCTCGGAGACGGTTCCACGATCGACCGATTCACCCCCATCCCGGTCTCTGGGCTCACCCAGATCACCCAGCTGGCCGCGGGCGTCTACCACGCGCTGGCGCTGCGCAGTGACGGCACCGTCTGGGCCTGGGGCTTCAACAACTCCGGGCAGCTCGGTCTTGGGACGACCACCCAACGCTCCACGCCCGTCCAGATTCCGGGCCTCACCCGCGTCACCGCCATTTCCGCGGGCTTCTTCCACTCGATGGCGGTGCGCAGCGATGGAACGGTCTGGACGTGGGGCGGCAACACCTCCGGCCAGCTCGGAGACGGGACAGTCACCCAGCGGCTCAGTCCCGTCCAGGCCTCGGGACTGACGGGCGTGCTCGCCGTCGCGGCGGGGAGCCAACATTCGCTGGCCCTGCGAACCGATGGCACGGTTTGGAGCTGGGGCGCCAACTACAATGGGCAGCTGGGCGATGGGACGACCAGCATCCGGCTCACGCCTGCGCGGATCGATGGGCTGGTCAGCATCATCGCCGTGGCCGCGGGCTCTGGCCACTCCCTGGCCCTGAGCGACACGGGCACTGTCTGGACTTGGGGCAACAACGCCAACGGACAGCTCGGCGATGGAACGACCACCCAGCGGACCACTCCGACGCAGGTGCCCCAGTTGCTCGACGTCATTGCCATCTCCGCAGGCGCTCTTCACTCGCAGGCCGTGAGGAACGACAACACAGCCTGGGCGTGGGGCTCGAGCGACAACGGGCAGCTCGGTGACGGGAGCCAGGGGCGCTACTACGTCCCGGTGGAGTCCCTCTTCCCCTGACAGGGGACGCTGTGAAGCAACGCCCTGAGGGGGCACCCGCTCAGCCCGAAGTAACGCGCCCGCCGATCTCTGGGAAGCGCTCATACACGCGCATGAGCGCCGCAAGGTGCATGGGGTTGTCGAGATCGAGTGGGGCATCCGTGAGCCGAACGATCCACCCGCCGCTCGTAGTGCGCCGCGCCCGAGAGAGTAGGTCCGCGTCACGCGAGGGGGCCGGAAACCCAATGGCGCCTGCGGCAGCGGCAGACCAGTAGTTGAGCCATCCGAGGCGATGCGGAATCTCAGACGAGCGGATTTTCTCTGGGAACTTGAGCGCAGGCAGCCCCCGAGGAGGACCTCCTGGTTTATGCACCGGATCAGTCGTTTGTCGCGCGATCTCCACCCCGGCGCTGAACGGAGTCGCATGTCCCCACAGCGCGCGCGCTCCTTCTGCCACGCCTTCGAGCAACTCCGTCGATGCCGTGAGCACGGCCCCGTCCAGTGGCAGGTTTGCATGGACTTCAAGCAGGGGCTGGCCGCCTGGGCTGAGGCGTGCCGGTTTTCCCCATCCCGTGACCGTCACAGGGTACCCCTCGTCGCCGTTGCACACGAGAGGGAATCCGCCGCTCTGGGTTCCTTCGACGAGCCACGCATCACGCTGCGGCAACGCGATGGGCTTCCCCTCCGGAGAAACCTTCCACTCCAAACGCAAGCCGGGAAGCGCTCGCTCCATGCCATGGACTACCGCGAGCGAGCGACCGTCATTGCCCACGAGCGCAGGAGCGTAGACGATGAGAAGGAGTGAATTTTGTTCGGTCATCGCTCGCACCCCGTGACGACGAGGGTGAGAGAGGGCTCGGCTGCCTCCAGCACGTCTTTGTGGGCTTGGGTGCTCACCCCAACGACGAAACCATATCCACATGACGCCGCGATGTTTCGAGCTTCCACCAGTTCGACCACCTGATCTCTGGTCACCTGACCCCGCAGAAAGCCACTGTACGTTTCAAATCGATGGGTCTTGATCTCCCATAGTACACGCACGCCGACTTGCAGCGCATCAAAGCGCTTGCCGCCAACGAGCACGTCATTGCCGGGGTAGCGGTTCGGCGGAAACGTGTCGGCGCACTCGTTATGTGGGTCGTCTTCGCCCGCGTGAGGAACCGGGATGGGCTCGCACTCCGGGCGGCGGCGCTCCGCGGTCACCGGGGCAGGTGGGTCCCTCCTGTTCGCTCTGGACCTCTCCGGTGTGGGGTCCGCTTCCGGTTCCTGCGAGGCCCGAGGAGCGTCTCCGGCCCAAAGGCCCGGCTCCCGGGTGGGCGGCAACACGCGCTTGTGTGGGCTGCGCGGCAGGGGCTGGGGACGAACCTGCCCTGGCTGCCCGGGGGTGGGGAGGCCCGTGCCGGGCACAGGGGGTGGGCGTACAGGCGCCCAAGCGTAGGTCTCAGGCGCCTCTTGAGAGGTGGCGCACCCCGCTACGACTCCGGCAACGGCAACGGCTTGGCGGAGTGCGCTGCAAGTTTGGAAGTTCATTCCACGTCCTTTCATCGAAGAGGGGGCTGTGCGGGTCGCAGTTGGGCCAGTTCCCGTCGGGAAGCTGTCAGCATGCGCTGACAGCTTGATCCGGGGGCGCGCGCGTCGGACAGCGCCAACTCGGCCCCGGTATCAGCTCGACGTCCCCCGTCCTGAAGGGGGCAAGACGGTCGGCTGTAGTAGCAGGCTTCAGGCACACGCGAGGGACGGGCATACTGCTCGAATGGAATCCATCATTCTCGCAGCGCTCTTCGGGGCATTGGTGACATGGCTCGTCCTCAAAGAGAAGGCTGCTCCCTCCGCTGAGCCGAAAGTAGTTGATGCTGATGCTGAGCTAACGAGGAACGATCTTTCGATGGAGGCTGAGCGCACGCTGCGCGCCAGCGAGAAGAAAATGAGTGATCTCATCAGCTTGGTATTCGCCGTGCGCAAGCTTCGAACGGAGTTCAGCGATAACCTAGTCGTCAGCCAGGACAAGGAGTTGACGAAGGCTGAAGAAGCAGCCTTGCACCGTGCACTCGACGCAGCGACCTTCTACCTGTACGTGGCGCAGAAGAATCGTATCTACTTTACAGGGCCGTAAAGAATCATACCGAAACAGGCTCTACGAAGCCTTTACTACAACTGTAGTACCAGGCAATGGGGGGAGCTGGGCCCGGTGGAGCATCTTGGTGATCCTGCGCGACGTGACAGATGAAGACTTGCCGATTTTCTTCGAGCACCAACGGGACGCAGTCGCGCTGCGCATGGCCGCATTCCCGTCGCGGGAACGCGATGCCTTCCTGACCCACTGGCGCACGAGGGTTCTCCGCCCCGAGAACGTGACCCGCACCATCGTCATGGGCGGCCGGGTCGCTGGGTACATCGGCAGTTGGGAACAGGACGGCAAGCGCCTCGTCGCCTATTGGATGGGTCGCGAGCACTGGGGCAAGGGCATCGCGACACGGGCGCTCTCGGAGTTCCTCGTGCTCGAGCCGATTCGTCCGCTCCATGCGTGGGTCGCTGTCCACAACGTCGGGTCGATCCGCGTCCTCGAGAAGTGCGGCTTCCGCATGGTGGCCCAGGAGAACCCGCAGCACGCGGACGGAGTGGCTGAGGTGCTCATGAGGCTGGGGCCGAACCCCACCTCGCCTTGAAGCAGTGGGGCACCGGTGTTCAACGCCGCCCCGTCTCCCTCAGGCTGCGAGGAGGTGCTCCAGAAGCGTCTTGATGCCGAGCCCGATGAGGACGAGGCCACCAAGGATGTCGAGCTTGCCTTCGAGCGCCTCGCCGAATCGACGGCCGACACTCACCCCCAGGAAGCACAGCGCGAAGGTCACCCCGCCGATGATGGCGGCCGCCGTCGCGATGGAGACGTTGAGCGATGGCAGCGTCACCCCCGCGGCCAGCGCGTCGATGCTGGTGGCAACCGCCATGATGACGAGCCGCCCTGGATGAAACGGGCTGCGCGCGTTGGACGCCTTGCCGGCCTTCCGTACGTCTCCTTCTCCCGGATGGTGGTGGGTGTACGCCTCATGAAGCATCTTGGCCCCAATGCCTCCGAGGAGCACGAAGGCGAGCCAGTGGTCCCAGGCGGAGATGGCGTTCGCGAACTGGGCACCCACGGCCCAGCCGATGGTGGGCATGAGTGCCTGGAAGAAACCGAAGAGGAAGGAGAGCAGGAGGGCATCGCGCGCCCGGACGCGTGGAGCCGCGACAGCACTCGCGATGGAGACGGCCGTGGCATCCATCGCCAATCCCAGCGAGAGGAGCAGCAGGGTCATCAGGGGCATGTGAGGTCCTCTACCAGCTTGGCCACGACTTCGGGACTCCGACTCATGGGGCCCTCCGAGCCGCGAGACGTTGACCCACACGCTCCTGGACACCATGCACCAGCGCGTAGAAGGTGGGCAGGGCCAGCAGCGTGAAGACGGTCGAGGTCAGCAGCCCCCCAACCATGACCACCGCCAGGGGGCGTTCGATCTCGGTGCCATGCAGCGGCAGCACCAGCAGCGGCAACAGGCCGAGGATGGCCGTGCCCGCCGTCATCAGCTTGGGGCGCACGCGACCGATGCTCGCCTCGCGCACGGCCTCGGGGAAGGGCTTGCCCTCGGCCATGAGGCTCTTCGTCTGTGACACCAGCACGAGGCCGTTCTGCACCGCGATGCCGAACAGGCCGATGAGGCCCACGAGGCTGGAGACGTTCCACGTCTCGCCCGCGATGAGCAGCGCGAGGATGCCGCCCACGAAGGCGTCTGGCAGCGTGGCCAGGATGACGAGCGCCTCGGCCAGCGAGCCTAGCGCGAGGTACAGGAGGACGAAGACGGCCAGCAGCGCCACCGCGATGGCCATCACCAGCGACTGCGCCGCGCGCTCCTGACTCTCCACCCGGCCGCCCACGTCGATGAAGTAGCCGGTGGGCAGCTTCAGCTCCTGGGAGAGTCGCTCACGTATCTCCGCGGCCGTGCTCCCCAGGTCGCGTCCCGAGACGCCCGCCTCCACGGCGATGCGGCGGCTGCCGGCCTCACGGCGCACGCTGCCCGCACCGAATGTTTCCTCGATGGTGGCGAGCTGGCTGAGCGGAATCCGCGTGCCGTCGTGCCCGTCCACCAGGAGGTTGCGCAAGTCCGTTACATCTCCCCGGTGGTGATCGGCCAGCCGCAGCACCAGGTCGAAGCGACGCTGGCCCTGCCACACCTGGGATGCCTCCTGCCCGACGAGCCCCACGCGCACCGCTCGGATGACATCGCCCGGAGTGAGGCCCACTCGAGCCACGGCAGCCCGGTTCACCTCGATGCGCAGTTGCGGCAGTCCGCTGAGCTTCTCCACGCGCAGGTCTTCCACGCCTTCCACCCGCGACATGACGGCGCGGGCCCGCTCACCCAACTGGGCGAGCGTCTCCAGGTCCGGGCCGAAGATGCGGACCGAGACATCGGCGGGGCTGCCGCCCAGGCCCTCGTCGATGCGCATGCCCAGGGGCGTGGTGAAGAGGGCGGACACTCCAGGCACCTTCTCCACCGCCTCCCGCATCTCCGCCTCCAGCCGCTCCAGGCTCTTCTTCCTGTCCGGCTTGAGCACCACCAGCACGTCCGAGACGGTGTGCGGCATGGGGTCCTCCGTGCGCTCGGCCCGGCCGGTGCGGCGCACCACGTCCTCCACCTCGGGGAACTCGCGCAGCACGTCCTCCATGCGGTGGTTGAGCCGGTCCACCTCCTCCAACGACGCCTCGGGTGGCAGCATCGTCTGGATGAGCAGCGCGCCCTCGTCCAGCCGGGGCATGAAGTCGCTGCCCACGGCAAAGGCCAGCGCCAGGGCAGGCACCGTGATGGCGAGCGCCACCACCCGAACCCGCCCCGCCCGCCGCATGCAGGCGTCCAGCAGCGGTGCGTACCCCGCCTTCACCTTGCGGATGAGCCACACGTCCTCTTGCTGCCCCTGCTTGCGCGGCCGGAGGAAGAGGCCGGAGGCCACTGGCACCAGCGTGAGGGCGAGCGCCAGGGAGGCGGCGAGGCACGCCACCACGGTCGCCGCGAGGGGCTGGTACATGCGCCCCTCGATGCCCGTCATGGCGAAGAGGGGAATGAAGACGGAGACCACGATGAGGGTGGCGAAGGTGATCGGCCGGCCCACCTCCACCGAGGCCGAGAGCGCTTCCTTGCGCCGAGCCTGCGGGTCCGCTCCGGTGTGGAGCCGGTGGACGATGTTCTCGGTGACGATGATGGCCGCGTCCACCAGCAGGCCCACCGCGACGGCCAGTCCCCCCAGCGTCATGGTGTTGATGCCGATGCCGGTGGCCTTCAGCAGCAGGCCCGCCAGGGCCAGGGAGAGCGGCAGCGTGAGGGTGACGATGATGGCCGCGCGCCAGTCCCCCAGCAGGCCGAAGAGGACAAGCACCACGAGGAAGGCTCCCAGGAGGATGGCCCGGCTCACACCTCCCAGCGCGGAGCCCACCAGCTCCGATTGGTCATAGACGACACGCAGGTGCACGCCCTTGGGGAGGCTCTGTTGCACTTCCGTGAGCGCCTCGCGTACACCCGCCGCCACCCGCATGGTGTCCGCGCCAAACTGCTTGATGACGCGGCAGCTCACCACCTCGCCCTTGAGGCGGTGGGCCAGCCCCCGGCGAACGGCAGGGCCCTCGCGCACGTCGGCCACGTCGCCCAACAGCACGGGCGTTCCCCCGCGCATGGCCACCACGGTGCTGCGCAAATCCTCCAGCGTCTGGGCGCGGCCCACGGCACGCACCGTCCACTCCATGGGCCCTTGCACCACGAAGCCGCCGGAGGCGTTGAGGTTGGCGCCCTCCAGGGCGTGCTCCACCTCGTCGAGGCTGACGCCGCGTGCGGCCATTGGCTCCAGGTCGAGCTGCACCTGGAACTGCCGCAGGTAGCCGCCCAGCCGCTCGACGCCCGCGACGCCTGGCACCGCGAGCAGCCGGTTCTTCACCTCGAATTCGGCCAGGTCCCGCAGCGTCATCAGGTCCACCGTTTCCGGCTCGGCCTCCAGGGTGAACTCGAACACCTCGTTGAGCCGGCCGGTGAGGCTGGAGACGAGCGGCGTGTCCGTGCCGGGCGGCAGCTCGGTGTTGGCCGCCGCCACGCGCTCGGCCACGAGCTGGCGGCTGCGGTAGTAGTCCGCGTCCGGCTCGAACTCCACCGTCACCTGGGTGACGCCGAGCTGAGAGGTGGAGCGGATGCGGCGCACGTCTGGCAGGCCCGCCAGCGCCACTTCCATGGGCATGGCCACCGCCGTCTCCAACTCCTCCGCGCCCATGGCCGGGTTCTGCACGATGACGTTGAAGATGGGAGCGGACAGGTCCGGGAAGACGTCCCGGCGCAGGCCCCGGAAGGCCATCGCACCGAAGGCCGAGAGGGCCAGGGCCAGCACCAAGGTGAGGCCGGGCCGGGAGAAGGAGGCCTGGAGGATTCGAGCAATCATGGTTCGCGTCCCTCAGTGCTCATGTTGCTCGCCGCCGCCACGGGACTTCTCCACCTCGGACTTGAGGAGGAAGGCCCCTTCCACCACCACCGGCTCGCCGGGCTCGAGGCCCGAGAGCACCTCCACCTCTCCCCCGAGCGTGCGGCCACGGCCCACCGCGCGCTGCTCGAAGGAGCCCTTGCCCACGGGCATGAAGGCGAACCAGCCGTCCTCCAGACGTTGGAGCGATGCCGCCGGGACGGTGAGGATGCGAGCCCCTTTCTCTCCCAGGGGAATGAAGGCCGAGGCGGACATGCCGGGCTTCAGCAACCCCTCCGGGTTGTCCAGCTCCAGCCGCACGGGGATGGTGCGCGAGGCAGGGTCTACCCGCTGACCGACATGCCCCACCTTGGCGGTGAACTCCTTGCCTGGGAAGGCGGCGAAGGTGATGCGTGCCTCGGTGTCGGGCTGGATGCGAACCGCATCGCGCTCGAAGGCTTGGACGATGAGCCAGAGGCGCGTGAGGTCGCCAATGTGGAAGAGCGCCTGCGAGGGGTCCGCCATCTGCCCCTCCCGGGCATGGCGCTCGATGACGGTGCCGGAGATGGGGGAGCGCAACGTGAACCATGGAGCGCCCTGTCCACCGCTCAGCTCCGCGTTGCCGGCCCCCAGCGCTCCCAGCTCGGCTTGTGCGGCGGAGACCTCCGCCTCGGCCGCGGTCGCCTCCGCTTCGGCGGCCTGCACGTCCTTCTGCGCGACGATGCGCTCGGCGGCCAGGGTGCGCTTGCGCTCGGCGGCCTGACGCGCGGCATTCGCTCGTGCCTGGGCCGCCCGCAGGGCTGCGCGCGCCTTGCCCAGCTCGGGGCTCTGGAGGTTGACGAGCGGCTCCTTCGCCTTCACCTTCTGCCCCGTGGAGGCGTGAACGGTGACGATTCGGGCGGGGATGGGGGTGGCCACCTCGACGTAGGCGTTCTCGCTGAACGTCAGCTCGCCCAGCGCGGTGACGACCTCACCCCCGGGACGCTCTCGCGCTGGAGCCGTGGTGATGCGCAGGTCGCGCAGCATCTCCGGATCGATGTGGACGATCTTCTCGTTCTCTCCGTGGCCTTCGTCGGAGTGGGCTTCCGCCTCCTCCGTGTGGGCGTGGCCTTCTTTCTCGGCCGGCGGCTCCTGGCGCTTGCAGGCGGACGCCGCAAGGAGAGTGCCCAAGAGGATGGGGTACAAGGGCTTCATCGAAGAACTCCAACTTGAGCAGCGAGGTGGACGCGGGAGAGGGCGGCTTCCAGCAGGCGGTCGAGGTAGTCGGCGCGGGCGTCGAGGACGTCACGCCGCACCAGGAGGAACTCGGCCAGCCCCATCTCCCCGGATTCGTAAGACTTGCGTGCGAGGGACTCGTTCTCTGTAAGCAGCGGCAGCGCCTCGCGCTCCAGCGTCTCCAGGGCCTCGTGGTTCTTGCGGTATTGAGCCAGGGCGGCTTCGACCTGGGCGTTGCGCACTCGGCGGGTGGCTTCCAGCGCCTGCTCCAGCAGACGCACCCGGGCACTGCTCGTCGCCCGCGCTTCCTGCCCCCGACTGAAGAAGGGCAACGGCACACTGAGCCCACCCACGATGGCCGACTCGTTGCCCTCGCGCTCATAGCGGACCCCCAGGCTGAGGTCGGGCCACGCCGCAGCCTGGGCCAGCCGCAGCTCGGCCTGTGCCTCCTTCAGCTCCTCCGTGAGGGCGGTGATGTCCGGGCGCTCCGGTGGAGCAGCGGGCATCTCCACGGGCTGGCGGGCCAGGGCGTTCAGGTCGCCCGTGACTTCCAGGGCCGCATCCGCCGGCAGCCCCAGCAGGACGCGCAGCTCGCCGAGGCGGGCAGCCTCTTCACCCTCCACGCCCGCCACGCTCGCACGGGCTCGTGCGAGGGCGACGCGCGCCACGTTGGCATCCACTACAGGCACATCCCCCGCCTCGAAGCGCCGCTGGGCGACCTGGAAGATGTCCTGGGCGGCCTCCTGGGCTACCCGCGCCAGGCGCAGCCGCTCCCGGGCCTGCAGCGTGCGCAGGAAGCTCGCGGCCACCTGCCCGAGGACTTGTCGCTCCGCGTCCCTTAGCCGGGACGTGGCGCTGGCGAGGGCGGCACGGGCCGCGTCACGACGCGCGCCGCGTTTGCCCCCCAGCTCGAAGGGTTGGGACAGCCCCACGGCTACATCCGGCGCACGGCTCCCATCCTCCAAGGTGCGTGGCCCGGCTTCCGCCTCCAGGGTGGGGTTGTCGCGCAACAGGGGAGCAGCACCCGCTACGCGGCCTTGCGCCTCGGCCACGCGGCCCGCGGCCTCCAGCAGTGCCGGGGCCTGCTGACGCGCCTGGGCCAGGGCTTCTTCCAGGGTGAGTGGAGTGGGTTGCTGAGCCGCACCGAGGCGCGGACAGAGAAGCACGGCGGCAAGCCCGAGGGCTGCCGTCGTCAGACGGTGGAACACGGGGAACCTCGCGGACACGGGGCGAGCACCGCGGGCGAGGTGGCGCAAGGGCACACCTCTCCCGGTGCAGCCTCAAGGGACAGGACGGCGAACCAGTGGCCTTACGCGAGGTGGGCTATGGGGACGTGCAGGATGTCGCCCGCGTCGGCGGACGGAGGTTGCTGCTCGTCATGCTCGGTGGAGTCGGGCTCGGGAGGGCTCGGGATGACGGTGTTGGTGCGGGCGAGCACGACCGGGCGTACATGGGAGCAACAGGTGCAGTCGGTGCAGTCGAGAGCGCACTGACCCTGCTCATCATCGTCCGGGCAGCTCTGCATGCACACGCCGCCGGAGGACACGGCGGGCATGAAGCCGAAGCCGCCAACCGGGGCGAAGAGCAAGGTGAAGAGGCAGAGCCAGATCCGCAGCACGGGGCTCCTATATCACCTCGAGGCCGGGTTCGTCTGGGTGTTGTGGCACTTCGTTCGGGCTTGAATGCTCAAGGAGCACCCTCAGCCCAGTGTTGAAAGCTCCTTCGAGATGGCCGCGGTTCTGTTCTGCTCCGCTGCAAGAGCGCCCCCGTGGGGCTCGGCGTGGACCGAGTGTCTGGCTCATCGTAGAGTACCCAGGAGGGGAGATTCCTTGAGATGGCGCGACTCGTCTTCGGAATGAACCAGTCGTTGGACGGCTACGTCGACCACATGGCGTTTGCGCCAAGCCCCGTCCTCTTTCGCCATTTCATCGAGCAGGTTCGCGGTCTGGCTGGCAGTGTGTACGGTCGCCGCATGTACGAGGTGATGCGTTATTGGGACGAGGATCATCCTGAGTGGGACGCGGCGGAACGCGACTTCGCAACGGCTTGGCGGAGCCAACCGAAGTGGGTCGTGTCACGCACGCTGAAGTCCGTCGGCCCCAACGCCACCCTTGTCGCGAACGACCTCGAGGCGACGGTCCGCCGGCTGAAGGCAGAGCTCGAGGGAGAGATTGACGTTGCAGGCCCGGACCTGGCGCGAAGCCTGACGGACCTCGGTCTCATTGATGAGTATCGCGTCTACCTGCACCCCGTCGTGCTTGGTTCCGGCAAGCCCTTCTTCGCCGGCCCTCGGCCGCCACTCCACCTCAAATCCAGCCAGCGAATGGACGAGGACGTGATCAGGTTGGCGTACGTTCCCGCTTAGGGGGGACTCGCACGCGGTCTCTGGTTCAGCTGACCGACCGTTCAGTCAGCTGAACCAGAGTGGTTCGGTGACACGCAAAAGCACGCTACTCTCGTAGCCGAACTCATGATGCTGACCGCAACAGATCGGGACAACGAGAGGAAGCTGAAGGCTGCGCTTCACGCAGAGAGCGATGCCTCAAAGCTTGAGCGCTTGGCCGCCGCGCTGGTCGGCCAACTGCTCGGCGTCACGGTCGCCGTCGCACAGTCCGGCTTCCAGCATGGCGGTGACGCCGGGCCCGCTGGGCGACAAGGTCGCCGGCTGCGACTCGAGTGCAAGAAGTACAGTGCCACCACCTCCTTCAGCGAGCGTGAACTCCTGGGCGAACTGGATCACGCACTCGCCCGCGACGCAGCGCTCGAAGCCTGGATCCTCGTCGCCACGCGCGAAGTTCCAGAGCAGATTGAACAGAGCCTCGTTCAGAAAGGCGAGTTGATTGGCGTTCCCGTCCTCATCTTGGACTGGAAGCCTGCGGAGCTTGCCTCGCTCGCCGCACTCTGTGCGTCCGCTCCCAACCTCGTCGCAGCTGAATTCTCCGCCGAGGCAGGAGTGCATGCCCGAGCCTTACAGCCCGTTTCGACCGAGGCCCTGGACCGGCTCCGCCGTGACTTCCAATCATGGAGCTTGGGGTTCAATGCGCTGAGGGCGGAATCCCTTACGAGACTGGAGAAGATCTGGAACTCTCCGAAAGCCTCCAATGCCGCCCTCGGCCAGAACGCAGCCGGTGGGGCACAAGACCGGAAGGTTCGGCGGGATGCCGCCCACGATGGACTGACCACGTGGTGGAGGGACGCAGCCCAAAGAGATGCACCGGTCGCAGTCGTGGGGTACGAAGGTGTCGGTAAAACCTGGGCAACGCTCGATTGGCTGGTGGACCACAAGGACGAGCAGCCAATCATCCTCATCGTGCCCTCTTCAACGGCGGTGGAGTTCACCGGCAGTTCGGAAACAGCGATCAAGCGATTCCTCGCAGACCGTCTTCATGAACTGGCCCAGGTCCGTGACCGTGATCACTGGCTTCGGCGCCTTGAGAAGTTGCTCAAGCGGCCAGGCGATGAAGGACCTGTCCTGACGGTCCTCTTCGATGGCATGAACCAGGAACCGTCCGTTCCCTGGCTTCAGATATTGAAGGGGTTCCAAGCAGAGACTTTCGAAGGGCGCATCCGGGTCATCCTCAGCACGCGCAATCACCATCTGGATAATCGCCTCCAGCGATTGCGCGGCCTCATCGCGCCTGCGGTGTTCGTCCAGGTCGACCCCTACGACGTCTCCCCGGGTGGCGAGCTCGATCAGATGCTGGCCTTCGAAGGGTTGAAACAAGGCGACCTCCCCCCGGACCTGATTGCACTGTCGCGCACACCGCGCTTGTTCAAATTGGTGATCAGGTTCCGTGAGCGCTTGGTGGAGGCAGGCCAGGTCACCGTCCACCGCGTTCTCTGGGAGTATGGCCGGGACACGTTTGGAGACCGTGCTGGGAAATCGTTCAGCGAGGACGATTGGAGAGCTTGGCTGCAGGAGATAGCGTGTCACTACCGTGACGGCGTCCGGGATTTCTCATTGAGGACGCTGGGGGAGACCACCACGAGGCCGGATCTGACCGACCGCGAAGTGTTCGCGAGACTGAGCGACATCATTGATGGTCAGTTCACCACTTCCGGGTCGGCTGGCAAGCTTCAGCTCAAGCCTGCTGTCGTGTCCCACGCGCTGGGCGCCGCCCTGCTCTCGCAGTTGGACGCCGCACTCCCGACGACATTCGCCACCGTCGAGACTGCACTGACTCAATGGCTGGATCCCATCACCGGGCTCGACGAGCGTGCGGAGATTCTCCGCGCGGCGGTGTCCATTCTCGTCGAACGGGGTGGGCCCACGGCCACCCCCGTGGCTGGCGTGCTGGTGACTGCTTGGCTGCAGACGCAGAACGTAACCGAGGCGCACCGACGTGAGCTGTCGGGACTGGCGACGAGCCTGCCTGAAGCACTGCTCGACGCCATCGAGCAGTCGCGCGAGCATACCCACGCGTCCGCCCGCCTCTGGGCGGTGAATGCCCTGCGCTCGATCCCTCGGTCGAACGCCTCCGTCCTCTCCGTCATCGTGGAGAGAGTTTGCCGCTGGTTTAGCATCGTCTCGCGCGACGTCGAGGCTCTTGACCCTCAGTTTGAGGACGCCGACCGACAGCGATCGCGACGGTTTCTCACGCGGGTGGGAGTGGATGCCTCTGGATCGCTGAAGGTGCTTGGACGGGAACTTGAGTTCGTGGATCGGGACGATGGCATTCTGGGACAGACGGCGCCATCTCTTCTGGAAGGATTCCCCCTCACCCCTGCCGCTGTTGTATTCGAGACTGCTGCTATCGCCATGGCTGCCGGCGGACGCAACCAGAGTTGGGATGGGCTGAATTGGCTCTGCCTTCTCAACGAAGTCGATCCAGCGGAAACGACGAACGCGCTGCGGGCACTTTCGGTTGCAGTGAGAGCGCGCACACCGGAAGCACTGGTGAATCCGGCACTCCCCTCTCGCGCGGCAGCACTGCTGCTGTGGTTGACCGGCGAGGAAGCAGACGAAACGGCAGCGGTCGCGATCGATCCGGGCCTGGATCGCAGCCTTCAATACGAGAGGGACTACCTACCGCATCCAAGCAGGAGCTTCTTCCCGCTGGAGCGGCGCCATGTCGAGAACGTACTGAACGACACCGGCGTGGGGCCCCGCGCACGAATCCAACGGACGCGCGATTTGTGGCTTGACCCAGCATTCGCGCCACCGGCCGCCTTCGTCGATGAGGTCCGTGCAGCTGCGGCCTCCATCGACGTCGACAAGCTCTACCGTCAGCGCCACTACACGGTCGAGGAACACGATTTCGAGGAACTGGAGCCAGCGTTGGCACGGTGTGCTCCCGACCTCTTGGCTGACCTCCTGCGCCGGAAGTTGCAGAATCTAGCCACTTGCCCTCCCTCTTCCCGATATGGGGCTGCCATCCAGAGTACCGCGCATCTTGTACTCGCCCAGGAGAGGGAGGGGGCGGCGGCCCGAGCCTTGAGACTCAGTAGCCCCGAAAGGGAAGAGGGCAACGAACTCTTCGCTGCCAACCATCTACTCATGTTGGAGTTGCATGAGCGGGATGCGCTGATTCAACTGAAGACACTTATTGAGGCAGATCTCAAGAACATCCTTGTGGATCTTGGCGTCATCCTGAGAAAGCCTGAGCCAGCTGACGTTGACACGTTGATTGCCCGCTTCGGCACCGGCTCAGCGGCACAGCAGCGCACCCTCCTCATCCTGTTGTCTCAACACGAGATTGCGCTCAGCGAAGCCGCCTGTTCCTGGCTTATGAACGTTGCCGAAGGCTCCGACGAGAATCTTCGCCGCTTCGCGTACCGAGCACTCGCAGGAGCGGACGCGACGCGGTTCGGGCGTGCATTGCTTGCACTGAACTGGCACTGGTCCGCAGAGGCGGAGCACTGGATCAACCACTACGGTTCTGGCGCGCTGATCGCAGCCGCGGGGGCTCTGCCCTTCGAGCAGGTCGCACCGCGACTGGCTCCGTGGCGCCTTCTGGAGGCAGCGCGGCAGCGAGGAGGCGATCCGGCGGAGATCCGTCTCGCCATCGACATCGCCAGTAGCTTCCTCGCAGCTGAGAAAGGCCACGCCCCGGATGTGGACCCGCCTCTGACCGTAGACCGGACAGATGAGGACTCCGGACTGCTCAGGTTCTCTGTGACACCGGGGCCAACTGAGTTGCATAGGGCCTTCACTGGCGAGGCCCAGGCCAAGGTGTACAAACGCGCTCGTGACATAGCGGTCGAGCTCATTCACGCGGCCCAGCGCTCGGGGGCAAGCCTTCTCCTGGCGAACATCGAAGCCAAGGACTTTGCGCCAGTCCTCCGGCATGCACCAGACTTGGTGGAGCTATGGCTGGAAGGCATGAGCGGGCCTACCAGCGACTTCAAGCGTCGGGTCGGTCTCGCCGAGACCGCATACCTTGCTCTGTGTGAAGCGCTGCTGGAGCACGATGCTCATGCTGGCGCAGCTTTGTGGCGAAGCCTGCGAGAAACCCTTGAGACCCGCTACATTGGCCTCGCCCGGGTGGACGAACTCATCCACATCCCCTTTAGAGCGCCTGACACGGCGGAAGTCGATGCACTTCGCGCGGAACTACTCGATCTTCGTTGCTGCCACACAGACAAAGGCCTGCTGGAGGTCGCGCTTGCTGCCACTCTCAATGGCAAGACGGGATGGCTTGCCCGCGCCATCGAAGCGGACAAGGCGTCGCTTCTGGCCTGGCGACGAAAAAGGGGCGTCGTTCTCGACGGCTTCAGAACGGGCAACAGCCTGCCCGTGAGCGATGCTTGGCCGGACGGCGAGATCCGAACCAGCCACGAAGAGTTGCGACGCAAGTCCGCTCGATCGCGCTACACCGAGGCTTGCGCGGACCATTGGTGGCGCACCTACCGGGCGGCTCGAAGCCATGAGGAGAGCTACGCAGCGTGGGTTCTGTTCCTGCGTTCGGCGGATCGTCGGGCATGGAACTGGCTCAACCAAAGCATGCTCCCGGGCAACGGGAACGACGACTTTTTCAGGCTGAAGATGGTCCACGCCCACCTCAACCGCTCCAATCTGCGCCGTGCCATGAAGGAGCGCGAAGACAAGTTCGACAAGAACTTCCTCGGGCGACGAATCTTTGAGGGGTTGGGGCCTTGGCTGAAAGAGCCCGACTGAACCAGGTACAGAGAGAGCTCAAGCCAGCAGCGAGAGCCGCACGCGCGGGACTTCACCCGTGCGGTTCTCCCATGTCACTCAACTGCCTTTGTCACTACTGTACATCCCGGAGCGGCGGGACACCGTCCATTACCGCCTCGGTGAGCTTGTCCACCTCGGCCAGCGGCACCTCGAACACAACGAGCCGTTCGACGCACGCCACCGGGGCCGAGCAGGACGCGGCGACCATGGCTGCCGTCCTGGAGCGCGCCACCTGCCCGAACTGGCGCTGTCGGACGCGCGCTCCTCCATCGGCTCTCGCTGTGGGACGTGCTGATATGCTCCAGCGGAGAACCGGAGCCGTGACCCGCAGCACATTGCTTGATTGAAAGAACGTGGCCATGCGTGCGCGAACTTGCAGCGCCCCCCTGCTCCTGCTCCTGCTCTCGGCCTGCGCTACGATGGATCCGAGCCCGGGAGAGATGGGGGACCCGAGTCCCCAGAGTCCGAGATTCGCCAACCTTCAGCGAGCGGCGCAGTACCCGTGGACGGATGATGGGAAATGCGTGGTGCGGGAAGCCTCCAACGAGTGGCCGATCCTTGCGGGGCGGTGCTTTCATGCTCTCGATCGCGACAGGGTCAGGTTGAGGGATGTCACCAAAAGATGCGCTGTCGCCTACGCGGATGCAGCCGCTCCCGCAGTCGTGGCCCTCTGTGTTTTCGCGGCACCCGAGCTCGTTGTCGGTGCAGTGATTGTTATTGGCGCGGTGGTGGTAGCAGCCGCCATCCAGGAGGGGATTGATGCGTATCAACGGAACGCATCCCGCGAGCGCGCGAAGCCCAAGGCTCAAACGCAGCCCGCTCAGGAACCGTTAGCGGACCGAACGCCAAAGCCAAAGGGGTCGAGCACCGGAGACATCTTCCCCCCACCGCCAGAAACCACGCCGCGCCGTCCGTCGTGCGAGCCCATCCCGGTGCGGCACGCGGGCGAAGATGTCCCGCATAACGAGTGCGCCGATAAGTTTCCGCCCAACCGTTATCCCGGCATGGACGTATTCGTGGGCGGTGAGCGCTTCGATGCGCTGCAAGTCGGCGTACGTGTGTTGTGGGAGATCAAGACCCACCGATTTGACACCTACCCTGACTTTATCCAGGAGCGGGAGATTGAGAAGGAGGTGGAGCAATTGACCAAGGAACTCGCCGCTTCGCGGGCCTGTGGATACGACTTCGTCGTTGGGGTGAGCACGCAAGCGCACAGACTCGCGCTGATCGCCCGGATTCCCACCCTCCATGTCGTTGTCACGGGATGCACACGATGACCATACCTAGAGTTCTCGTCTTCATCGTCTACGCGCCTGCGCTCGTGGGCAAAGACGGCCGCGCGCTCGATGTCATCCATGGGATGGAAAGGGCCCTTCCCGGTTTGCGCCTAGCGTGGAGGATCTCCGAAAGCGGGCGCCCCATCGCCTTGCCGCAGCGCGACGCGTGGCTCACAGAAAGGATTAAGGACGGGAGAATCCCTCTTCTGTGCAACGGGGACGAGAGTTACCCTGTGACGGTTTCGGGGAGACAGAGTCCAGCACTCCTCAGCCCAGGCGGTCAGCCGCAACTCGACGTTCATGCGAAGTTGCCACTAGACGAGGCTGTTATCTCGGCAGCGGCGGCCATGCTCGAGGCCATGGCGGAGGGGGCGCGCGCGTTCTGGGGGCATGCGTCACGGTATAGTTACGGCGCGGAAGTCTCGGAGCAGTTTCGTCGCTCGCCTCATGGACCGGAGCGCTCACCCCGAGGACTTCCCATGCTCAATCTTCCAGAAAACCTCCCCGCGCCTGAGATTCCCTGTTTCCTCGGGTGGTTGAACTATTGGTCTGCTGCTGCCGCGCAGGCCATCGGGTTCCCGGACCCGGCCCGCGACGCCGAACTGCTCACGCGGGCGCGGCGCACGCCGGCGGGCGGATGGGTTGTGAAGCTCACTGATGCGCCGCTCGATTATGACAACCCCGCCCACCTGGACGCGCTCAATCGGGCCTACGAGCGCTTCCCGGAGATTGGCGGGCGCGTGACTCCGGGCTGAGTGGGGTTGCTGGGCGTTCCTGGAGAGGGACGCGGGAGGGACGGCCGGAAGCTGGCCAAAGACAGTGGCCCGTTAACAGCCGTCCCTCCTGCGCTTCCTACTGGGCCTCGTCGTCGGTGGTGAGGATGGTGAACTGGACGCGGCGGTTGTTCTCGCGGCCCTGCTCCGTCTTGTTCGTGTCCACCGGCTGCGTCTCGCCGTAGCCCACGGCCTCCAGGCGCTCGGGGTCGATGTTCGCCTGCTCCACCAGGTACTTGAGCACGCTGCCCGCGCGCCGCTGCGAGAGGTCCAGGTTGAAGGCGTCGTCCGCGCGGTCGTCGGTGTGGCCCTCGATGCGGACCTTCGTGAGCTGCGGGTTGGCCTTGAGCACCAGGCCCACCTGCTGCAGCAGCGGGAAGGAGCGCGCCAGCACGACATCCTTGTTGGTGGCGAAGTAGACCTTCTCCTTGATCGTGATCCGGTTGCCCGTGACCTTGACCTTGGTCTCGCCCACGTCCGGGCAGCCGTCCGTGTCCTCCACGCCGTTGATGACCTCGGCCTCCTCCGGGCACTGGTCATCGGCGTCGGCGACGCCATCGCGGTCGTTGTCGGGGTCGGGGCAGCCGTCCTCGTCCTGGAAGCCGTCCTTGTCCTCGGGCTTCAGCGGGCACTTGTCCGCCGTGTCGGCCAGGCCATCCTGGTCATTGTCGGGATCGGGGCAGCCGTCCGCATCCTGGAAGCCGTCCTTGTCCTCGGCCTCCAGCGGGCACTTGTCCGCCGCGTCGGCCAGGCCGTCCTGGTCGTTGTCGGGGTCGGGGCAGCCGTCCTCATCCTGGAAGCCGTCCTTGTCCTCGGGCTCGTTGGGGCACTTGTCCGCCGTGTCGGGGATGCCGTCCTGGTCGTTGTCGAGGTCGGGGCAGCCGTCCTCGTCCTGGAAGCCATCGCGGTCCTCGGGCTCGTTGGGGCAGGTGTCCTCCTCATCGAGCAGGCCATCGTTGTCCGAGTCCTTGTGGATGACGGGGGGCGGGGCCTCCGCGGTCCACGAGACGCCGGAGAACACGCGGATGGCGGGCATGCCGTAGCCCAGGGTGAGGCCGCGACCGAGCCCCAGGGTGGCCAGCACGCTCTTGTTGAAGTGGTACTGGACGCCCGCCTGCATCTCCAGGGGCACCTCCTCCTCGTTCGCCCCGCCGGTGGCGCCCAGGCCCATGGCGCCCGCCACCGAGGCCATGCCGGTGAACTGCTGGCCCCGGAGCTGGAAGGGAATGGCGGCTCCCAGTCCGTAGCTCAGCTCGTTGCCCACCGAGAGGTTGAGCAATTCCTGGCGGCTGCGGAAGTTGACGCCCACGTTGGCGAGCACGCGGGTGCCCCCCTCGAAGGAGTAGTCGGCGGTCAGGCGCGGCTGCACGCCGGCGCCGTCCTGGCCGCGCAGGTTCCCGGAGCCGCCGGAGGGCAGCACGATGGGCAGCGCGAACGCCACCCGCAGCTTCTCTTCCTCCAGCATCACCGCCTTGGGCACCAGCCTCAGGTCGCCCAGGCCACCCTTCCACTTCTGCTCCAGGCTGCCGTTGGGCGTCTGCTCGAACTCGCCGTGTTGAAGATTCACCGGAATGACAGCGCCCAGCTCGAAGTACTTGCCCAGGCCGAGGGAGCCCATCAGGTCGAAGCCGAGCTGGTTCTTCACCAGGTGCTGGAGCAGGTCGTCCGTGGCCGGGTTGATGATGACGAGCGGCTCATGGGCGTAGTTGAGGTAGAGCCCGGCGCGCCAGCTCAGGTGGCCCGGCACCCCGGCGCCGTGCAGGCCCAGGACGTCGGACTGCCCGGGAGCCGGCTTGAACTGCTGCACGTCGATGGCCGAGCTCTGGGCCCACGCGGGGGAGGCGCTGGTCAGCAGCACCCCGCCGCACAGGACGAACAGGGCGCCCGACAGCCGCGCCAGGAGCGAGCGGGACCCGCGCTGCCCCCGGCGGGGCAGCACGAACAGGGCCAGCAGCAGCCCGACGAGGCCCGAGAGCCCGCCCGAGCCGGAGGCGCTGCAGCCACGGCCCACCACGCGGCGCTCGATGCGCTTCACGGTGATGGTCACCGTGGCGGTGCTGGTGCCCCCGTTGCCGTCGCTGATGGTGTACGTGAAGGTCTCGGAGCCCTCGAAGCCCGGCGCCGGCGTGTAGGTGACGCGGGTGCCGTTCTCGGTGATGGTCACCGTGCCGCCCTCCGAGCCCTGGGTGACTTCGATGATGGTGAGCGTCTCGCCGCTGTCGGGCGCGAACGAGTCATTGGCCAGCACGTCGAGGGTCTGGCCCGCGGAGTCGAAGGGCACCGAGGCGGTGTCGTCGACGGCCGTGGGCGCATCATTCACCGGGGTGACGTTGATCTCGACGGTGTCGGTGTCGCTCAGGGGGCCGCCATCGCCGCTGTTGCCCTGGTCGTTCGTGGTGAGGGTGAGGGTGGCCGGGCCGTTGTAGTTGGCGTCCGGGGTGAAGGTCAGGCCCGCGAGCGCCGCGTTGATGTCGGCCTGGGTGCCGGTGAAGGTCACCTTCGTGTCCGAGGCGCCGTCGCCCTCGGTGAAGGTCAGGCCCGGGGTGCTGCCCAGGGTGAGCGTGCCGTTCGTGACGGTGAGCGTCACCTGGACGGGCTCGGTGCCCGCGTCGGGATCGGCGATGGAGACGGGGTTGCCGTTGGCCGGCGAGAAGACGAGCGGGGTGTCCTCGGGCGTGGTCTGCGGACCGGGCACGGTGTTCACCGGGGCGTCATTGGTGGCGGCGATCCCCGTGGTCTCCGTGTCGTTGTTGTTCTCGCTGGTGGGGTCCGGCGTGGGCGAGGTGACGGTCGCCGAGCCGATGATCGAGCCGCTCTGGGCCGTGGGGACGACCACGATGGTGAAGGTCGCGGTGGTGTCGATGGCCAGGCTCGGCAGGGTGCAGGTCACCACGCCGCCCGCCGCCGCGCAGGTCCAGCCCGCGCCGCCGACGCTGGAGAAGGTGGTGCCGGCGGGGACCGGGAAGGTCACCGTCACGGCGTTGGCGGTGTCGGGGCCGGCGTTGCCCACCTGGACGGTGTAGGTCAGGTCGCTGCCGGGCGAGACGGGGTTCGGCGTCGCGGTGAGGTTGATCGACAGGTCCGCCGTGTCAGTGGGATCGCAGCTCAGCCACGGCGTGGGGACCTCGGGCGTGTTCTGCACGACCTGGCCCGTGCCGCCAGCGGTGGCGCCGTTGGCGGGGAACTCGGTGACCGAAGACGAGGTGCTGGTGCCCGAGAATCCGCCCAGGACGGAGGTCGACCCGGTGCCACCGCGCAGGGCGATATAGCCGCCGCCACCGCCGCCGCCAGGGCCCTCGGCCTCGTCGCTGGTGATGAGCTGGTTGCCGCCCCGGCCACCATTGGCTTCCACGGAGACGCCGCTCAGGTCGCTGCTGAGGATCACGATGCTGCCGCCCGCGCCACCACCGCCCGGAGCGTCGTTGTGCGAGCCGGTCGTGTTCTGGGCACTGCTGCCGTTGGCGAGGACCTGACCCTCGCCGCTCACGGTGGAGGAGATGAGGTACACGAGGCCGCCGCCATTGCCGCCCGCGGCGCCCGCGTTGTTGTTGCCGTCACCCGCGCCGCCGCCGCCGCCCAGGAAGAGGCGCGAGCCCGGCTCGTTGTTGAGCGGCCGGCCGCCGAGCCCGCCCACCTCGCTGCGAGAGTTGCCACCCCAGGCCGCATCGTTCGGACCCACGTTGAACGCGTCCGCGTTGACGGTGGAGTAGGTGTAGCCGCCGCGCCCGCCACCGGAGTCGTTCGTCCGCGCGTTCCCGTTGGAGATGAAGCCCGGGTCGAGCTGCCAGGCCAAGGCACCGGGGACGGAGCCGCTCATCACGCCCTGGCCATCCCAGGGCTGGCTGTTGTTGCCATTGGAGCCGCCACCGCCACCCGCGTTGTGGCTGTTGCCGCCGCCGCCACCGTTGGCGGGAGCGCCACGGCCATAACGTCCACCCAGGGTGTCGTAGACCGTGCTGTCGCCCGCGATGCCCTCACCCTTCTCGGCGCCAGCGGCCGCGTCGCTCGAGCGGTAGAGCGAGATCAGGGTGTTGGCGTCACCCGAGGTGTTCTCCCGCGCGCCGGCGCGGAAGCCCTGGCCGGAGACGTCGATGCTTCCCGAGAGGTTGGTGACGCCCGCGACGTGGATCGCCACGACGCCGCCGCGCAGCCCATCCCAGGGGGCGGCGACCACGGTGCCACCGGATTCAACGAAGAGGTTGGTGAGCTGCGGCACGCGCACCACCTGCGTCCGCCCCGCGACCGAGTAGCTGTGCTCCAGCCCATTGCAGGCCAGGGTCACGGTGTTGTTCTCGACGCCCCGGACGACGGCGAACTCATGGAAGCCCGCGCCATGGAGGTTGGTGATGGCGCCGTAGGCGGCGCTGTCCGAAGTGTCGATGCTGGCGCCCTGCATCTGGATGATGAGGACCAGATCGCCGATGCCCAGCGGACCGAAGGTCGGATGATCCAGATCCTGGATGTTCGTCAGCTCGAGGCGGGTGGAGCCCGCGGCGGCGTTCGCCGCGAGGACGGCATACCGGTTGAGCACCACGCCGGGCAGGGTGACGGTGACCTCGCCATCGTCACCGACGAGCGGGGTCTCCTGGCGCGGTGCGGCGGCGGGCTCCGGGAGGGACTGGCCGCAGGCCCCCGCGACGACGCAGCAGGCGGCGAGCAGCGCTGGCAGACGGCGCCAGACTTGGAAAAGGGGCGTCTTCATTGAGTTACACGACTCCTGTGTCTGGGGAGTACCCAGGCGGGGGCTCATAGTGTAGCTGCAAGGTTTCAACCATGACAAAAGCCACGGAAGTACGCACCTTTCGACAGTACACCTGCGCGTCAAAGGGGGCCTGACGTGTCAGCGGCCCGCCCCGACGTGTCAGGTTCCACCTCGCGTCGGCGGGATGGCAGACTCCTGGAGGTGTCCTGCTCCCACCACGAGCCCCTGATTCGGAGAGAAGCCAAGCATGGCCCCCTGGAGCCCCAGCGGGACGGGGATACGCAGCAGCAGGAGCGGCTCGAGGACCTCGTGGGGGGCGGACGCATCCGCTGTCCGAAGTGTTCCTGGCAGCCGCGCAAGTCCGATCGCTGGGCCTGCCGTTGCGGGTGTGAGTGGAACACCTTCGACACGGCCGCCAAATGCCCGGATTGTGGCATGCAGTGGCGGCACACCCGGTGCCTGCGCTGCTACGAGTGGAGCCTCCACGTGGACTGGTACACCTCGAAGCCGCCCGAGCCGGGGGGAGCGGGGTAGGACCCCCGGAGCCCGCGCTCAGTCGTTGCCCAGGCCCAGCTCCCGGATGCGGCGCTGGAGCCCGCGCTTGGAGACCTCGAGGCGCTGCACCATGGCGTCCAGGTCTCCGCGGCACTCCTGGAAGCAGCGGGTGATCTCCTCGGTGCTCAAATCCCCCGCCGTGCGGAGGCTGGGGCTCTTGTCGATGAGCATGTAGAGCGAGGGGCGGGTGATGCCCAGGCGCTCCGCGGCGGCCTTGAGGTCCCACGAGGTGGAGCGCAGGGCCTGCAGCAGCTCCTGGTCCGTCACCTCGGAGGGCTTGCGGCGGGGCGTTGCGGGCTCCGGGGGCGCGGGCGGCTCCTTCGCGGCGGGCGCGAGGGCCGCGGCCTGACGCGAGGGCATCACCGGTTCGGAGGCATCCAGCTCCTGCTCGAGGCGGGGGTTGGCCTGGAGCCGGGGCTGGCCGCGGCTGCCGATGACGATCTGCCGGGTCAGGTTGCGGAGCTGGCGGATGTTGCCGGGCCACGCGTAGCGCACCAGCCGGGCCGCCAGCGCGGTGGGGAGCCACGGGTCGGCCTGGGATGCCGCCGCCTCGAGGCGATGGGCCTCGCCCAGGGCTTCCAGCTCCTGGCGAGCGAAGTGGTAGAAGAGCACGCCGATGTCCTCGCGGCGCTCGCGCAGCGGAGGCACCTGGATCTCGAAGCCCGCCAGCCGGTGCAGCAGCGGGGCCTTGAAGAGATCCTGGCGGATGCGCTCCTCGAGGTCGGCATCCGTGGCGGTGATGAGCCGCACGTCGACGGGCACGGGCGCGTGGCCGCCCACCGGGAACACCTCTCCCGTCTCCAGCACGCGCAGCAGCAGCACCTGGACCTCGGGAGGGGCCTCGCCCACCTCATCGAGGAAGAGGGTGCCGCCGTGGGCGGCGCGGAAGAAACCCTCCCGGTCCTGGGTGGCGCCCGTGTAGGCGCCCTTGCGCGCGCCGAAGAGCTCGGCGGCGGCGAGCTCCTTGGGCAGGGCGCCCAGGTTGACGCTGATGAAGGGCGCGGACCGGCGCGGGCTGTGCTGGTGGATGGCCCGCGCGACGAGCTCCTTGCCCGAGCCTGTCTCGCCCCGGATGAGCACGGGCACGTTCAGGTCGGACACGCGCGCGATGTCCTCGCGCACGCGGCGGGTGCCCGCGCCGGAGCCCACCATGCCCAGATCGTTGGGGGTGTGCGCCTCGGGGGAGACCACCAGATGGAGCAGCAGGACGACGCGCTCGGCGAGCACGAGGGGTACGCCCGAGTTCAGCTCTTCGGGTCCGAACTCCCGGGTGCCGGTGAACGGCGTCTCACCGATCTGGACCAGCGTGCCGCCTTCCTCCACCGTCAGCCGGACGCCGCCGTTGGCCGCGCGGTCGAAGAGCAGGGGCTTTCGGCTGAGGAAGGTATCGGCCAGGGGCATGGCCAGGGTGCTGCCCGGGCGGACGAAGTCCGGGGAGATGCGCGAGAGCGCCACGGTGCCGCCGCTGGCGAGCGCCTCGAGGATCAGCCGCTCCCCCGCGCGCTGGGGGGTGGGGTGGGAGATGAGGGTCAGCGCCGGGACTGGGCCCGACACCTGGGCGCTCGTGCGTCTGGGCGTGGCGGCCGTCGAGATATCTGTGAACTTCGGATCCTTCATGGAGGCATGCCCAAGGGAGACCGCGTGTACGCGGTGGCGTCCACGCCCATCAAGCCGTTGCCAAGGGGATTGATCAAGGCTTGCCGGGTTGGATCCAGCAAGGGTGGAATCCTATCAGGTTCCCTCGCGCAGCTCCGAGAGGCGACCCTTGGTGCCCGGAAGGTTCTGGGGAGGCATCTTCGTGAAGATGTACTGCACCGTGTCGTGCAGCGTCTCCTGCGGGTCCCGGGCGCGGAAGCCCAGCTCGCGCTCCGCCTTCGAGGCGTCCAGGTAGAAGAAGTGCTCGCCGACATCCACCTCCTGCGGATCCAGCAGGGGCTTGGTGCCGCGCAGCTTCGCCCAGCGCTCCAGCAGCTTGGCCCCCAGCACGTTGGCCTGGGAGGGCAGGTGGAGCCGGGGGGCGCTCACGCCGGTGAGCCGTGCCAGCCGGTCGAAGAAGTCCGGCATGGACATGTTCACGCCCATGAGGTGGCGGCCGCCCAGCTCGCCGCGCGTGAGGGCGTTGACGAAGGCGTCCGCCGCGTCGCGCACGTCCACGAAGGACATGCCGCCGCCGGGCATGGCGGGGATCTCCTTGTTGAGGAACTTCACCACCGTCCAGGTGGAGGAGAGCCGGTCATCCCCGGGCCCCATGAGCAGGCTGGGGTTGAGCACCACCAGGGGGATGGAGTGCTTGCGGCAGTACTCCAGGGTGAGCTTCTCCTCGTAGATCTTCGAGAGGTAGTACGGCCAGCGGCCCACCACGGTGATGGGGTAGTCGTCCTCCTCCGTGCCGACGCGCTCCTCCTTGGACACGGCGATGGTGCCGGAGGTGGAGGCGAGGATGAAGCGCTTCACCCCGGCCTCGCGCACGTCGCGTACCAGCTCGCGCGTGGCGTCCACGTGCAGCTCGTACATCTTCCGCGCGTCCTTGTCCTGGAAGGAGACGAGCCCCGCCAGGTGGTAGACGGCCTCGACGCCCTCCAGGGCGCGCTTGACGGCCTCGCGGTTCTTCAGGTCCGCCTGGACGAACTCCGCCTTGGCCAGCACGGAGGCCGTGGGCGGGGTGCGGCCGATGAGGCGCACCTCGTGGCCCGCCTCGAGCAGCTTGGGCACCAGGTGGATGCCCAGGAAACCGGTGCCTCCCGTCACGAGCAGCTTCACGCGTCCTGCCCTCCCGTGGAGCCCAGCGCGCGCCGCTGCTCCTCCGTGGTGGCCGCGGCGTCCAGGTTGAGCACCCGGCCGGCCCGCAGCGCCTTGATGGCCTCCTCCGCCAGCCGCGTGGCGTAGCGGTAGCTCTCCGAGCGCGCCATGCCCTGCGTCTTGGCGCGGAGGTCCGAGTACTTCAGCACCGGCCCGATGTGGACCTCGAGCTCCTTGGACTTCGGGAACATGGTGCCCTTGGGCAGCGCCTCGAAGGTGCCCTTGAGGTAGAGCGGCAGCACGTCCACCTCATAGGTGAGCGCCAGGTAGCCCAGCGTCGGCTTGAACTCGAGCAGCTCGCCCGTCACCGAGCGGGTGCCCTCGGGGAAGATGAGCAGGTTGTAGCCCATGCGCAGCGACTCGCCCGCCAGCCGCAGCGACTCGCGCAGGCTGCCGTGCCGGTCCATGGGGATGAGGTCGGTGAAGTTCTCGAAGTAGGCGCGCTTGAGCGCCGTGTCGAAGAAGTAGTCGCGCGCCGCCAGCGCCACCAGCTTCTGGCCCTGCTCCTCGAGCACGGTGCGGATGAGGCCCGCGTCCAGGTGGCTGGCGTGGTTGGCGATGACGAGGAAGTTGCGGTTCTGCGGCACGAAGGGCTTGCCCGTCACCTTCACGTCGAACGCGCCGCCGTAGAGCATCTTCTGCCCGAAGGTGAGCAGCTGCCGGCCCAGGTTGGCCACCAGGTCCGGCACGGGGATCTCCATCTCCTCGGAGCGCTTGTTGTCCTCGGAGATCTCCTTGGCGCGCGCCTCGGCCGCCGGCCTGCGACCGGAGGCGACGATGAGCTTGCGCAGGTCGTCCACCGTGTTGACCTGCGTCAAGTCATTCACCGCGGGCAGCGGCACGCCGGCCTGTTCCAGGGCCACCGACAGCTCGGTGAGCATGAGCGAGTCGAAGCCCAGGTCTCCCGAGAGGCGGGCCTCGGGGCGCACGTCCGCGAGGGGCCGGTTCACCACCTCGGCGATGAGGGGGTAGAGCCAGTCGCTCACGCCGCCGGTGGCGGTGACCTTCTCGCGGGCCTTCTCGGTGCTGGAGGCCAGGCGCTCCAGGCGCTTGAGCTCCTCCACCACCAGCTTGCGCTTCACCTTGCGCGTGGAGGTGCGGGGCAGCTCCCCGTCCCAGAAGCGCAGCACCTTCACCCGGCGGTAGAAGGGCATGTCGGCGCTGACGTTCTTGAAGTGCTCCTCCAGCTCGCGGCGCACCTCCTCGCGGGGGCGCTCCTTGTAGTCGGGCACGCAGAGGCAGGCGACCTTCTCGCCGCCGCCCTCGTCCGGCAGGCCGACGATGGACAGCTCCTTGATATGCGTGTGGATGCCGTAGAGATCCTCGAGCTCGTCCGGGTAGACGTTCTTCCCGTTGGCGTCGATGATCACATCCTTCTTGCGGCCCACCAGGTACAGGCGCCCCTCGGCATCCAGCCGCCCGAGGTCGCCGGTGTGCAGCCAGCCCTCCTTGAGCACGGCCTCGGTGGACTCGCGGTCCCCGAAGTAGCCGGCCATGATGTTGGGGCCCTTGGCGAGCACCTCGCCGATGCCCTCGTTGTCGGGGCTGTCGATGCGGATCTCGATGCCCGGCAGGGGCTTGCCCACGGTGCCCGGCTGGCGCTTGTTGGTGGGCTCGGCCACGGCGAGCACGGGGGCCGCCTCGGTGAGGCCATAGCCCTCGGTGATGTTGAAGCCCAGGGCGTGGAACGCCTTGTGGACCTCGTCCGGCAGCGCCGAGCCGCCCGACACCAGGAACTTCACCTTGCCGCCGAACTTGCGGTGGACCGGCCAGAACAGGAGCTTGCCCAGGTTCACCGAGCTGCGGTTGCGCAGCTCTCCGTGCGAGGCCATCAGCGCCTTGAGGGCCTGCTCCACCACCGGCGGGCGGCTGGCCATCTCCTGGGTAATCTTGCGGTGCAGGAGCTGCCACAGCGCCGGCACGCCCACCATGGCCGTTACGCGGCCCGTCTCGAACACGTCACCCAGCCGGTCCGAGGTGAGCTCGTCGATGTACGTAATCTCCGCGCCGCGCGAGAACGGGGTGAGGAAGCCGGCGGAGAACTCGAAGGTGTGGTGCAGCGGGAGCACGGACACCAGCCCATCGCCCACGCCGATGTTGAAGGCGCCGGCCAGCTTCGCCACCAGCGAGGCGAAGTTGCGGTGGGTGAGCATGACGCCCTTGGGGTTGCCCGTGGTGCCCGAGGTGAAGATGAGGCTGGCCACGTCATCCGCGGCGGCCGTCTTGCGCACCTTGCCGATGCGGTCCGGGAAGGCGGGGTCTCCCGCCATGGCCTCGGCGAGGCTCATGACGACCGGAGGCTTCTCGCCGCCCTGGAGCGCGGTGATGAGGCCGGGGAACTCCTCGGAGGCCTGCTCGGAGATGAGCAGCGCCTTGGCCTCGGCGCGGCGGGAGATGTTGACCACCTCCGCCTCGGTGAGCGCCGGGTCCACCGGCACCACGGTGGCGCCCGCGCGCAGGATGCCGAAGTAGGAGATGGCCCACTCGGGCCGGTTCTCCGACACCAGCAGCACCCGGTCTCCGTGCTTCACGCCGGAGCGCAGCAGGGCGCTGCCCACGCGGGAGGCGTAGCGGTGCGCCTCGCCGTAGGTGAAGCGCTCCTCCCGCTCGTCGGAGAACATGCGGAAGGCCACCCGGTGCCGCCACGCATGCACGCTGGCCTCGAACAGCTCCAGCAAGTCGCGGTGCGCGGGGATGACGGTGCGCTTCTGCGTCTCCTCCTCCAGGCCGGGGAACACCCACTTCTCCAGGCCGGGCAGGTGCGTCTCCAGCCAGTAGGCCCGCCAGTCGATGTGCTCGGGGTCCCACGGAATCTTCACGCGGTCCGAGTGCGCCATCCGCGTGTAGACCGAGCGCGTGTTGTCGCAGCGGAAGACGTAGCGGTTCTCCCAGATGAAGGGCAGGAACAGCTCGATGAGCATGGCCAGGCTGGAGGCCTGCTCCTCCACGTCATCCAGCTTCGTCTTGGCCCGATCCAGCAGGGCCTGCACGCCGGGGGCGCCCCACGTAGGCCGCACCTCGTCGATGACCTTCTTGAGCAACTGGGCGCCCTTGACGAAGGCCGGGGCGCTGAAGCGCTCGAAGGCCTGACGCGAGACGGGCTGCGGCTCCACGCGCGAGCGCACCGCGTTCATCAGCGCGTTGCCGCCCTCCTTGTGCCGGTAGTAGCGGCGGCGGTAGAGGCCCACCAGCTCCACCGAGCGGCTGGCGTAGAACGGGTTCTCGTCGCCGGAGGCCAGGTGGTAGACGCGCCGCTCCTCCACCGTGAGGGCGTGGGCGGTGATGCCGATGGTGGCCCCAGCCACCTTGTCCACGGGGATGATGTCCAGGATGGTGCTGTGGCCGGCGGGGATGCCGCGCTGCCCCTTGAGGCCGGCGAACGCCAGCGGCGCCGAGGTGGTGAAGCCCTCGTTCCACCCGGGGAAGGGGAAGTGCATCGCGCTCTCCACGATGGAGGGGCGCACGATGGAGTAGCGCAGGCCCGGCGTGGCGGCCATCACCTGCTCGCCGAGGCTCTTGGTGTACGTGTACGTGTTGGGCCAGCCCCAGTGCAGGGCGCGCTCCATGCCGGCGCGCACCAGCTCGCCGGTGAGCCACAGCTTGCGCTCGCGGCCCACCGCCAGCCGCAGCGTCTTCTCGTCGTTGACGTCGCGGCCTTCCTCCTCGAGCCGGTCCAGCGCCTTCTTGCGGAACGTGGAGGTGAGGGCCTTGTCATCGGCCTGCTCGCGCAGCCGCGCGACGATGCGCTCGGCGTCCTTGAGCTCCTGCTCCAGGTTGAAGTCGCGCCCGTCCAGCTCGTCCTTCTTGGGGAAGTAGCCCAGCACCTCCTCGTCCTCGAAGACGAGGCCGCTGCGGTTGCCCGCCACGAAGGCGGTGGACATGTGGATGAGCGGCGCGTTCCACTTCAGCGCCAGCTCCACCACGTACTTCACGCCGTGGGTGTTGACGTTGAGGCCGACTTCCAGCGAGGGGTTGAAGGACACCAGGCCCGCGCAGTTGACGATGGCGGCCACCTTGCCGGTGAGCGCCTCCACCTGCGCGTCGGTGAGCCCCATGTTCGGGTCGGTGATGTCGCCGTCGAGGATCTCGCACTTGGCGCGGATGAACTCGAGCGCGCCCTCATCGCCGTACGCATCGCGCAGCGGCTGGAAGGGCTCGCTGATGGCGACCTTGTCGAAGAAGCGGCGCTCGGCGGACGCGGCGCTGCCCTTGCGCACCAGCACATAGAGCTTGTCGAGCTCCTGGCCGTAGCGCGTCAGGAGCATGGACAGCGTCACCTTGCCCACGAAGCCGGTGGAGCCGGCGAACAGCAGGCGCTTGCCGGTGAAGACCTGGGAGACGTTCAATTCGGGCAGCTGACTCATGGGCGACTCGGGGCGCTGTGGGCGTGGCTTAGAGCTTCACGTCCGCGAGCAGGGTGGGCGCGATGCGCAGCAGGCTGATGGTGGCCGAGCGGCCCATGAAGCCGCGGGCCTCTTCGATGGCCTCGGTGAGGGTGTCGGTGCGGTCCCAGCCGAGCAGCCCGGGGACGTGGTTGTTCTCCGCCCCGGCGACGATGACCTTGCCCACGTGCTGGCGGCCGTTCTCGCCCCAGTACCACATATAGAAGGGGTGGACGCCGTGGTAGGCATTGCCCTTGCGGTACAGGTGGACGTAGCTGGGGTTCTCGGCGAACTCGCGCTCGTACTTGTGCTCCAGCTTCATCGAGTCGCGCGTCTCCGGCAGCAGCCGGTTGAAGAACTCGATGTAGCTGGGGTGCTGCACCGGGTCGAACTCGTCGTACGCCGGGTGCAGCAGAATCAGCACGCCGCCCTTCTTCACCAGCGGAATGCCGCGGTTGAGGTTGAAGAAGTAGCCCAGCCCCATCACCTGCAACAGCAGCGGGTTGAGGATGGAGTTGACGCTGTAGGGCGAGACGAAGGGGATGGGGAAGATGACGATGTCGCTCTGCCCCTCCACCGGCACGGAGTACTGCTTCCAGCTCATCTCCAGCGTCTTGGCGTGCGTCGGCTCGGTGGCCCCGGCGAACACCCCCGTCACGTCATAGGGGGCCGGCACCGAGTTGAAGATCTTCCGGGCCGCCGCGCGCGGGGTGCGCTTGAGGGCAAAGCGCATCGCCTGCAGCTTGAGCCGGTCGCCCTCGGTGTAGTCCTCCTCCTTCTTGCCGAGGAACTCCAGGGGCGCGCCGAACATGCGGTTGTTCAGCGTCGTCTCGATGTGGAAGACCTTCAGGTGCTTGTCGATGACCGTGCCGATGCGCGTGTTCTTCCGGTACAGGTCGCTCGACTTGGGCTCCATGTAGCTGTCGGAGTCCCGGATGGTCTTCGGGTTGTGGTGCGCCCGGAGGCTGGCGTAGTTCGTCACGCCGGTGCCCATGGACTTGTGGCCGCCGTTCATCGGCACGAAGTTCACGTTCACGTAGACGATGAGGTCGCTCTCGGCCACGCGGCGGTTGAGGGCCACCACCTCGTTGTGGGTGGTGCGCTCCAGCTCGATGATGCCGTCCGGGTCTTCCGCGTCGTGGTTGTAGTAGCGGTCCGGGTAGTAGGCGTCGTGGATCTTCTGGCCCACCATGCGCCGCATCTCCGCCTCGGTCATGCGGCGGTGCAGCGCGTTGGCGATGACCAGGTGGATGTCATCCACGCCACTGTCGGCGGCCAGCTCCAGCACCACCTCGAGGATGGTCTGCCGCACGTCCGGGGTGACCATGGGCGGCAGCGGCACGGAGATGTCGTCGATGACGCACGTCAGCTTCATGCCCGGGCGCAGCAGGGCGTGCAGCGGGTCCATGCCCTCCGGGTGGTTGATGGCCCAGCGGATGGCGGCCTTGACGTTCGGGACGCCGGCCATGGGCGGGCGGGGGAAGATGACCCGCGTGCCGACGGGCAGGTCCTCGAGCAGGAAGTTCTCGCCCGAGAAGAGGGCTCGCGGAGGGCTGCCCTTCTCGGTGATGACGACCTGACTTTCCTCGTCGTACAGCTTCTGGAGCGTCTTGATGGGGCGCATAGCGGAGTCGGGTTACTTCAGATCGAGGATGGGCCAGTTGTAGGCGCGCGCCAGGGAGCGCAGTCGCATGTCCGGGTTGACGGCGGTAGGCCGGCCGACGATGGCCAGCATGGCGTAGTCCGAGGCGCTGTCCGAGTAGCCATGGCAGTGGGCCAGCGACAGGCCCTCGCGGGCGCAGTAGTCGCGGATGGCGTTGGCCTTGTAGGCGCCTTCGATGATGGGGGGAATCACCTTGCCGGTGGCCACGCCCCCCACGAACTGCATCTTGTTGGCGATGAGCTCGTCCGCCCCGAGGTAGCGGGCGAGCGGGCGCATGGTGAAGTCCAGGGCTCCGGTGACCAGGACGATGCGGCAGCCGGAGCGGCGCGCCTCGGCGATGAGGTCCTTGGACTGGTCATAGAGGGCGGGCTTGAGCACGTCCTCGAACATGTCCTCGGCGACGGTGAGCAGTCGGTCCTCGGTGAGCCCCTGGTAGTAGCGGTAGAAGAACTCGTTGAAGACCTTGCGGTTGAGGACGTCCAGGGCTCCGAACAGCGGCAGGCTGGCGGCCGTGGTGAGCGAACGCCCCGCCATGCCGAGGAGCGAGCCACGGTTCATCGCGTAATAGGCGTAGACGTGGACGATGTTCGTCTTCACGAGCGTCCCGTCGACATCGTAGAAGGCAGCTTTGGCGGGCATGGGCTGGCGGCTTCCTGACACTCCTGTGCAGGTGTGTCAACGGCGCAAGAAGGCTGGGAATTCGCCTCTGAACCCCAGGGGTCGGGCCTACAACCAGCCCTGCTCCTGGTACCAGTGGGCACTGCGGCGGATGGATTCCACGACGTCTCTCCGTGGCCGGAAGCCCAGCAGCCGCTCGGCCTTGGCCCCCGAGCATGTCCACGCGGGGGCCAGCAACTGGCGCGCCAGCTTGCGGTTCAGCGGCAGTTTCCGGCCCGTGGCCTGGGTAATCACGTCCGCGGTGGCCGCCAGGCCCTTGAGGACCGCGGGGGGCAGGTACACCGTCCGAGGGTGGACACCCAACGTCTGGGCGCCGATGTCCTGCAGCTCCTCCAGGGTGAGGGGCCGGTCCCCCGCCACGAAGAAGGCCTGTCCGAGGGCCTCCTTCCGGTCGGCCAAGAGCAGCAGCAGGTCCACCACATCCTCCACGTCCACCAGCGTCAGGGGCCGGGGGCCGCCGCCAATCTTCAGGCGGATGCCCTTCTTCACCAGCTTGAAGAAGGTGAGGTTCTCGTGGTCCCCGGGCCCGAGGATTCGGGGCGGGCGGGCCACGGTGACGGGCAGCCGGTCCGCGTAGGACAGGGTGATGCGCTCGGCCTCGCCCTTGCTCTCGCCGTACCACTCGGCGGGGTGGAAGGGGTCCTCCTCCACGTGGGGGCGCTGGAGGGAGGAGGGGCCACAGGCGGCCAGTGAGCCGCAGAGCACCAGGCGGGCCTTGCCCCCGGCGCGCACCAGGGCCTCGCACAGGTTGCGGGTGCCCTCGGCGTTGACGCGCATGAACTCCTCGCGCGTGGCGGCGCGGCGGATGCCGGCCAGGTGGAACACCACGTCTCGCCCCTGGACGGCGCGCTCCAGCGAGGCGCTGTCCGTCACGTCCCCGTCCACGCGGGTGTAGGGCAGCCCCGCGAGGCCGGAGACGTCACTCGAGGGCCTCAGCAGGCACGCCACGCTGTCGCCCCGCGCGACCAACGCGCGTGCGAGCCAGGTACCCAGGAAGCCGTTTCCACCGGTGATGAGGACGTTCATGTCCACCTGTTTTCAGAGCAAAGACAGGGCGCGCGCAAGCACAATTCCCTGGGCGTATCCCCCCGCAGTCAGGGGAGAAAAGTGCGATCAGCGGCCCCGTTCCCGAGGGAAATGAAGCGATCAGCAGTCGATCTTCCGAGGGAAAACAGCGTTGAAAGGGCTGTTTTTCGGCTTCGGCCGTGCTACTACGCCGCCACGGCTATAGCTTCTAGATGCCGTAATCCATGTCCCCTTCGGAGGGGAGGAGACCCAAGAATGGCCGCTAAGAAGGCTGCTGCGAAGAAGACGACCACCGCTGCGAAGAAGGCTCCTGCGAAGAAGGCCGCTGCTGGCGCCAAGCGTAAGCCGAACGCCGCGTTCATGGCGGAGTTCACCCCGTCTGCCGAGCTCGCCGCGGTTGTTGGGAGCAAGCCGCTGCCGCGCACCGCCGTCATCAAGAACATCTGGGACTACATCAAGAAGAACTCGCTCAACCAGGGCCAGCTCATCAACCTGGATGACAAGCTCAAGGCCGTCTACGGCAACAAGAAGCAGATCAAGATGACCGAGGTCGCCCAGGCCTTCAAGCACCTGAAGAAGTAGTCGCCCGCCCTCGAAAGAGGGTCCGCGCACCACCAAGGGCTCGCCAGACACCGGCGGGCCCTTTGTGTTTTCAGGTGGGCGGTTGGGCACCTGCGCACTGGTCAATGTGCTCCAGAAGACCTACCTCTCTGCGGCGATGCTTCTCCAAGGATCGGAAGAGGGTGCTACCGCCGAGTCTCAGACGGCGGAGCGAGAGAAGTCCCTGGCGGACCGGCTGTACGAGCGCGTGCGGGAGGAGTTGTTGGCGCGCGCGAAGGAGACGCCGCTGTCCACGTACCGGGTGCAACTGCACCAGGGGTTCAACTTCCAGGCGGCCCGGGCCATGGTGCCCTACCTGGCGAAGCTGGGCGTGAGCGAGCTGTACTCCTCGCCCTACCTGAAGGCCTCGCCCGGCAGCACCCACGGGTATGACTGCGTGGACCACCAGCAGCTCAACCCCGAGGTGGGCTCGCCCGAGGACCACGCGGCGCTGTGCCGCACCTTGCGCGAGCACGGCCTGGGGCAGGTGCTGGACGTGGTGCCCAACCACATGGGCATCGAGCGCTTCAACCCCTTGTGGTTCGACGTGCTGGAGAACGGCCCGTCCTCGGTCTACGCGAAATACTTCGACATCGACTGGGCGCCGGTGAAGTCGGAGCTGCGCGACAAGGTGCTGCTGCCCATCCTCGGCGACCAGTACGGCATCGTCCTGGAGAACGGGGAGCTGAAGCTGGCCTACAAGGACGGGGCCTTCTTCATCCAGTACTACGAGCACCAGCTGCCCCTGGCGCCACGCCAGTACGCCACCGTCCTGCGCCATGAGCTCGCCGGCCTGGAGTCGAAGCTGGGCGCCACGAACGCGCACCTCATCGAGCTGCAGTCCGTCCTCACCGCCATCGAGCACCTGCCGGTGCGCACCGAGACGGAGCGCGCCAAGGTCATCGAGCGCAACCGTGAGAAGGAGGTCATCAAGCGCCGCCTGGCCGCGGTGGTGGAGGCCAGCCCCGAGGTGGCCGCCTTCGTGGCCGCCAACGTGCAGGCCTTCAACGGCACGAAGGGCGATCCGCGCTCGTTCAACCGGCTGGACTCCCTGCTGGCCTCGTGCAGCTACCGGCTGGCGCACTGGCGCGTGGCGGGCGAGGAGATCAACTACCGGCGCTTCTTCGACATCAACGGGCTGGCCGCCATCCGCGTGGAGGACGACGAGGTCTTCGACGAGGCGCACGCGCGCATCTTCGACTGGCTGCGCGACGGCAGCATCAATGGCCTGCGCATCGATCACCCGGACGGACTGTTCGACCCCACGGCGTACTTCCTGCGGCTCCAGGAGCGCTTCTTCGTGGAGCAGGCCCGCGCGCGCCTCCAGAAGGAGCAGGGCGCCGAGGAGGTCCGCTGGCCCGTGGTGGAGCAGCGCCTGGTGACCCGGTGGCGCGAGGAGGTGGCCGCCGATCCCAGCTCGCCGCTGCGCAAGGCGCTCTTCGTGGTGGTGGAGAAGATCCAGGGTGGCAAGGAGCGCATCCCCGACTCCTGGGCGGTGCATGGCACCACGGGCTACCGCTTCGCCAACGCGTTGGGCGGGCTCTTCGTCCAGCCGGAAGCCGAGAAGGCGATGACGGAGACGTACCACCGCTTCATCAACGAGGTGGTGGACTTCGAGGAGCTCGTCCACCAGAAGAAGCTGCTCATCCTGCGCACGGCCATGTCCAGCGAGCTCAACATGCTGGCCCATGAGCTCAACCGCATCTCGGAGATGAACCGGCGCACGCGCGACTTCACGCTCAACAGCCTGCGCCGGGCGCTCATCGAGTTCATCGCCCTGTTCCCCGTCTACCGCACCTACGTGGATGGCTGGCGCCCGGAGCTGGACGAGCGAGACGTGCAGTACATCGAGTGGACGATCGCCCGGGCCAAGGAGCGCAATGCCACCACCAACGCCAGCATCTACGACTTCCTGCGCGACATCCTCCTGCGGCGCTACCCGGAGCACCTGAACGAGCAGGAGCGGGCGGTGATGCTGCGCTTCGCCATGAAGCTGCAGCAGGTGACGGGGCCGGTGATGGCCAAGGGGCTGGAGGACACGGCCTTCTACATCTACAACCGCCTCGTCTCGCTCAACGAGGTGGGCGGAGAGCCGGAGCACTTCGGCATCCCCGCCTCGCTGTTCCACCAGCGCAACCAGGAGCGCGCCGAGCACTGGCCCGCGAGCCTGCTCACCAGCAGCACCCACGACACCAAGCGCAGCGAGGACGTGCGGGCACGGCTCAACGTGCTCACCGAGCTGACCGACGAGTGGCGGCAGCGTGTCCACCGCTGGTCGCGGCTCAACGCCCGCCACGTGGCGGAGCTGCCCGGCGGCCCCGCGCCCACGCACAACGACGAGTACCTCTTCTACCAGACGGTGGTGGGCGCCTGGCCCATGGGGGACTCGCTGTCCGAGGCGGAGCACGAGGACTTCCAGCGCCGGGTGCGCGAGTACATGGGCAAGGCCATCAAGGAGGCCAAGGTCCGCACCGCGTGGACCAACCCGGACGCCGACTACGACGCGGCGGTGGCGCGCTTCGTGGACGCGTGCTTCGACCGCAAGGGCAGCAACGTCTTCCTGGAGGACGTGCGCCAGTTCAAGCGCCGCATCGAGCGGGCCGGACAGCTCAACGCCCTGGGGCAGCTGGTGCTCAAGCTGGCCTCGCCCGGCGTGGTGGACACCTACCAGGGCTGCGACTTGTGGGACCTGTCCCTGGTGGACCCGGACAACCGGCGGCCGGTGGACTACACCCTGCGCATGCGCCTGCTGGAGGAGCTGGACCGTGAGGCCGCCAGCGACCCGGCGGCCCTGTGCGCCCGGCTGACGGCGGACATGACCGATGGGCGGGTGAAGCTCTACACGCTCACCCAGGGCCTGCGGCTGCGCCAGCGTCAGGCGGCCCTCTTCCGCACGGGCGGCTACCGGGTGCTGCACCTGGTGGGCAAGCGCTCCGAGGCGGCCGTGGCCTTCGCCCGCGAGCACGAGGATTCGGTGGTTCTCACCGTGGTGCCGCGCTTCACGCTCTCGGCGCTGGAGTCCGGGGGGGGACTGGCCCGCGCGTATGAAGGCACTTTCGTAGACCTTCCGGAGGCCTATGGAGGCATGATGTTCCGGGACGTGTTCACCGGGCGCGAGGTCCGAGCAGAGCGCGGAAGGCGGGGCGGCGTGGTGCTGCCCCTCTCACCGCTCCTCGCGAGCTTCCCGGTCGTCCTACTGGAGAGGAGCACGGGATGAGGCGGGCGGAGGTGCTTCCAGGGAAGCCGTACCCCCTGGGCGCCACGTACGACGGACACGGGGTCAACTTCGCGGTCTTCAGCGAGCATGCCCGGAAGCTGGAGGTCTGCCTCTTCGACCCCGCGGACCCCACGCGAGAAATCCGTCGCTTCCCCCTGCTGGAGACGACACACCAGGTCTGGCACGGCTACGTCCCCGGCCTGCAGCCGGGCACCCTCTACGGCCTGCGCGCGCATGGCCCCTACGAGCCGAAGCGGGGCATGCGCTTCAACCCCGACAAGCTGCTGGTGGACCCGTACGCGCGCGCCCTCCACGGCCACGTGGACTACGCCGTGCCCGTCTACCCGTACAAAGTCGGGGACGAGAGCGACAAGGAAGCGGACCTCACCATCGACTCCCGCGACAGCGCCGCGGGCATGCCCAAGGCGGTGGTGCTGACCGATGCGTTCGACTGGGAGGGCGACAGGCCGCCGGCCATCCCCTGGCATCAGTCGCTCATCTATGAGCTGCACGTGAAGGGCTTCACGAAGCTGCACCCGGACGTGCCCGAGCCCCTGCGCGGTACCTACGCGGGGCTGGCGCACCCGGCCGTGCTCGAGCACCTGCGGAAGGTGGGCGTCACCGCCGTGGAGCTCCTGCCCATCCACGCCCTGGCCGACGAGCCCTTCCTCACCAAGAAGGGGCTCACCAACTACTGGGGCTACAACACGCTGGGCTACTTCGCCCCCGAGTCGCGCTACAGCAGCTCCGGCTCCCTGGGCGGCCAGGTCACCGAGTTCAAGCAGATGGTGAAGGCGCTGCACCGCGCCGGCATCGAGGTGCTCCTCGACGTGGTCTACAACCACACGTGCGAGGGCAACCACATGGGGCCCCTGCTGTCCTTCAAGGGGCTGGACAACGCGGCCTACTACCGGCTCAGCGACAAGGATCCGCGCTTCTACCTGGACTTCACCGGGTGCGGGAACTCGTGGAACGCCTCGCACGCGTACTCCCTGAAGCTGGTGGCCGACTCGCTGCGCTACTGGGTCGAGGTGATGCACGTGGACGGGTTCCGCTTCGACCTGGCCACCACGCTGGGCCGGGACCGGACGGGCTACGACACGCGCGCGGCCTTCTTCCAGATGATTCACCAGGACCCCGTGCTCAGCCGGGTCAAGCTCATCGCCGAGCCGTGGGACGTGGGCGACTTCGGCTACCAGGTGGGCAACTTCCCGGTGCTCTGGAGCGAGTGGAACGGCAAGTACCGCGACACCATCCGCCGCTACTGGAAGGGCGATGACCGGCAGGCGGCGGAGATCGGCTACCGGCTCACCGGCTCTTCGGACCTGTTCTCGCTCTCGGGGCGCAGGCCCACCGCGAGCGTGAACTTCATCACCGCGCACGACGGCTTCACCCTGCACGACCTGGTCACCTACAACGACAAGCACAACGAGGCGAACCAGGAGAACAACCGGGACGGCGCCAACGACAACCACTCGTGGAACTGCGGGGTGGAGGGCGAGACGGAGGACCCGAAAATCGTCGCCCTGCGCGAGCAGCAGAAGCGCAACTTCCTGGCCACGCTCTTCGTCTCCCAGGGCGTGCCCATGCTGGTGGCGGGCGACGAGATGGGGCGCACGCAGAAGGGCAACAACAACGCCTACTGCCAGGACAACGCGCTCTCGTGGGTGGACTGGAACCTGGACTCCCGACAGCGCGCGCTGCTGGAGTTCACCGTGCGCATCAGCCAGCTGCGCCGCGAGCAGCCCGTGCTCTCCAAGCGCCGCTTCTTCCGTGGCGCCCACATCTGGGACAGCGAGCTGAAGGACCTGGCGTGGTTCCGGCCCGACGGCAAGGAGATGCGCAAGGATGACTGGGAGAAGCCCCACGTGCGCTCCGTGGGCTTCCTGCTGGGAGGCGATGCCATCGCCACCCTGGACGACGAGGGCCAGCGCATCGTCGGAGATACGCTGCTGGTGCTGATGAACGCGCACCACGAGCCAATCACCTTCCTGCTGCCGGCCATCGAGTGGGGCGCCGACTGGGAGTTGGTGGTGGATACGGCGGCCTCGGGGGAATCGGCGCACACCCACACGCCGGCGGGCGGCAAGGTGCAGGTGGTGGGGCGCTCCATGGTGGTGCTGCGGCGGCCGGCGACGGAATAGCCAGCGGTGGGCAGAAGAATCAGTCCGTTGTCGACGGCGCGCGGCCATGCCGGTTAGGGTGGGGCGTTTCCGCAGCCAGTCAGGAACCGTCCGTGAATACGCAAGTCGCGCTCTGGGTAGGCTTCAACGTCTTCGTGCTGGCGATGCTCGCCATCGACCTGGGCTTGTTCCACCGCAAAGAGCACACGGTGTCGCCCAAGGAAGCCGGCATCTGGACGGTGGTGTGGGTCACCATCAGCATGCTCTTCTGCGCCGGCATCTGGCGCTTCTCGGGCCCCGAGCCCGCGCTGCAGTGGCTCACCGCCTACGTCGTCGAGTACTCGCTCTCGGTCGACAACCTCTTCGTCTTCCTGATGGTGTTCAGCTACTTCCGGGTAGCGCCCGAGCACCAGCACCGGGTGCTCTTCTGGGGCATCATCGGCGCCTTCATCATGCGCGCGGTGCTCATCATCGCGGGCACGGCGCTGGTGAAGGAGTTCCACTGGCTCATCTACCTGTTCGGCGCCTTCCTCGTCTTCACCGCCGTGAAGATGCTGGTGTCCAAGGACGAGGACGTGGACCCCGAGCAGAAGGCGGTGGTGAAGATCGCCCGCCGGGTGCTGCCGGTGTCCCGCCTGGGAGATGGCAGCCGCTTCTTCATCCACGAGGACGGGCGGATGAAGGTCACTCCGCTGTTCCTGGTGCTGCTGGTGGTGGAGGCCACCGACCTGCTCTTCGCGCTGGACTCCATCCCGGCGGTGCTGGGCATCAGCCAGGACGCCTTCATCATCTATACGTCCAACGTCTGCGCCATCCTGGGCCTGCGCTCCCTGTTCTTCGTGGTGGCCAGCCTCATGGAGAAGTTCCACTTCCTGAAGGTGGGCCTGGCCGCCATCCTGGGCTTCGTGGGGGTGAAGATGCTCATCACCTACTTCGACATCCACGTCCCCATCGTGCTGTCGCTCGGTGTCATCGCCGGCATCCTGGTGGCCAGCATCGTCGCCTCGCTCATCTGGCCCAAGGCCCCCGAGCCGGGGCACGACCGAGAGAGCGCCAAGACCTAGAGCGCCTCCGGGCGTTTTGCTTGCAACCCGGGCACGTCCCGTCCCAATGTGGGGAACATGTCCACGACCACCTCCGAGGGCATTCGCATCACCGTGAAGCCGGCCTACTGGCAGGAGCGCAGCGCTCCTGAGTCTGGCCACTACGCCTTCAAGTACACGGTGGAGATCGCCAACGTGGGCACCGCGCCCGCGCAGCTCCGCAGCCGGCATTGGATCATCACCGATGCCAACGGGCGCGTGGAGGAGGTGCGCGGCGAGGGCGTGGTGGGCAAGCAGCCCAAGTTGGCCCCCGGCGAGCGCTTCGAGTACACGAGCTGGGCCATGCTGCGCACCCCGTTCGGCTCCATGCACGGCAGCTACGCCATGGTGCGGCCGGACGGGCAGCAGTTCGAGGCCCGCATCGCCGAGTTCGCCCTGACCATGCCGCACGCGTTGCACTGAGCGCCCATGCCCGCACCGAAGAAGGGGCTGCTGCTGGTCAACCTGGGCACGCCGGACGCTCCGGAGACGGGGCCCGTGCGCCGCTACCTGCGCGAGTTCCTCAATGACCCCCGGGTGTTGGACATCCACCCCGTGGGCCGCTGGGCGCTGCTCAACCTCATCATCCTGCCCACCCGTCCGGCCAAGAGCGCCGAGGCCTACCGGAAGGTGTGGATGAAGGAGGGCTCGCCGCTGCTCGTCCACAGCCGCGCGCTGACGGCCGAGGTGGCCTCCCGCCTGGCCGGCCAGTACGAGGTGGAGCTGGCCATGCGCTACGGCAACCCCTCCCTGCCGGACGCGGTGAAGGCGCTCAAGGCGCGCGGCGTCTCCGAGTTCGTCGTCCTCCCGCTCTACCCCCATGCGGCCGCCTCCTCCTCCAGCTCCAGCCTGGCGCGCGTCTACGAGGTGCTGTCCGAGGCGTGGGACGTGGCGCCCGTACGGGCGGTGCCGGCCTTCTTCGACCACCCGGGCTTCCTGGAGGCCTTCGCCGAGGTGGCGCGGCCCGTCATCGCCGAGCTGCGCGCCGACCACGTGCTCATGAGCTACCACGGGCTGCCCGAGCGCCACATGCGCAAGAGCGATCCGTCCGGGCGGCATTGCCTGGCCTCCGCGAGCTGCTGTGACGTACTCACGGACGTGAACCGCAACTGCTACCGCGCGCAGTGCTTCGCCACCTCGCGGGGCCTGGCCGAGCGCCTGGGCCTGGCGCCCGAGGGCTACACCGTCTCGTTCCAGTCGCGCCTGGGCCGCACCCCGTGGGTGAAGCCCTACACGGACTTCGTGCTGCCGGAGCTGGCGAAGAAGGGCGTGCGGCGGCTGGCGGTGATGTGCCCGGCCTTCGTCGCCGACTGCCTGGAGACGCTGGAGGAGGTGGGCATCCGCGCCCGGGAGCAGTTCCTGGAGAGCGGGGGCGAGGCGCTCACCCTCGTGCCCTCGCTCAACGCTCACCCGGCGTGGGTGGACGCGGTGGTCCGCCTCGTCCACGAGGCGGACGGCACCGCTTCCGCGGCTACTTCTTCGCCGCCGGCTGCTGCAGCTCCGCGGGCACCGAGTCCAGCGCGGTGAGCTGCAGCTTGAAGGTGCCCGTGGGGACCTTCACCAGGGACTCGTTCGGCGTCTTCGGCGTGTAGCCCTCCTGCTTCGCCGTGAGCGTGCCCTGCCAGCTGCGCCAGCGGCCCGCCTTCACCAGGAAGTCGCCCCGGCCCTTGATCGTCACCGTGGCGGTGACTTCACGAGGCCCCTGGGACGCGTGCTCCTCGGTCTCCTTCTTGCCCTTCTTCTTGTCGGCGGGCTTCGCGGGGGCCGCGGGAATCGTGTGGAGCGCGTGCGGGCTGGGCGGGAAGCTGCCGGTAACGAGCTCGTGGAGGTCGTACTCGACGGTGGCCACCTTGTCGTCCGCCTCGGGGATGAGGGCGGTGAGCTTCACGCTGTTGCGCCGCTCCGCCTTCTTCTGGACGAAGTCCGGCCCCAGCGGCGACACGTCCACCAGGTCCGCGCCGAGCGCCCAGGTGTTACCGATGGCCACCGGGTCCCTCGGCAGCTCCAGCCACAGCGTGGCGAGGTTGCGCTCCGAGGGGTTCAGCCCGTCCAGCACGAAGCCGCGCTCGCTCACGGTGCCCTGGTCCTGCGTGGCCCCAGCGCCCTCCGTGGTGAAGCGCAGCTGGTAGTCCCCCTCGCGGGGCCGCTGCAGCGCATAGGTGGTGCGCAGCGCGGCGGCTGCGGGAGCCTTGGAATCGGTGGACTCCGGAGTGCCCTCCAGGCGGAAGGCCACGGGCGTGTCCACCACGAGGTTCCAGCGCAGCACCACCTTGTTGGGATCCGGGGCGGGTGCCGCGGCCGGCTTGGGCGCCTCCTCCTTGGGAGGCTCCACGTAGCCGGGAGGGCGGGGGATGGGTTCCATCTGCCCGGGAGGCGTGTCCTTGCACGCGGTGAAGGCACAGAGGGGGAGGAGGAGACCGATGAGGCTTCGCTTCACGGGAGGACGCTCCTTGGGATGCGAGGGGCGGGATATCGGACTGCGAGCGGAGCTTCAAGCACCCGGAGGCCGGGGAGCGGCCGCGCGGGAGAGCCGGTCCCGCACCGCCAGCCCCAGGCCCCGGGCGGGCGGCAGACACGCGACGAGCATTTCCAGGCCGGCCTGGTCCGCCTCGCGCAGGCGCATATAAAGGTAGCGCGCGGCCCCGGCGGGGTCCTCGGGCACCTCGAAGCGGGGGAAATCCGGGGGCAGCACGAGGCTCGAAGGGCCCAGCACCCCCACCCGCAGCCCCTGGGCGCGCAGGCCTTCCGCCTTGGCGAGCGCCTCGGCGGGCTCCACCAGCACCACCCCGGCGCGCGGGGCGTAGTGCGAGGCCAGCGAGCCGGAGACGCGCACGGTTGACGCGGTGCGTATCGGCACGGGGCGGCCGAGCACGCGCTCGACTTCCTCGGAGGCCAAACCACCGGGGCGGAGGATGGCGGGCTCGCCGGAGCTGAGGTCCACGATGGTGGACTCCACGCCCACGGTGCAGGGGCCTCCGTCCAGCACCAGGTCCACCTCGGCTCCCAGGTCCTCGCGGACATGCGGGGCGGTGGTGGGGCTGACGCGGCCGAAGCGGTTGGCGCTGGGCGCGGCCAGCCCGCCGCCCAGCGCGGAGAGGACCGCGTGGGCGATGGGGTGGGCGGGCACGCGCAGGGCCACGGTGTCCTGGCCCCCGGTGACGGCGTCGGTGGCGCGCGCGGTGCGTGGCAGCACCAGGGTGAGCGGCCCGGGCCAGAAGGCGGCGGCCAGGCGCCGGGCCTCCTCGGGGATGTCGCGGGCCCAGTCCGGCAGGGCCTCGACGCCGGGAATGTGGACGATGAGCGGGTGGGTGGCCGGCCGGCCCTTGATGGCGAAGACGCGGCGCACGGCCAGCTCATCCTCGGCGTTGGCGGCCAGGCCGTACACGGTTTCCGTGGGCAGGGCGACGACACCGCCCTGGCGGAGGATTTCCACTGCGCGTTCGAGAAGGTCCGGGGTAAGCATGCGCGTCCTCACTGTTGCGCCGGGAGGGAGCATGGGCAAGTCGTTGATGTTCAACGCGAGGAGCCGGATGCCAGTGCCGGCGACGGAGCTGTTCGCCTGGCACGCCCGAGAGGGGGCTCTGGAGCGGCTGACGCCTCCCTGGGAGAGCATGGAGCTGGTGGAGCGCACCGGCGAGGGCATCCGCGAGGGGGCCCGGGCGGTGGTGCGGGTGCGCATCGGCCCCGTGTCCCAGACGCTGGTGGCCCGCCATACCAAGTACATCGAGGGCTCGCTCTTCCAGGACACGATGGAGTCGGGCCCCTTCCCGCGCTGGGTCCACAACCACCGGATGTGGCCCGAGCCGCCCGACGCCTCGGTGCTGGAGGATGACTTGGAGTACCAGCTGCCCATGGGGGCGCTGGGGCAGGGCGTGGGCGGAGGCATCGCCCGGAAGCGGCTGGAGCGGATGTTCGCCTACCGGCACACGGTGACGCGCGAGGACCTGCGGCGGCACGCGTCCTTCGCTTCGCGGGGGCCGCTGACGGTGGCGGTGACGGGGGCCAGCGGGCTGGTGGGCAAGTCGCTGCTGCCCTTCCTCACCACGGGCGGGCACCAGGTGCGGCGGATGGTGCGAGGCCGGCCGAACGCGGCGCGCGGGGACGTGGCGTGGGACCCGGACAAGGGCGAGGTGGACACGGCGGCGCTGGAGGGCGTGGACGCGGTGGTCCACCTGGCGGGCGAGAACGTGGCCCAGCGCTGGACGCCCGAGGCGCAGGAGCGCATCCGCAAGAGCCGCAACCAGGGCACGCGCACGCTGTGCGAGGCGCTGGCGCGGATGCAGCGCAAGCCCAAGGTGCTGGTGAGCGCCGCGGCCATCGGCTTCTACGGGGACCGGGGCAACGAGGTGGTGACGGAGGCGAGCCCCTCGGGCGAGGGCTTCCTGGCCAGCGTGTGCCGGGACTGGGAGGCCGCCACGGCGCCCGCGGAGGAGGCGGGCATCCGCGTGGTGCGCCTGCGCATCGGCGTGGTGCTCGACGCCCGGGGCGGGGCGCTGGCCGAGCTGGTGACGCCCTTCAAGCTGGGCGGCGGCGGGCGGGTGGGCAGCGGCCAGCAGTGGTTCAGCTGGGTGTCGATGGAGGATGTGCTGGGCCTCATCCAGTTCGCCCTCTTCACCCCCGAGCTGCGCGGGCCGGTGAACGCGGTGGCGCCCCACGCGGTGCGCCAGGAGGAGTTCGCCAAGACGCTGGGGCGGGTGCTCTCCCGGCCGGCGGTGATGCCGCTGCCCGCGGTGGCGGTGCGCGCCATGTTCGGGCAGATGGGGCAGGAGGTGCTCCTGGAGGGCGTCCATGTCCGCCCCGAGGTCGCCGAGCGGCACGGCTACACGTTCACCCACCTGGAGCTGGAGGGGGCCCTGCGCTTCACCCTGGGGCGCACCACCGCCGGGCCCCAGTTCACCCTGGGGCCGGCTCCGGAGCAGCCTTGACAAACCGTTTTCCTGCGCGAATTAAGAGCCGTTTTTCGCGCGGTACAGAGGGTCCGCAATGATCCAGGTCGAGGGACTCACCAAGTACTATGGCGAGCACGCGGCGATACGGGACGTCGCCTTCACCATTGGCAAGGGCGAGGTCATCGGCTTCCTGGGCCTCAACGGGGCCGGGAAGTCGACGACGCTGAAGATTCTCGGGTGTGTGCTGCTGCCCACCTCGGGGCGTGTCGTCATCGACGGGTACGACGCGGTGAGAGATCCGCACGAGGTGCGCAAGCGCATCGGCTTCCTGCCGGACACGCCGCCGCTCTACGACGAGATGACGGTGGGCGAGTACCTGGCGTTCGTCGCCCAGCTGCGCGGGGTGGCGCCGTCCGAGGCGCGCTCGCGCGTCACCGAGGCGGAGGAGAAGACGGGCCTGCGCGAGGTGGACACGGCGCTCATCTCCACGCTGAGCCATGGCTACCGGCAGCGCGTGGGGGTGGCGCAGGCGCTGGTCCACCGCCCCGCGTTCCTCATCCTGGACGAGCCCACCAGCGGGTTGGACCCGGCGCAGATCCGAGGCATGCGCGAGCTCATCCGCGGCCTCAAGGGCATGCACACGGTGCTGGTGTCCAGCCACATCCTGCCGGAGATCAGCGAGACGTGTGACCGGCTGCTCATCATCCACGGCGGGCAACTGGTGGAGCAGGGCACGGAGGAGGAGCTGGCCCGGAAGCTGGGCGGAGGCTCCATCGAGGTGGAGGTGCGCGGTGACCGGGCGAAGGCGCTGGAGGCGCTCGCGGGCGTCGGGCCGGTGAGCGTGGCGCGGGAGGAGGGTGGGGTGCTCGCGCTGCGCGTGGAGGCCTCGCCGGAGCTGCGGCCCCGGGTGGCGCAGGCCCTGGTGGGCGCGGGGCTGGAGCTGCTGCGGCTCGACCGCGGCACCGAGCGGCTGGAGTCCATCTTCCTGCGCCTGACACAGCAGAGTGGCGGGGCCGCGCCCCGGGAGGTGGCATCGTGAAGGCGCTGCTGATCGCACGCCGTGAGATCGCGGGGTATCTGCGCACGCTCAGCGGCTACATCATCGTCGCGGTGATCCTCGCGGTGAACGGGTTGTTCTTCAACGCGTTCGCGCTGGGCAAGGCCGCCGAGCGCTCGGCGACGGTGCTCTCCAACTTCTTCTACTACTCGAGCGGCTTTACCATCGTCGCCTCGGTGTTCATCTCCATGCGGCTGCTGGCCGAGGAGCGGCAGGCGGGCACGCTGCCCTTGCTGTACTCCTCGCCGGTGCGGGACCGGGACATCGTCCTGGGCAAGTACCTGGCGGGGCTGGCGTTCCTGGCGGTGTACCTGCTGTGTACGCTCTACATGCCGTTGCTGGTGATGGTGCATGGCAAGGTGTCGGTGGGGCACATCGTCGCCGGCTACGCGGGCCTGCTGCTGCTGGGCAGCGCGTCGCTGGCGGTGGGCACGTTCGGCTCGGCGCTGGCGAAGAACCAGCTCATGGCGGCCATCATCACCGCGTGCATGCTGGTGGCACTGATTCTCTGCTGGCTGCTGGCGCGCATCACCGAGCAGCCGCTCTCCAGCGTGTTCAGCGCGCTGTCGCTGTGGAACCAGCACTTCCCGCCGTTCCAGGCCGGCCTGGTACACCTGCGGGACGTGGCCTACTACCTGCTGCTCACCTACGTGGCGCTCTTCGCGGCCACGCGGGTGCTGGAAGCGCGGAGGTGGCGATGAACCCCCGTGGAAGCAGTCTCGTGCTGTCGCTGGTGTTCGCCGTGGTGTTGGTGGGTGGGCTCGTGCTCGAGCGCATCGCTGGCGCGGGCACCGCGCTGACCGCCATCGTCGTCGCGCGCACCGTGCTGCTGCTGGCCGTGGTGGGCTGGGCGGCCACGCGCATGGCGCAGGCGAGCGGTGGGCGCAAGGTGCTGTGGCGCTGGGCGCTGCTCTGCTACGTGGTGGGCTTCGTGGGGCTGCTGCTCTACACCGCCCAGTCGGAGCTGGGCACGCGGCTGCTGGGCACGGCGCTGTCCCAGTCCTCGCCGAAGCTGGCGGTGGTGTCCCAGGCGCTCTTCCCGGCGCTGCTCGTCCTCTCGCTGTTGCCGCTGGCGCTGCTGGAGGCCTCCGCCGCCGCCATGGCGCGCGCGCCGGTGCTGGAGACGGAGCGGGCCCATGGGGCGCTCTTCTCGGGCCTGGGTACGGCCTTCGTCCTCATCTTCTCCTTCTCGGCCATGTACGTGGCCACCCAGCTCGACAAGACGTGGGACCTGTCCTACTTCCGCACCGCGAAGCCAGGGGAGTCCACGCGCAAGCTCATCCAGGGCCTCAATGAGCCCCTGCAGGTGACGCTCTTCTTCCCTCCGGCCAACGAGGTGGGCGAGGCGGTGGCGCAGTACTTCCGCGAGCTGGGCCAGGACGCGCCGCAGCTCCAGGTGGAGCGGCTGGACCAGGCCGTCGAGCCGTCGCGGGCGCGCACGCTGGGCGTCAGCACCAACGGCGTGGTCGTCTTCTCGCGCGGCGAGCAGCGCGAGGTGCTCACGGTGGGGCTGGAGATCGACCGGGCGCGCGGGCAGTTGCAGCGGCTGGACCAGGAGGTGCAGAAGCGGCTGCTCACGGTGGCGCGGCCCCGGCGGGTGCTCTACCTCACCACCGGCCATGGCGAGCGCGGGGACGGCAAGGCGGCGCCCGGAGAGACGCCGCGCCCCGGTATCGGCCAGCTCAAGGAGCTGATGCGCGCGCAGAACGTGGAGGTCCAGCCGCTGGGCGTGGCCGAGGGGCTGGGCTCGGAGGTGCCGCGCGACGCGGCGGTGGTGGCCATCATCGGCCCCACGAAGGAGTTCCTCCAGGAGGAGATCAACGCCCTGCGGGAGTACCTGAACAAGGGCGGGCGGCTGTGGCTGGCGCTGGAGCCGGAGGGCCCCAGCTATGACGCGCTGGTGGAGCCGCTGGGCGTGCGGTACGTGAACACGCTGCTGGCCAACGACCAGGTGTACTTCCGCGCCACGCGGCAGCAGAGCGACCGGGCGAACCTGGCCACGGCGGCGTACTCCTCGCACCCGTCCGTCTCCACGCTGGCCTCGCTGGGAGGGCAGGCGCCGGTGGCCTTCCTGGGCTCGGGGGCCTTCGAGACGCGCAGCAACCCGCAGCAGGGCCTGGGGCTGGACGTGTCGGTGCGGGCGCACGAGGCCACGTTCGTGGACAAGAACCGGAACTTCACCGAGGACGAGGGCGAGGATCGCCGCGCCTGGCCCCTGGTGATGGCGATCGACAAGCCGATCCAGGGCAGCAAGGAGGGCATGCGGGCGGTGGTGATGGGCGACTCGGATGCGCTGGCCGATGGCGTGCTGCCGAACCTGGGCAATGCCTACCTGGCGCTGGACACGCTGCGCTGGCTCACCGGGGAAGAGGCGCTGGCGGGCGCGGTATCCAGTGAGGAGGACGTGCCCATCCAGCACACCCGAGAGCAGGACGTGCTCTGGTTCTACGCCACGGTGCTGCTGGCGCCGGCGGTGGTGCTGGGGGTGGGCTTCTTCGTGACGCGGCGGCGGGGCAAGCGTGGCCCGCGCGTCGCGCCGGAAGGAGGTGCGCGATGAACGTGCGAGGCGTGACGTTGCAGGCCGGGCTCGCCGTGGTGGGCCTGGTGGCCGCCTTCTTCGTCTGGCAGCGCGAGCCCGAGGGCATGCCCGGCGAGGTGACGGTGCTGGATGTCTCCAAGCGGGCGCTGCAGCGCATCCGCTACGACGATGCGACCCGCTCCGTGGAGCTGTACCGCGACGCGAGCGATGAGGACACCGTCTGGGTGCGGCTCGGTGAGAAGCCGCCTCCGCCTCCCGCGCCCAAGCCCACCGCGACCGACGGGGGCGTGGGGGATGGGGGCGTGCCGGGCACCGGCGCGGATGGTGGCGTGGGGGCTCCCACGGGAGGCGCGGATGCCGGCACTCCGGCCGCGCCGCCTCCGCCGCCCCCGCCGCGTGAGCTGCGCGGCAACGAGACGGCGCGGAACTTCTTCGCCCGCCTCGCGCCCCTGAAGGCCACCCGGGCCCTGGGCGAGCTGGACGCCAAGAAGCAGGAGGAGCTGGGGCTCACCAACAGCCCGCGCAAGCTGACGCTGACGGTGGATGGCCGCGAGCATGCCTTCGTCCTGGCCACGCCCTCGGGCAACTCCTGGGGCAGCCCCTACCTGCGCCGCGACGATGGCCGGGTGTTCCTGCTGGGGCCGACCGTCCTCCCGGACCTGGAGGGCGCCTCGAGCCGCCTCGTGGATCGCCGGATGCACGCCTTCGAGCAGGGCGAGTACGACGCCTTCACGGTGACCCAGGGCAAGAACTCGCGCGCGTTCGTCGTGAGCGGCAAGCCCCCGGCCCCGGTGACGGTGGCGCCGCAGGGCGCCCCGGACAAGCCGGATGAGTTCGCGCGCAACTGGCACGATCGCGTGTGGCGGCTGCTACCGATGGACTTCGTCGGCCGGGGCGACGAGCCGCCCGGCGGCGCTCCGGAAGAGGTGTTCCGCGTGGAGTACAAGCTTGGCGCCAAGGTGGTGGGCCACGTCATCGTGGCGCGCGGCGACAAGGGTGACTTCTTCGCGCGCACCGAGCACACCCCGGGCTGGGCGAAGCTGCACACTGGCGTGGACACGCTCGCCACCGAGGCCGCGAAGGTGGCCTCGGGAGCCGCCTCCGGAGGCTAGGCACCCGCGTCCCGCGCTATGCTGGCGGGCCATGCGAACCTTGCCGCTCGAGCAGTCCCGGCGCCAGCGCGCCTTCGGTGTCGCGCTGGCCCTGCTGTTTATGGCGCTGCCACTGGCGGCTCAGGGCGCCGAGCCGCTGCTGCGCATCAGCGGTCGCGTACTCGACCCGAATGGCAAGCCCGCGCGCGCTGCCCTCGTGGTGGCGATCTGCGACAGCGCGCTGCCCGAGGGGCCCCCCATCGATTGTGGCTTTCCTGGCACCCGAGGCCGCCAGGGGAAGACCGACGGTGACGGACGGTTCCTGCTGGAGCAGCTGCCTCCCGCCGTCTACTCGCTCTACGCGGCGGTCGAGGCCCCGGGGCCTGGGCGCAAGGTCGCCGCCGATGCGTCGCTCTCCGTGCCCCTCCGGAAGGACCGCGATGGCGTGGAGCTGAAGCTGAAGACCCTGCGCACCCTCTCCGGCGTGGTGGTGGACAAGAGGGGGGCTCCGGTGAAGCAGGCGCGGGTGAAGCTCAAGGTAGAGCCGGGCGCCCGTCTTCCCGAGGCGCCCGAGCACGGTCCGAGCACCGAGGAGACCGCCGACGACTTCGGGCGCTTCGAGTTCAAGGGCGTGCCGGACATGCCCTACCGGCTGGAGGTGAGCGCCTATGGGTTCATCACCACGGAGTCCGACCGAGCGGTCAGACCGGGCGACGAGCCGATCACCGTGCGGATGAAGAGCTGTGGGAGGGTGTTCGGGAGCGTGGTGAAACAGGACGGCTCTCCCGTGGCGGATCTGCTGCCCGGCTGCGGTGGGTACACGTCCTCCTCGCCCGATGGGCGCTTCGATCTCCCCGCCTGCGAGGTGGGCCCGCGGCGCATGTGCTTCTCCGCGCCCGGCATGGCCCGGCTCTATCGCACCATCACCGTCGAGCCGGAGAAGGATGTCGACATGGGCAAGCTCCGGATGGAGCCTGAGCTGCTGCGGAAGGTGCGCGTCACCGACGAGCGGAATGGCGCGACGCTGCCCCATGCCATGATCACCGTGGAAGCGACGGAGGAGGAGGGGTCGGGCCGCGTATTCCGACATGGCCCCGACGGCTGGGCGGAGCTCACGGAGTATCCGGCCAGGCCGCTCGACCTGAGTATTGAGAACCAGAGCTTCCTCTCCAAGCGGGCCCACCTGGACAAGCGGCAGACCGAGCTCCAGGTCGCGCTGGAGGCTGGCATCGGGGTGAGCGGCAAGGTGCTGAACGCCAAGGGGCAACCCCAGATGGGAAGCGTGCAGGCACACTGTGAGGCGGGCGGCAGTGAGCAGATGCAGCTCCAGCCCGGAGGCGAGTTCCACATCCCCCAGGGCCTCGCGGGAGGGCTCTGCTCGGTCCAGCTCTTGGTCTACACGCCGCCCCTGCCGCGCTTCTATCACTACCGGCTGATGTGGATGGACCCCAAGGTCTCCCCGCAAGTGGACTTCCTCGAGCCCGCGGTCGTGTCCCCGCTCCACGTGCGCTTCCAGGGCGCGAAGAAGCCCTACGGCGCCCTGCTCTTCGTGGGAGACCTCCCCAGCCAGGTCAACATCGGAAAGGCCGCCCGCGCGGGCTTCCTCCCCACGGGGGCGCACATCCCCGAGAGCGGTGGGTACCGGGCGGGCCGCCGGGAAGAGGGCGGTCTGCGCTTCGAGGACATTGGCCCGGGCGTGTACACCCTGGTGGTGCTGATGGGGGAGGAGGGTGCCTTCCGCGTCCCGCTCACCATGGGCGAGCAGGAGCAGACCCTTCAGGTGGAGATCCCCGCGAAGCTCACGCCGCTCTCACGGTGAGGTGAGGTGCTCCAGCCGCAGGCGGATGTCCACGAAGTGGTAGGGCGCCCACGGCCCGGTGAACTGGAAGGTGAGCAGCTCGAAGCGCGCGGCCAGGGCACGCACCTTCGCGTCGAAGGCGGCCTCCCGCTCGCGGGACACCAGGAACGCGGCGTTGAGGATCATCCGCTCGCCCAGGGGGCTCACCACGCGCGCCGCCGTGGCCATGGGCCTCAGCGTGTCCACGAGCGCCTGCGCGTCCCGCTCCGCCCGTTGCCGCAGCGCCTCTTCCATCCGCCGCTCGTACTCCACGCGGCCGGGGCTGCCAGGGGGCTCCTCCTTGTGGCTTCCCAGCTCTGGCTCTTTCGCCTCCACGTCCCGAGCCACCCGGTCTCGGTCCCAGAGCACCTTCAGGCCCAGCTCGACATGGCCCTCCAGGCGCTGGAGCACCCCGTCGAAGGCGTCATAAGCGGAGCGCAGCAGCTCCACCACTTCGTCGCGGGTGCGCAAGGTGATGCCGAAGGCCATGGGCAGCAGGGTGTGCTCATCCAGCACCACCTCCTGAACGCGCTGGTGGGCCAGCACGTTGTCCCGCGTCGGGTCCGGCACGCCCGCGGGGCCGTCGGAGACCACGGCGCCCAGCTCGCGGTGACACACCGTGCCCACCCGCGCCGGGGGCGTACCCAGGCCGATGGCGCCAAAGCTCAGCTCCTTCTGCGTGCGATACACCCCATAGACGTACACCCCTCGCGCGGAGGCCACTCCCGCCTGCGGCTCGGAGAAGGGGCGGGGTTCGGGGATGGCCACCGGCGTGGGCGCCGAGGGGGTTGGCTCGGGCTGCTCGCTCATCGGAGGCGTCCTCACTGCGTCCCGGTGGCCTTTTGTGCCGCCAGCACCCGCTTGACCTCCTCCACCAGCGCATCCGGCAGACAGGGCTTGATGACGAAGGAGTCGTAGCCCATGCCCTTTGCCCCGCCGGGCTGATCATTCAGCGCGTGTCCGGTGAGCGCCACTACGGGGATGGCCTTCGTGCGCTCGTCACCCTTGAGCCGGCGCGTGGCCTCCCACCCGTCGATGATGGGCAGCGACAGGTCCATCAGGATGATGTCCGGCCGCAGCTCGAAGGCCTTGTCGATCGCCTCGGCGCCGTTCGTCGCCTCCGCCACCCGGAAGCCGGAGAACTCCAGGTACTCCGCATACATCTCTCTCGCGTCCTGGTAGTCGTCGACCACCAGCACGAGCGGCTTGTCGCCTCCCGCTGAAGAGTTCGTCATGTACGCCTCGTGCGTCGCGGTAGGTGCAGCGTGAAGGTGGAGCCCTCTCCCAGCGTGCTCTGGACGGTGACGCGACCGCCCATCATCGCCGCCAGGCGCCGACAGATGGACAGGCCCAGGCCCGTGCCGCCGTAGGCTCGCGTGGGCGAGCTATCCACCTGTTGGAAGTCCTCGAAGATCTTCTCCTGGTGCTCCGGAGCGATGCCGATGCCGCTGTCCTTCACGGAGATGCTCACCGTGGAGGTGGCCACTTGATAGTCGGCGATCACCTGCACCGAGCCCTCGTGCGTGAACTTCAGCGCGTTGGACAGCAGGTTGAGGACGATCTGCTTCACCTTCTGCCGGTCGGTGTGCAGGGCCGGCAGCTGCGGCGACAGCTCGGTGCCCACCTCCAACTGGGTCCGGGCGACGATCGGATCCAGCTCCGCCACCACCTCCTGGAGCAGCTCCGGCACCTCGAAGTCCGACAGGTTCAGCGGCATCCGCCCCGCCTCGATGCGGGTGATGTCGAGGATCTCGTTGATGACCTGCAGCAGGTGGTGGCCGTTGGAGTCGATGCGCTGCAGGTTGCGCTTCTGCTGCGGCGTCATCTCCCCCGAGACGCCCTGCAGCAGCATGTTGGTGTAGCCGAGGATGGCGTTGAGCGGCGTGCGGAACTCGTGGGACATGTTGGCCAGGAACTGCGACTTGGCGGCGCTGGCCTGCTCGAGCTGCAGCGCCTGCCGCCGCAGCTTCTCGTTCTGCTCGGCCAGCTCCGCGGTGGCCGAATGCACCTTGGCCTCCAGCTCGGTGGAGGCCGCGCGGATCTGCTCCAGCAGCCGTGCCTTCTCCCGCGCCTCGGTCCTGTCGTGCATCAGGGTGACGATGGAGACCGTCTCCCCGGTGTCCGACAGCACCTTGCTGGCCACCGCCTCCATGGGCAGCGAGGCGCCGCTGGCGGGCTCCAGCAGGGCCAGCTCGCCGCGCCAGCGCCGCGAGCCGCCGGGCGACAGCAGGTGGGAGAGGAACGAGGAGAAGTGCGCGTCGTTGGTGCGCGCGCGCCGCAGCGTGGCCTCGCCGGACTCGGGCGGCACGGCGAAGAGCCGCTCGGCGGGGTCGTTCATCAGCACCGTGACGCCCGTGGGGTCGGTGAGGATGATGGGGTCGGCCACCGAGTCGAGGATCAGATCGAGGCGCAGCCGCTCCGAGCGCGCCTCCTGCTCGGAGGCCCGGAGCCGGCGGTAGCTCTCGCCCAGGGCGCGGGTGGCGCGGCCCAGGTCCGTCACGTTGCGCAGCACGCACACCATGCCGGAGGGGGCCTCTGGCTCGTGCGCCGGGGTGATGACCAGCTCGAAGAGCAGGTCCGTGCCCTCCACGGGCTCCACCAGGGCCAGGTCCCTGCGGCGCACGCTGGAGGCGGCGCCGGTGGCGGAGCTGGCGAGCGCGGCGAGGAAGAGGCGCTGGTTGAGCTCCACCGCGCGGCGAAGGCCCTCGGAGGCCTGGGCGCCGGCCACGAGCAGCTGGCGCGCGCGCGCGTTGGCCATGAGCAGCTGACCCTCTGGGTTGGTGAAGAGGATGGGGTCCGCCACCGCGTCGAGCAGGCGCAGGAGCAGGGCGCGCTCGTGGCCCGGGGGCAGGGAGCCCGACTCGGGGAGCTCCTCGGTTCCAGGCGTGGAAGGGGGCGGCAGAGGGGCGGCGGACGACAAGGCGCTACGCTCCGGTTCCTGTCTTTCCAGGCGAGTTCGTGGGGTGCTCCAGGTGCGTCTCCACGGCTTGGACGGTGAAGCGGACCCCGCCCGCCGGCGGCCGAGGCGTCAGCAGGGCCGATCGCGGCCAGGCCTCGAACCGGATCCCCTGATCCAGGACCCGGTCCAGGATGTCGACGATGCTCGTGTTTCCAGGGTTTCGGGCGACAGGCATCCTGCACTCCTGGGCGTGAGAGGGCCGCAGCTTCCTTTCATAGCGCGGACCTCCCCCAGAGCCCCAGGGTTTCGACCGAAGTCCGCGAATTGCCAACACCCCGGAAGGGGCTCTGTTGCCTCGCATACACCGCCCGGGGCGCGAAGGGAGGGCAGCCGGGCATGCGAGCTGGGCCTGCTGGTTTACCAGGTGGGTGGGGCATTCCTAGGTTTGGTCCATGACGGATGAGCGGATCCACAAGTCTCTCTGGACGACGAGCGCTCCGGGCCGGAGCTTCGGAGTGTTGCCAGGGGACATGACGGTCGACGTGGTGGTGATTGGGGGCGGAATCGCGGGGCTCACCACGGCCTGGCTCCTGAAGCGGGCCGGCAAGAGGGTGGCGGTGGTGGAGATGAACCGGCTGCTCACGGGGCAGACGGGGCAGACGACAGCCCACCTCACGGAGCTGCTGGACACGCCGTATTCCACGCTCCTGTCGGACTTCGGGGAGAAGGGGGCGCGCATGGCGGCGGCCTCCAGCCGGGCCTCCATCGAGCAGATCGCGTCGATCATCGAGGAGCTGGGCATCGACTGCGGCTTCCAGCGCGTGCCCCTGTTCCGCTACGCGGAGACGGAGAGCGAGCTGCGCGAGCTGCGCGAGGAGGTCGAGGCGGCCAAGGAGGTGGGGCTGCTCGCCCGGTTCGTGGAGGACGTGCCGCTGCCGTACCCGGTGAAGGGCGCGCTGCGGCTGGAGGATCAGGCCCTGTTCCATCCGCGCCAGTACCTGCTGGCGCTGGCCGAGCGGCTCGTGGGCGACGGCTGCCACATCTTCGAGGAGACGCGGGCGGTGGAGATCCGCGATGGGGTGCCCTGCCGGGTGGTGACGGACCACGGCACGATCATCGCCGAGGACGTGGTGGAGGCGACGACGACGCCGCTCAACCGGGTCTTCCTCCACACCAAGCTCTACCCGTACCGCACCTATGCGGTGGCGGCGCCGCTGGAGCGCCCGCTGGAGGCGGGCCTCTATTACGACAGCCAGGATCCGTACCACTACATCCGCACGCAGCGGATCGACGGCGTGGACCACCTCATCGTCGGTGGCGAGGACCACAAGGTGGGCTCCGAGGAGGACACGGACAAGCACTTCCAGGCGCTGGAGGCGTACACGCAGCGGCGCTTCCCCGTGGGCCCCATCAGCCACCGCTGGTCCGGGCAGGTCATCGAGCCGGCGGATGGGCTGGCGTACATCGGCCGCAACAGCGCCTCGCGGCACACGTGGGTGGCCACGGGCTTCTCCGGCACGGGCATGACGTGGGGGACGCTGGCGGGGATGATCCTCACGGATCTGATCCTCGGGCGGCAGAACCCGTACGCGGCGCTCTACGACGCCACGCGCGTGAAGGTGAAGGCGGGCGCCAAGGACTTCATCCAGGAGAACGCGGACGTGGCCTTCCGCTTCGTGGCCGACCGGCTGAGCCGGCCCGACGCGCGCAAGCTGTCCGAGGTGGCCCCGGGCGAGGGGAAGATCCTCGAGGTGGATGGGCAGAAGGTGGCGGTGTACCGAGAGACAGGTGGCGCCTGCCACGCCGTGTCCCCAGTGTGTACGCACCTCGGGTGCCACGTGCATTGGAACAACGCTGAGCGCTCATGGGACTGCCCCTGCCATGGCGCTCGCTACAGCCCCACGGGCAAGGTGCTCAACGGACCCGCGGTGAAGGATCTCGCCTCCCGGCGATTGGCGCCGGAGGCAACTGAGGCACAACCCAGCGACGGAGACGAACGATGAACGCCATCGAACTGCTCAAGGAACAGCACGACGAGGTCAACAAGCTCTTCAAGCGGTACGAGAAGCTCGCTGACAGCGCCGACGAGGAGCGCCGGGAGCTCTTCATCCAGATCGCCGACCGGCTCTCTGCTCATGCCACCATCGAGGAGCAGTACTTCTATCCCGCCTCGAAGTCCGCCCGCACGGAGGACCAGCTGCTGGAGGCGGTGGAGGAGCACCTGGCCGTCAAGCGCCTCATCGCGGACCTGCTGGACATGGAGCCCAGCGACGAGAACTTCGACGCGAAGATGAAGGTGCTGATGGAGAACGTCGAGCACCACGTGGAGGAGGAGGAGAAGGAGCTCTTCAAGGACGTGAAGAAGATCCTCTCGGAGGACCAGCTGCTGGCGCTCGGCGTCCAGATGAAGGCGGAGTTCGACGAGCTGATGGAGGCCGAGCCGCGCAACGAGGTGCCCATGCAGACGGACACCGCGGCCCCCATCTGATGAGCTGACTGAACTGACGTGCAGTCCGCGCGCGGGGGTGGCAGCATGGCTCGACCATGCCTGCCGCCCCTCGCGTCGTGAATCCCGTCCCGCTGCTCCCCGAGGCCTTCACTCCCTCGGCCCGCAGAGCCCTGGCGCGAGCTGATCCGGCCCTGGCGGCGCTGATGCGGCGGGTGGGGCCTCTGAAGCTTCAGCTCAAGCCCCTGCACAGCCCCTTCGCGGCGCTGGCCGAGTCCATCGTCTACCAACAGCTCCACGGTCGCGCGGCGGCCTCCATCTTCGCCCGGCTGAGCGAGCGGGTGGGGGAGGGGAAGCGGTTCAAGCCCGAGGCGCTGCTGGCCCTGCCGGACACCTCCCTGCGCGAGGTGGGCCTGTCGGGCGCCAAGGCCGCGGCGCTGAAGGACCTGGCGCAGAAGACGCGGGAGGGCGCGGTGCCTTCGCTGGCCGAGGTACACCGCCTCGGTGACGAGGAGCTCATCGAGCGCTTCACCCTCGTGCGCGGCATCGGCCAGTGGACGGTGGAGATGCTCCTCATCTTCCGGCTGGGCCGCCCGGATGTGCTGCCGGTGGACGACTACGCCATTCGCAAGGGCTTCATGCGGCTGATGGGCCTGCCGGAGTCACCACGCCCCCGCGAAGTGCTGGCATACGGCGAGCGCTGGCGTCCCTGGCGCACGGTGGCGAGCTGGTACCTCTGGCGCTCGTTGGATCTCCCCGAGTCCTGAGCCATTGCACGCCGCTCGAGGTGCGCCACAGGGAATCCCAACCAGGGGTTGCCTGCCTGGATGCCCTCGTGCCCAGGGGGGGAGACCCCTGGCCTCGTTGCTCCGTGCGCGGTGGGTCCTCACCCTTTAAGGCCAAAGGAGTGGAAACCTTATGCGCGCATTGACGTACCAGGGCCCCTACCGGGTCAAAGTGGAGAACAAGCCGGATCCTCACATCGAGCATGGGCAGGACGTCGTGCTGAAGGTGACTCGCTCGGCGATCTGTGGCTCGGACCTCCACCTGCTGCACGGCCTCATCGCGGACACCCGGATTGGCTGCACCTTCGGACACGAGTTCACTGGCGTGGTGGAGGAGGTGGGCCACGAGGTGAAGCAGCTGCGCAAGGGTGACCGCGTGGTGGTGCCCTTCAACATCTCCTGCGGGGCGTGCTTCTACTGCCAGCGAGGGCTGACGGCGCTGTGCGAGAGCTCCAACCCCGCCAGCGACGTGGCCAGCGGCGTGTACGGCTATTCGCACACCACGGGCGGCTTCGAGGGGGGCCAGGCCCAGTACGTGCGCGTGCCGTTCGCGGACGTGGGGCCGATGAAGATTCCGGACGACATGGATGACGAGTCGGTGCTCTTCCTCAGCGACATCCTGCCCACCGGCTACCAGGGCGCGGAGATGGCGCAGATCCGGCCGGGGGACACGGTGGTGGTGTTCGGCTGTGGCCCGGTGGGGCTGTTCGCCATGCAGTCGGCGTGGCTGATGGGCGCCAAGCGCGTCATCGGCGTGGACCACGTGCCCTACCGGCTGGCCTTCGCCGAGCAGTACGCGAAGGTGGAGACGGTGAACTTCAAGGAGGTGGATGACGTGGTGATGCACCTCCGGGAGCTGTGCGGCGGGCGCGGCCCCGACTCGTGCGTCGACGCGGTGGGCATGGAGGCCGACGGCTCGAAGATGCACAACCTGCTGGGCCTGGGCCTGAAGATGGAGGCGGGCTCACCCACGGCGCTCAACTGGTGCATCTCCACCGTGCGCAAGGGGGGCACCGTGTCGATCATCGGCGTGTACGGCCCGCCGTGGAACCTGGTGCCGATCGGCACGGCGATGAACAAGGGGCTCACGCTGCGGATGAACCAGTGCAACGTGCGCCGGTACATGCCGCACCTGCTCGAGCACATCCGGGCCGGGCGCATCGACACCAAGGGCATCATCACCCACCGCTTCCCGCTGGAGGATGCGCCCCACGCCTACCACCTGTTCGCCCAGAAGCGGGACGGCTGCGTGAAGTGCGTGCTCACCCCCAACGGCGCGAGCGCCTGACAAGGAGACGGTCATGGAGAATCCAGAGAACATCCGAGGTTGGGGCGCGGACGCGGACCCCGCGAATCGTCCGGGAATCCCGATGGAGATGACGCCGCACCCGCTGCCGGGTTCGCAGTCGCCCATCGAGCCGCAGGTGGCCGAGGTGCCGGTGGTCCACAAACACGGCGGCCGTAAGCAGATGCCGCCCGTGTTCGGCACGGCGGCGCCGCCCAAGGCCCTCAGCGGCGTGCTGCGCACGGTGGCCTACCGCTACCCGGACCACTGGGTGCGGCACTGGATGATGCTGCTCATGGCGGACCGGGTGGACTCGTGGGAGCACCAGTTGCGGAGGGCCCTTCCATTCGGCCTTGCCGCTGCGGCGGTTCTCGTCACGGGAGGCGTGATCTTCAAGCGCATCCGGCGCTGATCAGCGCGGCGAACCTTCGGCGGGAGGGCGCTCGGGGGGCATGGTGGGCACGTAGCAGCGCCCCTCATGCTCGTACCAGTCGGCGCCGCAGGGCGCCTTCTCCGTCCCGACGGGGACCCAGCAACTGCCGTGGAGCTCCACCTCGCCCCGCCGGGTGCAGGGAGCGCGCTTGCGCCCTCGCGGCACCGGGTCGGGCAGCTCGGGGACTGCTCCGCGCCCCAGGACGGGGAGCGGCTCGAAGCCCACCACCGGGCTCGGTGGCAGAACGCTCAGCATGAGGGGCGCCCCGTTCATGTCTCCCCGCTCATCCAGGACGGGGGGCGCGGCCTCCTGGAAGCCATCCAGGGTCCGCTTGGGGAGCAACACGAGGAACAGGGCCCCGGCGAGGACCACGGCGAGGGCGAGCCGGCGCATCATGGCCGACGGTCCACGGCGGGGCCGAGCGCGGGAGAGCGAGAGGGACGGGCCATCAGATGCCTCCGGTAGTGGGAGGCTCACCCTACCTCATGGGTGGGTTCTTGCCCATCCCCTCGACTCAGGGCGTGGCTGGCGGGCTGGCGGGCGGGCGGGGCTGCCGCAGCGGGATGAGCAGGAGGAGGAAGGCGACCGACAGCACCGTGCCCAGGAGGAACACCTGGGCGTAGCTCCAGCCCGCGTCGTCGGCGAGGATTCCGGCGACGGGGCCGGCGGGCATTTTTCCGAGCAGCTCGATGCCCGCGAGCAGCGTGTAGTGGGCGGCGCCAATGCGCCGGTCCACGCGCGACATCATGAAGGCGAACATCGCGGTGGTGAGGGCGCCGCCGAAGAACTCCTCGGCCAGGGTGACGCCGATGATGGCCTCTTGCGTTGGGACAGCGAGCGCGAGCACCCACCGGCCGAGCAGCGGAAACACCCGCAGGGTGGCGGTGACGAACACGGCCCCCAGCAGGGGAATTCGGGTGGCCAGCAGCCCTCCCAGGATGGAGCCGCTCAAGGAGGCCACGGTGCCCCAGGTGCCCGACCACTTGCCGACCTGGACGAGGGTGAAGCCCGAGTCGACGAGGAAGGCCTTGTAGAGCGCATCCGAGAGGGACTCGCCGAGCTTGTAGGTGCCGATGAAGAGCAGCATCCAGCCCGCGCCGGGCAGGAGCATGGCGCTCTTCATCCGGCCGAAGATTTCCCGCCACTCCATCCGCACGGCTCCCCCTGAAGCCGCGCGGGGAGGCTCATGCGCGGCCAGGGTGATGGCCATCCCCGCCGCCGCGAGCACCGCCATGGCGATGAAGATGCCCCGCCAGCCGATGTACTCGCTGGCCCAGATGAGCAGCCCGCCTCCGGTGAGGCTGCCCAGCTTGTAGCCCACCACCTGCACCGCGTTGCCCCAGCCGAGGCCCTCCCCATGGAGCAGGTCCACCGCGAGCCCATCCACGGCGATGTCCTGCGTGGCGGCGAAGAGGTTCATCAGGAAGACGAGCCCCAGCAGGGGCAGGATGTTCTCCCGGCCAGGGAAGAAGGAGGCGGTGAGACAGGCCAGGGCGATGCCCGCCTGCATGGGGAGGATCCACGACTTGCGCGCGCCGATGCGCTCCGAGCCGTAGCGCTCCACGAGGGGGGCCCACAGGGGCTTGAGGAGCCAGGGCAGGTAGAGCGCGCTCAGGAAGCCGATGGCCTTGAGGGACATGCCATGGGAGCGCGCGTACGCGGCCAGGGCACCGGCCTGGAATCCATAGGGCATGCCCTGCACGAAGTAGAGCGTGCCGAGCAGTCCGAGCTTGGAAGGGGAGATCTTCACGCGGAAGGCGCATTATCGTGGACCATCTATGGAGAGGCCATCACTGGAATCTTTGGAGACGCCCGCCGCGCTCGTGGACATGGAGCGGGTGGAGGCCAACCTGCGGCGCGTACACGCGTACGCGGACCAATATGGCCTGAAGTGGCGCCCCCATACGAAGACGCACAAGGTGCCGGAGCTCACGGCGCTCCAGCTCCAGGCGGGGGCCTCGGGTGTCACGGTGGCGACACCGCACGAAGCCGAGGTGATGGCCTCGGTCGCCGATGACATCTTCCTGGCATATCCGCCCGTGGGCACCGCCCGGCTCGCCCGGCTGATGAGGCTTCCACCGCGTGTCCGGCTCTCGGTGGGGCTCGACTCGCGCGAGGCGCTCCAGGGGCTGAACGCCGCGGCGCGGGAGGCGGGGCGGAAGGTGGGCGTGCTGGTGGAGCTGGACCTGGGGATGCGCCGGGTCGGCGTGCAGACGCCCCAAGAGGCCCTCGTGCTGGCGCGGGCCATCCAGGCCTCGGAGGCGCTCGAATATCGCGGCATCACCTTCTACCCCGGGCATGTGCGCGCCCTGCTGGGGGACCAGGACGCCGCGTTGAAAGCGCTCTCGACGGAGCTGGGCGAGGTGGTGGGAGAGCTGACGCGCGCCGACCTGCGGCCCGAGGTCGTGAGTGGCGGTTCCACGCCCACGCTCTGGCGCTCGCACGAGGTGGTGGGGCTGACGGAGATCCGCCCGGGCATCAACATCTTCAACGACCGCAACACGGCGAGCGTGGGGGCCTGTGGCTGGGACGAGTGGGCCTACTCGGTGCTGGCCACCGTGGTGAGCACCGCCGTGCCCGGGCAGGCCGTCATCGACGCGGGCTCCAAGGCGCTGGCGAAGGAGGAGGGGTTCGCGCCGGGCGGAGGCTACGGGGTGCTGCTGGAGTGGCCGGAGGTGGTGGTGCGAGGCCTCTCCGAGGAGCATGGCCTGCTGGACCTCACGGAGACCGAGTGGCGGCCCCGCGTGGGGGACCGCGTGCGGGTGGTGCCCAACCACGTCTGCGCCTCGGTGAACCTGCATGAGCGGCTCTGGGCCGTACGCGGGGGCGAGGTGGAGCGCGCGTGGCCCGTCGCGGCCCGGGGGTGGGGCACCCCCGAGCGGCAAGCCTAGCGGGGAGCGGGGGCCTCGGGGTGGCGGCTGTAGTGCAGCACCAGGGCCTCCAGTCGATCGAGGGCCTTGTCCAGCACCTCCATCGAGGGTCCGAAGGACAGGCGCACGTAGGTGCGGAAGCGCGAGGAGCGGGCGCGCCGCTTGCCCGGGTTCACGTCGAAGAACTCACCCGGCACGCAGATGATCTTCTGCTCCAGCGCGGCCCGGAAGAAGCCCATGCCGTCATTGAGCGGCGGCGGCAGCCCGGCCAGGTTGCCCCAGACATAGAACGTCCCATCCGGCGGCCGGTCCGTGCGGATGCCGAGCCGCTCCAGCCGCGAGTGGAACTTCGCCCGCTTCTCGCGGAAGGCGGTGTGGATGGCCTGCGTCTCCTCCACCACGTGCTGCTCCTCCAGGAGCGGCAGCGCGGCACGCTGCAGGGGGCGGCTACCGCCACCATCCAGGAAGCTGCCGGCGCTGGAGACCGCCTCGATGACCTGGCGCGGCCCCACCGTCCACGTCATCCGCCAGCCCGGGTAGCGCCAGTTCTTCGTCAGGCCGTCGAAGACGACCACCGGGTCCTTGTTCACGTCCTCCACGTAGCGCGTGGCGCTCTCCACGGGGAGGTGCCCGGGGCGCCCCGTCCAGATGTAGTGCGAGTAGAACTCGTCGATGAGGAGCACGCACTCCTGCTCGCGGGCCACCCCCACCCAGCGCGCCAGCTCGTCTCCCTGCACCAGCTTGCCGGTGGGGTTGCACGGGTTGGAGAAGAGCAGGGCGGACAGGCCACGCCCCTGCACCTCGCGCCGCAGGTCCTCGTGGGTGAAGGCGTAGCCGCGCTCGCCCTCCAGGAGGATGGGGATGGAGGTGAACGCCTTGAAGACGTCCAGCAGCTCCTCATAGGCGGTGTAGTCCGGGAGGAAGTGGCCCAGGTTCACCGCGCCCAGGCTCGCCGCCGCGCGGGTGAGGGAGGTGCGCCCGCCGCCCGACAGGCTCACGTTCTCGGCGCTGTACTGGCTGGGCATGCCGCGCCGGTAGAGGCGGTTGTAGAGGCCGGCGATGGCCTCGCGCGCCTCCCAGAGTCCCGCGACGGGGGCGTACTCCAGGTCCGCCACGTCGACGGGGACCTTGCCCACCCGCGGCGGAGCGCCGGGCAGGTCACCCGTCTCCGGCTGTCCCTGGCCCAGGTTGCACCACTCCGGGTCTCCCGGCCGGTAGCCCCGGCGGCCCGCTTCGGTGGTGACGTAGATGACGCCCGTGCGGGGCACGGAACGGAATGCTGGAATCGTGGATTCGTCGCTCACGGAGGCGCAAGCTAGCGGAGCCTGGGCCCGCGCGCCTCTCTCTTGCGCGGCGTTTCAGTACCACTGCTCCTGGCCGGACACCCAGGTGGCGAGGACCGTGAGCTCCGGCCCGAGCAGCGTGAGGTCGGCGCGATAGCCCGGTGCCAGCCGGCCCAGCTGGCCGTCCAGACCGAGGTAGGACGCGGGGTAGAGCGACGCCATGCGCAGGCTCTCCTCCAGGGAGAGCCCCAGCAGGCGGATGCAGTTGCGCACCGACGCCGCCATGTCGATGTCGGCGCCGGCCAGCGTCCCGTTCTCGGTCACCAGTCGGCCGCCGTCGCGCAGAATGGTGCGGCCATAGAGCGTGAACGAGGTGGCCTCGACGCCGACCGGCGGCATGGCGTCGGTGATCAGGATGACCTTGCCCCGAGGCTTGACCTTCAGGAGCAGGCGCAGCGCGGCCGGATGGACGTGGAAGCCATCGGCGATGATGCTGCACCACGCCTCGTCGTTGTCGAGGGCGGCCAGGATGGGCCCCGGCTGGCGGTTGAGCACCGGCGGCATGGCGTTGAACAGGTGGGTGAAGCCCCGAACGCCGGCCGCGAGGGCCTCGCTCGTCCGCTCATAGGTCGCCGCCGTGTGGCCCGCCGAGAGGATCACCCCCGCCGAGGCGAGTCGCCGGAGCAAGCCATCCTCGACCCCCTCCGGCGCCACGGTCATCAACAGGCGGCCCGCCTTGCTGGCCAGGCGCTTGGGCAGCGCCGTCAGATACTCGAGGTCCCGGGCATCCGGCGCGCGGATGAAGCGCGGATCATGAACGCCGGGCCGCTCACCGCTGATGAACGGGCCTTCCAGGTGGATGCCGAGCACACCGCTGGCGGGCCGAGCCATCGCCTCCAGCGCGGCCTCGCAGGCCTGGCGCATCCGGGTCTGCTCATCGGTGATGAAGGTGGGCAACAGGCCAGTCGTCCCCGTGCGCCGCAGCGCCGCCGCCACGGCGAGCGCCGCTTCGGGGGTGGGGGTGTCGTTGAACAGGACCCCGCCCGCGCCGTTGGCTTGAACGTCGAGGAAGCCTGGGGCCAGCAGCGCGCCCTCGGGCAGTCGAACGACCTGTGCCTGGGCCGGAGCGTCCTTCGTGGGCAGCACGGCGGTGATGCGCTCACCGTCCACCACGACGCCGTAGCCGTCGAGCAATCGGTCGCCGTCGAAGAGGCGCGCCCCCGTCAAGACCCGTGTCATCACACTGTCTCCGTCACCTTTCGCAGGTGCGCGGGCATGTCGGGGTTGAGCTTGCGCGCCACCGCCAGCCGATGCACCGCCATGTAGAAGCTCTGGACCTGACACAGCGGCGCGATCGCGTGCGGCACGCCCGGCACCGTGGGCAGCGGCTTGCTGCCCGGCACGGGGAGCACCGAGTGGACGTCCGCCCCCAACTGCACGAGCCGATGGACGACGTGGCGCGTGCTCTCGGCCGAGCTGTCCTCCTGGGCCAGGGCCAGGATGGGGAAGCCCGGACCGACCAGGGCGAGCGGGCCGTGGAGCACCTCCGCGGTGCTGAAGGCCTCGGCGTGAAGCCGGCTGGTCTCCTTGAACTTCAGCGCCATCTCCAGGGCCGCGCCGAGCCCGATGCCGCGCCCGATGACGAACAGGCTGCGCGCATCGACGAGCGGCTCGAGCGCCGGCCACCAGTCGAGCGCGCGCGCCGCCTCCAGCGACTCGGGCAACGCCGAGACGGCCTCGCGGAGTGCTCCCGCCTGAGACCAGTGCGCCACGAGCTGGAGGAACGCCAGCCCCGAGGTGAGATAGGACTTCGTGGCGGCGACGCTCTCCTCGGGCCCCGCGCAGAGCGGCAGGCCGATGTCGCACAGCTCGAAGAGGGGAGACTGCACGTTGTTGATGAAGCCGACGACCAGGGCGCCCCCAGCGTGGGCCCTCTCCGTCAGCCGCAGGAGATCCGGGCTGCGGCCGGACTGGGAGACGGCGATGAAGAGCGCGTCCCTCAGGTCGATGTCCTGGGTGTTGTAGACCGACGCCACGCTCGGCCCCATGGAGGCCACGGCGCGCCCCAGCGTGGTCTCGAGCAGGTACTTGCCATAGCTGGCCGCATGGTCGGAGCTGCCCCGCGCGCAGGTGACGATGAAGCGCGGCGGCCGGCGGCGCAGGCGCTCTCCGAGCTCGGCGAAAGCGGCCCCGTAGTCTCGGATCTGCCGCCGAGCGGCCTCCGCGGCCTGCGTGGCCTCGCGCGCCATGGCGGGCACGGCCTGGGTGTCGGTGTTCACGAGCCCACCTCCTGGACGCGGCTGCCTCCGGCCAGGTTCAGCTCCACGACGAAGTCGTAGGCATCCCCTCGGTAGTGCGAGCGGACGAACTCCACCGGGGTGCCATCCTCGAGCATGGTGCGGCGCTCGATGTAGAGGGCCGGGGCCCCTTCCGGCACCCCCAGCTGCTCGGCCTGCTCGGCCTGCAACTTGATGGCGGTCAGACGCTGGAGGGCGCGGAACGGCGTGCAGCCCCGGCGTCGCAGCACGTCATACAGCGAGCCCTTCACCTCGGAGGGATCGGGCACGAAGCGGGTAGGGACCACCGCGAGCTCCAGCGCCATGGGCGTGTCGTTCGCCGTGCGCAGGCGCTGCATGCGGCTGACCGTGGCGCCCGGGCTGAGCCCCAGGGCCAGGGTCTCCTCGGGAGAGGCGATCGTCACCTGGCGGTGCAGCCACAGCGAGCCCGCGGAGAGCCCGCGCGAGCTCATGTCATCGGAGAAGCTGGTCAAGGTGGACAGGCGCTGCTCGACGTAGGGGCCCCGATTCACGAAGGTGCCAGCGCCCTGGCGCTGTTGCAGCAGCCCCTCGTCCAACAGCTCTCGCAGCGCCTTGCGTACCGTGACCCGAGAGACGCCCAGGCGCTCGGCCAGCTCCCGCTCGCTGGGCAGCGCGTCCTGATGGCCGAACTTGCCGCTGGCGATCAGCCCCCGCAGGTACCGCGCCAGTTGGAGATAGAGCGGGAGCGGCAAGTCGCTCGAAAGCGCGGCCTTGTCGAAGGAATCGGCTGCGCTCAGGTGGTTCGACATGGGGTCTGGGTCCTCCGTGCGACTCGCGACCAATATAATACCATTTCAAAACCAGAATACCACTCTAACACCACCGGCTGAACCACCCAGGCCCCAGGTCACAATGGCGTGACGCGTTAAGTGACCAGATTGATTCGGCTTTTTGAAGACTCCTCACGCCCGGGCTGACGGGGATTTCAGAAAATCGCCAAAAACCGCTTTGAAAGCGCTAGTCAAACTGGTATCTAGTACCAGTCCACTCTAATACCAGTCTGCCGTGAAGGGAGGGCTCATGGCCAGAGACACGGAAGGAGCTGCTCGACGATTCCAGGGGCTGGATACCTGGGGCACCGGAGAGGTCCTCGAGACGCTGTGGAGCAGCCAATCCCGCGCGACGGCTGCGTGCCTGCCGGCGTTGCCGATGCTGGAGCGGGGCGTGGACGCGGCGGTCGAGCGGCTGTCCTCGGGCAACGGGCGACTGGTCTACGCCGGCGCGGGGTCCTCCGGAATGCTCGCGGCGCTGGACGCCAGTGAGCTGGGGCCCACCTTTGGTTGGCCCTCGGCGCGTCTCAGCATCCTGCTGGCGGGAGGGCTCGATCTGGCACGCGGGCTCGATGGTGGGGCCGAGGACGACGAGGGCGCGGGCCGCTCCCGGGTTCGAGACGTCCGGCCGGGTCCTTCGGATGTGGTGTTGGGGGTCTCCGCCGGCGGGCATAGCGCCTTCACGGTGGGAATCGTCGATGAGGCGCGGCGCCATGGCGCCTTGACGGTGGCCATCTCCAGCCTCGCGGACTCTCCGCTGGTCCGGGCCGCGGAGCACGCCGTGGTCGTCCAGACGGGGGCGGAGGTCATCGCGGGCTCCACGCGGCTCGGCGCGGGGACGGCGCAGAAGGTGGTGCTCAACCTGTTCTCGACGACCGTCATGGTCCAGCTCGGGTACGTCTTCGACAACCTGATGTGCAACGTGCGGCCGGAGAACGCGAAGCTGCGTCAGCGCTGTGTGTCAATGGTCTCGCGCATCGCGGGGGTCGGCGAGGAGGTCGCCGCCAAGGCCTTCGAGCGGCACGGCGATATCCAGCGCGCGGTGCTCGGGCTGGCGGGTGCCTCCGAGGCGGAGGCCGACGCCGCCCTGAAGCGCGCCAGGGGAAACCTGCGCGTCGCTCTTTCGAGCGTAACGAACAAAGGGGGACGCGGCCCATGTCCACGCTAACGCTTGGCTCGCCCGTCGCCGGTTGGGCGACGCGGCTGGAAGAAGTCCCCGACCCCGCGTTCGCCCAGCGGATGGTCGGCGATGGCATCGCGGTCGACCCGACGTCGGCCGAGCTTCGGGCGCCCTGTGATGGCGTCGTCGTCTCGGTGCATGGGGCCCGCCATGCCTGCACGCTTCGGGCGGTGACGGGGGCGGAGATCCTCCTCCACATTGGCATCGACACGGTGAGCCTGCGGGGCGAGGGCTTCACGGTTCGAGTTCAAGAGGGACAGCGCGTCCGTGCCGGCGATCCGTTGATCAGCTTCGACATGGACCTGTTGGCCCGAAAGGCGCGCAGCCTCCTGACCGCCATGGTGGTGGTCAACGGCGAGGCCCACACGGTCACCAACCGGGTGCAGGACCGCGAGGTCGCCGTCGGGGAGCTGTTGCTGGCGGTCGCGGGCGAGTCTTCGTCGGCGGTCCAGGAAACAGCGGGAGACGAGAAGGCGGAGCGGCGCGTCCGTCTGCTGATTCCCCACGGGCTCCACGCCCGTCCCGCCGCGGCCCTGGCCCGGCACGCCAAGCTCCACGCGGGCTCCGTGAGCATCGTCAACAAGGGCCGCAGCGCCAACGCCAAGAGCGTCGTCTCGCTCATGGGGCTCGGGGCGCGTCACGGCGACATGCTGACGCTCACCGTGCAGGGCGAGCAGGCCGAGCGGGTGGCCCAGGAGTTGATGGAGCTGGTCATCAGCGGGCTCGGAGACCCCGTCCAACCGATCGCCGAGCAGCCCGAGGTCCCCGCCGAGGTGACGGCTCCCCAGCACTTCACCCCGGACCAGGAAGTCCTCCTCAAGGGCACCATCGCGGCCCCGGGAGTGGGGGTAGGGAATGCCGTCCGGGTGCTCGAAGAGTCGGCGGAGCTGCCCATGGACGGCCAGGGCATCCAGGCCGAGACCCAGCGCCTCGCCGACGCCCTCGCCAGCGTGGGCCGGGATATCGAGGCCCTGGTCTCCCGGGAGGGAGCAGGGGAGGCGGCGAAGACGGAGATCTTCCGCGCGCACCTAGCCCTGCTCGAGGACCCGGAGCTCACCGAGGCGGCGCATCGCGAGATTGCCGCTGGGCGCGGCGCGGCGTGGGCGTGGCGGAAGGCCGTGGCGCGGCACGCCCAGGTGCTGCACGAGCTCAATGATCCCCTCCTGGCGGAGCGCATCGGAGATCTGCGCGACATCGAGCGTCGCGTCATCTCCCAGCTGACGGGCCGAGGCGGCTCGCGCGTGCCGGCCGAGCTGCCGCCGGACGCCATCCTGGTCGCCGACGAGCTGCTGCCCTCCGAGCTGGCGGCGATTCCCGCTGGGCGCCTGGCCGGCCTCTGCATGGCGCGGGGTGGCCCCACCTCTCATGTCGCCATCCTGGCCTCGGGCATGGGCATCCCGGCGGTGGTGGCCATGGGCGACGCGGCGCTCCGAGTGCCCCACGGCGCGCCGCTGATCGTGGACGGCAATCGCGGAGAGGTTCACGTCTTCCCTCCCGCCGAGGTGCGTGACGCCACCCGCCGCGCCGCCGCGGCGCGCCAGGAAGCCAACCTGGCCACGGCGCACGAGGAGTGCCGCACGGCGGACAACGTCCGCATCGAGGTCTTCGCCAACCTGGGCCGCCCCGGAGACGCGGCCTCGGCCATGGCGAAGGGCGCCGAGGGCTGTGGCCTGCTGCGCACCGAGTTCCTGTTCCTGGAGCGCTCGACCGCGCCCAGCGAGGCCGAGCAGCTCGCGCAGTACCAGGAGATCGCCGACACCCTGCGGGGCCGGCCGGTGGTCATCCGGACGATCGACGTGGGCGGCGACAAGCCGCTGGCCTACCTGCCACTGCCGCGCGAGGAGAACCCGGTCCTGGGCCTGCGCGGCGTGCGAATCGCGCTGCAGCACCCCGAAGTCCTGCGCACGCAGTTGCGCGCCATCCTGCGAGTCAAGCCCGCGGGCGTCTGCCGCATCCTCGTCCCGATGATCGCCAGCGTGTCCGAGCTGCGCATGGTGCGCGCCATGATCGAGGCGGAGCGCCAGGCGCTGGGCATCACCCGCACCATCGAGCTGGGCGCGATGATCGAAGTGCCGGTCGCCGCCGTCCAGGCGGACAGGCTGGCCGCCGAGTGCGACTTCCTCTCCATCGGCACCAACGATCTCACCCAGTACGCGCTCGCCATGGATCGCGGCAACCCGTACGTGGCGGCGCGGCTCGACAGCCTGCACCCGGGCGTCCTGCGGCTGGTGGCCCAGACGGTGGCGGGAGCGCGCAAGCACGGGCGCCCGGTGGCGGTGTGCGGTGGCATCGCCTCGGAGGCGCTGGCGGCGCCGCTGCTCATCGGCCTGGGCGTCACGGAGCTGTCGGCGACCCCGGCCGTGGTGCCGGACCTCAAGGCCTTCATCCGGACGCTCACCTCCGCGCAGTGCGAGGACGTGGCGCGCAAGGCGTTGGAACTCGAAAGCGGCGACGACGTACGTGCTCTGGTGAAGAGCACCTGGCCGGGCCTGTGAGGCTTGCCCCCTTCAACGGAGACACACGGACATGGTGAGCACCAGGTTCGCAGGATTGCAGCAACTCGGGCGCGCGCTGATGCTGCCCATCGCCGTCTTGCCCGTCGCCGGCCTGCTGCTCCGGCTCGGGCAGCCGGACCTGCTGGGCATCGCCTTCGTGGCGGCCGCGGGTGACGCCATCTTCTCCAACCTCGGCCTGCTGTTCGCGGTGGGCGTGGCGGTGGGCTTCGCGCGGGAGAATCACGGCGCGGCGGGGCTGGCGGGGGCCATCGGCTTCCTCATCACCATCAAGGGCACCGAGGCGCTCGTCAACGTGCCGCCCGAGGTCCTCAAGGATCTCGTGGGCCCCGCCAGGGACCTGGCGGTCTCCGCCTTCAAGACACGCCTCACGGCGAAGATCAGCATGCCGGCAGGCATCCTGTCCGGTCTGCTCGCGGGCGTGCTGTACAACCGATACAAGGACATCAAGCTGCCGGAGTACCTGGCTTTCTTCGGAGGCCGCCGCTTTATTCCGATCATCACTGGCTTTGCCTGCCTGGGCCTCGCGCTGATGTTCGGGTTCGGCTGGCCGGTCGTCGAGGCGGCCCTTGACACCCTCAGCCGCTCCGTGGTCGGCGCCGGAAGGCTGGGCCTGTTCGTGTACGGCGTGCTCAACCGCCTGCTGATCGTCACGGGCCTGCACCACATCATCAACAACATCGCCTGGTTCATCCTGGGCGACTTCAACGGCGTGACGGGGGACTTGAAGCGCTTCTTCGCGGGAGACCCGACGGCGGGCGCCATGATGGCGGGCTACTTCCCGGTGATGATGTTCGGCCTGCCGGCGGCCTGCCTCGCCATGTACCAGGCCGCCCCCAAGCACAACCGCAAGAAGGTCGGTGGGTTGCTGCTGTCCATGGCGCTGACGTCCGCGCTCACCGGCGTCACCGAGCCCGTCGAGTTCGCCTTCATGTTCCTCGCGCCGCTGCTCTACGTGCTGCACGCGGTGCTGACCGGCCTGTCGCTCGTCATCATGGACGTGCTGAACGTGAAGCTCGGCTTCGGCTTCTCGGCGGGGCTCTTCGACTACGTGCTGAACTACGGCAAGTCGACCAACCCCATCCTGTTGCTGCCCATCGGCGCGGTCTACTCCGTCGTCTACTATGGGCTGTTCCGCTTCTTCATCTCCAAGTTCAACCTGAAGACGCTCGGTCGCGAGGACGAGGCCTCCACCGCTCCCGCCTCTGACGCGGCCACTTCGGGGGAGGGCGCTCCCGCTCCCATCCCCGCCCTGGCGCGGGGCGCGGCCTATCTGAAGGCGCTGGGCGGGGCCTCGAATCTTCAGGTCGTCGATGCCTGCACCACCCGGCTGCGCCTCTCGGTGGCGGACAATGCCCGCGTGGACGAGCAGGCACTCAAGGCGCTCGGCGCACGCGGAGTGCTCCGTCCGGCACCGGGCAGCGTGCAGGTCATCATCGGTCCGCTCGCTGATCAGATCGCCAGCGAGGTCCAGGAGTCCCTGCGCAGCGCACCCACGTCGCCTGCCTCCGAGGAGCTCGTGCTGGCGCGCGCCATGCTCAAGGCCCTCGGTGGGCCCTCCAACGTGCGAGAGGTGGGCACTTGCGTCTCGCGCCTGCGCCTCAGCGTGGCCGATGATCAGCGTGTGGACGAAGCCGCGCTGAAGGGGCTCGGCACCCGTGGCGTGGTGCGACCCGCCAAGGGCTCCGTGCAGGTCATCATCGGCCCGACCGCCGAGCGGGTCGCGGACTCGCTCCGCTCCCTCATGGCCTAGCTCCGTTCGAACAGCAGCTCCGGGAGAAGGGGCTTTTCTCCCGCCCTTTTATGAAAGCGCTTTCGACGCGCGCGGTAGCGGGCGGAGCCCTGCCTTCGCGTGTCGCAGCAGCCATCTGTGGTCCCACGTTGGGAGGGTCGAGAATGAAGAAGCGCGTATTCCTGTCGCTCTCGGTTGCCGCGGTCCTGGCTTCGGGATGCTCCGACGATCAGCTCGCGAAGCCACCGGAGCCGCCAGGCGAGGAGCAGCCCCTCGAGCTTCCTGTGAAGCTCTCCGTCCAATGGCAGCCGGTGGATAACTCGGTGGGGAGCTGGAAGTTCTTCCGCTCCGAGTTCGTGCTCGACAACCAGGGCCCCGGCGAGCTGGGGAGCAGCGGCTGGAAGCTCTACTTCAGCTTCGTGCGGCGCATCCTGAACGAGGACGAGGGCGACGCGACCGGGATCCAGGCGCTCGCCGCGCAGGGCATCAAGATCTCCAAGGCGGACAAGGCGGGCAGCGGTGACTACCTGGTCCTCGAGCCCCTGCCGAACTTCACGCCGCTCGCACCCGGGCAGAAGCGCACCTTCTCCGTGCTGGCCCAGGACTGGGCGATCCTGAAGGCGGATGCGCCCGCCGGCTTCCACATCGTGTTCGAAGGCGGGCTGTTCAAGGACGACATCGCCTATGCGGTGCCGGCGACGGTCAAGCTCGAGGCGTCCGACCCGAAGCAGACCACGCGCTTCGAGGGGGACGTGGCGCCCGTGCAGACCCCTGGGCTGCGCTTCGACGAGAACCCGGCCCCCGTGGCGCTGGACCTCCAGGCGCGGCTGCTCCCGGTCCCGCGCCGGGTGGAGGCGGGCGCGGGCACGGTGACGCTCCAGACCCAGGTGGCCATCAGCCACCCGGCGGAGCTGCAAGGGGAGGCGGCCTACCTGAAGGCGGCGCTGGCGGATGTGCTCTCCGCGCCCATCGTGACGCAGGCGGGCGCGGCCTCGGGGACCATCGAGCTGAGTGTCGACGCGGCGCTCGACATCGACGGCAACGGGCAGCGTGACGCGGAGGGCTATGTCCTCGAGGCGAAGAACGGCAAGGTGACGATCCGGGGCGCGGACGCGGCGGGCGTGTTCTACGGCATCCAGACCCTGCGCCAGCTCGTGCCCGTGGAGGCCTACCAGGCCGCGGTGAACCCCAGCGCTCGCCCCGCGGCGCTCGCCCTGCCCGAGGTGTCCATCGCCGACGCTCCTGGCTTCGTCTATCGCGGCATGGCGCTGGATGTGGCGCGTCACTTCCAGTCCAAGGAGACGGTCAAGAAGCTGCTCGACGTGCTGGCGCACCTGAAGATCAACAAGTTCCACTTCCACCTGACGGATGACGAGGGCTGGCGCATCGAGACCCCCGGCATCCCGGAGCTCACGAGCTACGGCGCGCGGCGCGGGTTCGACCTGTCCGAGGCCGAGATGCTCCACGCGGGCATGGGCTCCAGCAACGACCTGGGGGAGGGCGACCGCATCGCGCGCAAGCCCATCTCTCCCGCCAAGGCCAACGCGGACGTCATGCCGTCCTACCAGGGCTTCGAGACGGCCACGCTCAACTTCGTTGGGAAGGGCAACGGCTACTACACGACCCAGGACTTCGAGGAGATCCTCGCCTACGCGACGGAGCGGCACATCGACGTGATTCCGGAGATCGACGTGCCGGGCCACGCGCGGGCGGCCGTGAAGGCCATGGAGTACCGCTACCGCAAGCTCAAGGACACGGATGCCGCGAAGGCCTCCGAGTACCGCCTGGTGGATCCGGACGACACGTCCGCGCACGTGAGCGTGCAGGGCTACACGGACAACTTCATGAACCCCTGCCTGGAGAGCACGTACGCCTTCCTCGGCAAGGTGGTGACCGAGCTGAAGGCCCGCTACGACGCGGTGCCGGGCGCCCGGCTCGTGGCCATCCATGGCGGCGGTGACGAGCTCCCCAGCCTGTCCTCGAACGTGTGGTGGCAGGGCTCTCCGCTGTGCAAGGCGGCCCCCGCGACGAAGGACATGAACGACGCCCAGCTCTTCAACCGCTTCTTCACCCGGTGGAGCCAGATCATCACCGCGACGGGCGCGGAGATGACGGGCTGGGACGACATCATCCACAACGGCCTGCAGCTCGACGGGTTCATCCCCATGCCGTGGAGCAATGTCTGGGGTTGGGGTCGGGAGGACGACGCCTACAAGTACGCGAACCAGGGCTACCGGGTGGTTCTGTCGCACGCGACAAACCTCTACATGGATCTCGCCTACAACAAGGATCCGGACGAGCCGGGCTATTACTGGGCCAACTTCGTCGACGAGAAGAAGACCTTCGAGTACCGGCCGTTCGACATCTTCGCCAACGCGACCCAGGACCGCATGGGCAATGCGCTGGCCCCGTCCGCCTGGGACGGCAAGGAGCGCCTCACGGCCGAGGGCAAGCGGAACATCCTCGGCATGCACGGGCTGCTCTGGGGCGAGAACGTGAAGTCGCCGGAGATCCTCGAGTACCTCGCCTTCCCGAAGGTGTTGGGAGTGGCCGAGCGTGCCTGGAACCCGGAGTTGCCGCCGGTGGGCGAGATGCCCGCGCTCTGGGCGCGGTTCACCACCAGCCTGGGGCACTCCGTCCTGCCGAGGCTGGGGGCCTACCGCCCCGTGGACCTGCGCAACGAGCTGCCGGACAGCGTGGGGGTGAACTACCGCATCCCGCTGCCGGGCGCGAAGGTGCTGGACGGAAAGCTGCACGCCAACGTGCGCTTCCCCGGCCTGGGCATCGAGTACTCGATCGACGGTGGAAAGACCTGGGCGGCGTATGCCGCGCCCGTGGGCGTCGCGGGCAAGGTCCTGCTCCGGGCCCGCGCGAGCGATGGGCGCAGCAGCCGGCTCGTCGAGCTGAACTGACCTGAGCCGGTGTTCCCGCCGTCGTGAGCGAAGTGCCTCGGGAGCGGTGAAGCGCCGCTCCCGGGGTTTGCCCCTCCCTCCATCCCTCTCATTGCCCATGATGATCCGAGCCAACGCCCCCTGTCGTTCGATGCCCGTTCCCACCGAAGAGCCGCGCATTCGTGCCGCCATGGAAGGACAGCGCGACGCGACCGAGTCGCTGCTGGCGGAGCTCCTGCCGAGGGTGCGCACGCTGGTCCGCTATTCGGTCCAGGGTGAGTCCGAGGTGGATGACATCACCCAGGAGGCGCTGGTGGCGATCCTTCGAGGGCTGCCCACCTATCGCGGGGAGGGCGCGTTCATGTCCTGGGCGGAGCGCGTGGTGGTGCGGGTGATGTTCGCCGCATTGAAGCGGGCCCGTGCCGAGCGTTGTCAGGTGGACGCCGAGACGACGGAGGAACTGGCGGAGGAGCCGGCGGAGGGTGCCTCCCCGGAAGACTGTCTCTTCCGCCGCCAGCTGGAGAAGCTGCTGGAGCAGCTCTCGGACGAGCAGCGGCGCGCCCTGCTGCTCCATCATGTGATGGGCATGAGCGTGCCGGAGATGGCAGAGGCCCTCGAGGTCCCCTTCGAGACCGTCCGCAGCCGGCTGCGCATGGGAAGGGCCCACCTCCGGGAGATCCTGTCCCGAGAGGTGGGCCGAGAGGCTCGGTTCATGCTCTGAGCGCGCCGCCGTACCTCACGGCAGCGTGTTCAGGTACTGGCGGTGCGGCAGGGAGAAGGAGAAGCCGCCGTACTTGTCCCAGTTGACGGACCAGGTCATCACCCCGCGGAAGTCGGAGTAGCCCGCGGGATTGCGCAGCTGGTACCTGCCGCCAAAGGACGTGCCCTTGGTGAGATAGCCCACGGCCTTCTGCACGTCCGCCGCCGAGGTGAAGCCGCTGCCGGCCGCCTGCGGTGTCGCGGGCAGCCCGATGGCCACCTGATCCGGGCGCAGCGCGGGGAAGACGTTGTTGGCGTTGCCGCCGACGGGGAACCCGCGCAGCAGCATCTCCGCCATGGCCACGTGGAAGTCCGCCGTGCCGGCGTTGTACGCCACGTTGTCCAGCCCCAGCACCGAGCCGGTGTTGTAGTGCTGCGGGTGGATATAGGTGAGGATGTCCCGCACGCCGTAGATGACGGGCAGGTACGCGCCCGCGGTCGGGCCGTAGACCTGATAGCCCACCTGGACGTAGTAGACCTCGGGCGCCATGGAGAGGATGAAGGTGGGGCCGAAGTGGTTGCGGATCTCCCGGATGGCGGAGATGAGGTGCTTGACCAGCGGCGTGGTGGGGTTCTTGAAGTCCGCATCCCCGCTGTTGAGCGAGATCGAGCTGCCCTCGAAGTCGATGTCCATGCCGTGGAAGCCGTACTCGCTGATGATCTGCTTCATCGTGCTGACGAACTCCTGACGCTCCGTCTCGGTGCGCATCTGGACGTGGCCATTGGCGCCGCCGATGGAGATCAGCACCTTCTTGCCTCGGTTCTTCAGGAGCTGGATGTCGGACTTGAGCTCCTGGGCGGAGGTGTTCGAGTCGGGCACGAACGCCATGCGCGAGGTGGAGCCCGCCACCGGCTCGGCGAACGAGACGTTGATGACGTCCCAGTCATTGGAGACGTCCCGCAGCTTCATGAAGCCGGCGCCGTTGACGAAGTTGTGCCAGTAGCCCACGAGCAGTCGCTTGGGCAGGTTGCCCCCGCCACCCGTGCCGCCGTTGACGGTGATGTTGATGGCTGACGAGGTGGTGGACAGTCCCGAGTTGTCCGTGGCCACGGCGGTCAGCGCGTAGGCGCCGGCCGCCACTCCCGTCCAGGCAATCTGGTAGGGGCTGGAGCTGTCGGTGCCCACGAAGCTGCCGTTGGCGAAGAAGTCCACCTTGGTGATGCTGCCGCCGGTGTCCGAGGCATTGGCGGACAGGGAGATGTCCGCGGGAGCCTGGAAGGTGGCGCCATTGCCAGGGCTGGTGAGGCTGACGGTGGGAGCGCCGCCACCGCCCGTGCCGCAGGTGCCCAGCAGCCGGTACCAGCCGCTGGCGGTGCCCCAGACAGGGTCCGCCGTCCAGATGGCGACCAGGGCCTCGTACAGCTTGCTCTGGTACACCACCTTGTCGCCCGGGTTGTAGATCGTCTGCGCGTTCCAGGCGGGGATGCCGGTGCAGCTCACCGTCTGCGCGTGGACTTGGGGGGCTGCCAGGAAGAAGAAGAGGCCCGCGAGGGCCAAGGCCTTCCAACGACGAAGGGACATGCACGCTCTCCTTGTTGCGAGGGTGCGCCCGCCAGGAGGCGGGCGCGGAGTTCCTCTATGGAGAGCCACGCCCGATTATTTCGGGTTTTGCAGCGGCCTCAGTACTTCGGGAGGGTGGGGATGCTCTGGTTGCACTGGCTGGTGATGCCCAGGATCTGGCACACCTTCTGGCCCGCGGAGTTCACCGAGGCCGCGCCAGTCGGGGCAGGGGCGTGGACGCGCTCCTTCCAGATCTGCCAGACCATCATGCCGTCGGTCGCGCGGCCCTTGTTCTTCATGTACGTGGCCAGCGTCTCGACGTTGTAATACTTCGTCGCCATGTTGTTCTGACCGGTGAGCATCTCCGCGTCGTACACGGTGCCCGGCTCCGCGTTGAGCTTCAGCACCGCGCCGCCCGCGCCCTCCGGAGCGATCTCGAGTCCCATCGCGATCGGGCCGTTGTAGATGGCGCGGTACGACTCATAGCCCTCGCGCGGGTCGTAGTAGTCGCCGCCGTCGTAGGACATGAGGTTGATGTGGTGGAGCTTGCTCCCGTGGTTCTTCACGACGTTGTACATCGTGCCGCCGAAGGGTGAGCCCCACTGGACCTTGCCCTCTTCGAAGGGCGTGCCCTGCACGTAGTAGGCGCCCGTGGACCAACCGGCGATGGAGATGCCCAGCGACAGGCCCCGGGCCTGAATGGTGCCGTGGAGGCTGGTGATGATGTTGGCGATCTCTCCATCCTTGGTGCAGCTGAACTGCGAGGCGGGCAGCTTGTTGCAGTTGCTGCCGCTCGACTCCCAGTCGATGTCGATGCCGTTGGCGCCCAGGTCCTGCGCCAGGTCCACGACGCGGGCGGCGTTGAAGCTGGCCCACTGGGTGCCCTGGCTGTAGCTCCAGCCACCGACCGAGAGCCACACCTGCGTGCCCCGGGCGCGCAGCGCCTGGATGTTGTTGCGCAGCGTCTGCGCCTGCGCGGCGGTGAACCGCTTCTGGCCGTTGTTCGTGGTGGCGCCCTCGAAGAACTCGAAGCCCGACACCTCTTGATCGAACGCGTACGAGCCCTTCTGGTACGTCGTGTTCGGCCGCACGAAGGCGAGGTTCAGGTGCGTGTAGTAGCTGGGGATGTTCGCCGGCGTGAGGTCATTGATGCTCGTGTTCCAGCTGCTGGCATAGCCGATGTACATCCTGCTGCCGGGAGGAGGCGGAGGAGGGGGCTGGCCGCCGATGTTGACGGTCACCTGGACTGACTGCGTGCCCACGTTGTTCCGCGCGTCGTACGCCTTGACGGTGTAGGCGTACGTCCCGTTCTGCGTGGAGGAGCTGAAGCTCCGGCTGAACGTGGTGGCCGAGCCGACGAGCGTCCCATTCTCGAGGATCTCGACCCGCGTTACTCCCACGTTGTCCGTGGCGCTGGCGGTCAGGGTCAGCGTGCCCGCGGCCGTGAACGCGGTCTGGTTGGCGGAGACGTTCACCGTCGGGGGAATCGTGTCCGTGGGGGGAGGCGGCTCCGTGTCACCGCTCAGCTCCCAGAGCGCGGGGACGGCCTCGGGGGTCCAGGTGGAGAGGCTGGTGTGGCTCTGGCGGCAGCGATACGTCTTCCCGTTGTAGGTAACGAGATCGCCCACCACATAGGCGATGTTGGGGGCCCAGGCGGGGGCGGCGAGCGCAGCCTCCTGGTGGGCGGTCGGGCTCAGCTCTTCGGAGGTCGCGGGACCACAGCCGGGCACGAGCGCCCCGAGCAACATCCCGGTGAAGCATCCGAGCACCGAGCGGCGCGCGGCGAGCGAACGAAAGGAAGGACAGGTCTTCATCTGGAGGGGTTCCTTGAAAAGCCGAGGGAAGGCACGCCACGAGCGCACACCGCCCGATGAGGAACAGAGCCTCACCGGGCGGCGGAACAGCGGGTGAATCGGTCCTGCTAGCGGTTGGTGTACAGGGCGTTGATCAGCTCGCCATTGGCGGTGTCGCCCGACAGCTCCCAGAAGAACGCGCCGCCGAGGCCCTGGTTCTTCTTGTAGGTCATCTTCCCGGCGATCGTGGAGGGTGTGTCGTAGCTCCACCACTGGCCGCCGCAGTAGGCCATCGCCGTGCCGCCCACGGTGCCCGTGGCGGGGCAGCGGTTGACGAGCACCTTGTAGTCCTCGATGCCCGCCTCATACGTCCCGGGCGCGGCGCCCGATGCCGGCTGGTTCAGGCCGCCGTTGGTGTTGGACACGCCGTTCCAGCCACGGCCGTAGAAGCCGATGCCGATGAGCAGCTTGTTCGCCGGCACGCCCTTGTTCTTGAACAGCTGGATGGCGGCGTCCGTGTAGTGCTTGTCCTGGCCATTGCTCGTGGGCATGCCCGGCCAGGCGTACAGCGCGGAGTGCGGAGCCGTGGGACCCGCGGCGGCGAAGGCGCCGAAGAAGTCGTAGCTCATCACGTTGTACCAGTTGATGTACTGGGCCGCCGCGCCGTAGTTGGCCGCGTTGATGTGCGCGGCGCCCGCCGGCACCGCCGCCGTCACCAGGTAGTTGGAGCCGAAGCGCGAGCGCAGCGCCTGCATCAGCCGCACGTACGCGTCCGGACCGCTGGCGTCACAGTTGAGGCCGCAGGCGTTCGGGTACTCCCAGTCGATGTCGATGCCGTCGAACACGTCCGCCCAGCGCGGGTCCTCGAGGAGCTGGTAGCACGACTCGGCGAAGGTCGCCGGGTCGGCCGCCGCCTGGGTGAAGCCGCCGGACCAGGTCCAGCCACCGAAGGAGAAGAGCACCTTGATGTTCGGGTAGAGCTGCTTGAGCTTGCGCAGCTGGTTGAAGCTGCCGCGCAGCGCGCCCGTGTCCCAGGTGTCCGCCACGCCGTCCACGCTCTCCGCGGCGCTGTAGGCCCGGTCATAGTCGGCGTAGGTGTCGCCCAGCACGCAGCGGCCGTTGGTCACGTTGCCGAAGGCGTAGTTGATGTGGGTCAGCTTGCTGGCCGAGCCGCTCGTCACGATGTTCTTCACGTGGTAGTTGCGGCCGTAGACGCCCCACTGCGCGAAGTAGCCCAGGATGATGGGGTTGCCGCCGCCAGTGTTCGGGCTGGTGGTGACGCTCAGGCTCGCGCCGCGGGCGGAGGCGCCGAACTCGTTGCGCGCCGCGATGGAGAACGTGTAGCTCGTGTTCGGGTTCAGGCCGCCGACGCTGAAGCTGGTGCCGGTGCCGCTCGTCTGCGCTACGCGGGTGGTGCCGGAGTAGATGTCATAGCCGGCGATGGTGCAGTTGGTGCCGGCCGCGGCCGCGGTCCAGGCCAGATTGACCGAGGTCGAGGACTTCGATGGAGAGGACAGGCCCGACGGAACGCTGGGCGCCGTCGCGCAGGTGCCGCCCGAGGCGTTGGTGGTGACCGAGAGCGTGCTGGAGGAGGCCGAGACGTTGCCGGCCGCGTCCTTGGCCTTGACGGAGAACGAATAGGGGGTGGACGCGGTCAGGCCATTGACGGTGAAGGAGGTGCCACCCGTGCTGCCGGCCAGCGTGGTGCCGCGGTAGACGTCGTAGCCGGTGACGCCGACGTTATCGGTGGACGCGTTCCAGCTCAGCGAGACGGAGGTGGTCGACTTCGACGGGGCGGAGAGGTTGGAGGGGACCGTGGGCGCCTGCGTGTCGGTGGGGCTGGAGCCGGCCTGCCAGAGCGCGGGGACGTTGGGCGGCTCCCAACCCACCAGCGAGGTGTGCGCCTGGATACATTGATAGGTGCCGCCGCCGTACGTCACCTGCGAGCCCACGGCATAGGCGGTGTTGGGCGCCCACGCGGAGGCCAGGCCCTGCTCGAGCTGCGCCTCCTCCGCGGACAGCTCCTCCGGGGGGCCCGAGCAGGCCGACAGGGACAAGAGAAGAGCGCCACCAAGGAAGGCTCGCTCGAGAGTGAAACGGGTGCGCTTCATGAATGTTCTCCCAATGTCAGAGGAGGGAGAAGCCGTAAAAATCCCTCCACCGAGAAAGAGGAGGGAGCTGGGTATTTCGGGTTTATTGATCGAAATGCCCGAATTTCGCGGGGAGCGTGGCGCTCTGCGTCAACTCTGGCTCAGCGGAGGATGGGAACCGTCACCGGCTCGCGCTCGTCGATGACCAGCTCCATCTTGCCCAGGCGCCACAGGGCCGGGCGGAAGGTGGCCTTCACCGTGCGGCCCTCCGCCGTCTCCAGCAGGGCCTCGCCTTCCTTGGGCGCGTACTCCCCCAGCTCATACATCAGCTCGGTGAGGGTGAGCCGGTGGGTGCCCGACGGGCCGGTGAGCTCTCCGGGGCCATTGAGCACCAGCGAGGTGCCGCCGATGAGGGGCAGCCCGTCGCGCTGACCCACCTGTCCATCCACCTTATAGGTGTAGTCGGGCTGGGTAGGCACCGCGCCCTGCGCCAGCGCGAAGTAGCGCGACTCATCCCCACAGGTGCCGTAGCCCACCTCGGCCTGCAGCGCGTGCCCGTCCACCACCAACTGGCGCAGGTCCGCCTTCACCTCCATCCGGTCCTCGCCCCCCGAGTACTTGAAAGCGGTCTGTCCGGAGACGGTGTGCTTGCGCACCTCGCAGCCTGTCTCTCCGAAGGAGAGCACCACCGCGTCCGTCGTCGCGTCCAGGGACTCGGTGCCGGCGCGGATGCACCCCACCTGCGCGTCGAACCCGTCGGCCGCCTGCGCCACGAAGCTGCGGCGCGGCTCACCGCACGTGTACACGGGGAGGAGGCCGAGCAGCTCGAGCGCCGAGCGGGCCTGGGTCGCCGCGGTGAGCGCGACCTCGACATGGCTTCGGGCCTCGTCGATCTCCTCCTGGGTGGGGGCGCTGTCTCCGCAGGCGGTGGCCAGCGTGGTGAGGAGGGTCAGGGTCAGTGTACGGCGCATGGGCGAGGCTCCAAGGTAGGCCCGCGGTTCACAGCGGGCAGTCCTCGGAAGAGCAACGGCCGTGCCTCTCCGTAAGTCCGCGAAAGAAGAGACTGCCGCGATGCGCCAACCCCAAAAGGCTGCGCACCCGGATGCACAGCCCGGGACTCTGGCGTCACCGGGTGGCGGGGCTCCTGGCTTCAGGGGCGTTCGGCGGTGGCGCCTCGCAGCCCCGCCGGGGCAGCTCGACGACGAACGTCGCCCCCATCCCCGGTTCGCTCTCCACCCAGATCCTTCCGCCGTGTGCCTCGACGATCTGCCGGGTGATGAAGAGCCCGAGCCCGAGCCCTCCATAGTTGCGGGAGGAGGCGCGCTCGAAGCGCCGGAAGATCCTCGCCTGGGCTTCGCGGGGAATGCCCACTCCGTGGTCCTCGACCCGCAGCCACGCTTTGCCCTCGTGGAGCCCCACGCTCACGCGGATGGGACCATCGGCTCCATACTTCATCGCGTTCGTCAGCAGGTTGATCAGCATCTGCTCCAGGCGGAGCCTGTCCCACTCCCCAATCACGGGCCCCTCAGCTTCCAACTGGAGCACGCAGCCAGTCTTCGCGAGTTGCTCCTTGAGGTTGTTCACGACCATGCCCGCCACGCCCGCCAGATCGATCGGCTCCAGGCGCAGGGCGATCTGCCGCTGGTCGATGCTGGAGACGTCGAGCAGGTGCTCCACGAGCTGCGTCAATCGCCGCATCTGTCCGTGGAAGAGCTCGAGCATCCCCGATACCTTCTCGGTCAACAGCGAGTCGTCGTGCTGTCGTGCCAGGGAGAGCTCCAGCTGCTGGGCGCGCAGCTTCATGGACGTCAGCGGCGTCTTCAGCTCATGGGAGGCGATCGACAGGAACTCGTCCCGGGCGCGAATGGACTGCTGGGCTTCACGGTAGAGCTGAGCATTGTCGATCGCGAAGGCCGCTCGGCGGCCCAGCTCCTCGAACAGCTCCAGCTCCAGGGGGACATACCGCTGGCGCGGCCGCGCGAAGATCAAGGACAGCACGCCCAGGCCGCGACCTCGCGCCTCGAGCGGCACACTGATCGAAGGCTTGTCCTGGAGCGCCTTCACGGCCCGCCACTGCTCCTCCTCCAGGGCCGCGTGGCCCAGCAGCCCCGAAGCCTCCTGGGAGGCCTCCGGTCTTCTCGTGGCCATGACGCGGATAGGGCCCAGGGACGCGTCCGGGGCCGGTGGGTAGCGCTCGAGGAACTCACGTACGCACCGGGCTCGGGTAGGCGAGCGGTCCGCCACCGCCACCGGGCGCAGCGTCTCCTCCGCCCCCATCACGAAGACGACACACAGGTCCGCCAGCGTGGGGACCGCCAGCTCGGCGACGCGCTGGAGCGTGGTCTCATAGTCGAGCGAGGTCCCCAGCTCTCGGCTCGCGTCGGCCAGGAAGCGCTGCGCCACCTCCCTCCGCTTGCGCTCGGTGATGTCGGTGGAGATGCCGCATACCGCATACAGCTCTCCCGAGGAGTCGATGAGCGGGAACTTCTGCGCGAGGTAGGTGTGAATCCCGTCGTCATGCGGAACGAGCAGCTCCTGCTGCACGGGGGTGCGAGTCTGGAAGACGGCCATATTGCCCTGCTGGAAGGCGTCGGCGATCTCCCGCTCGAAGATGTCATACGGGGTCTTCCCAGTGACCTCGCTCCGGGTGTGGTGGAAGAGCAACTCCCACTGGCGGTTCACGAAGATGTAGCGCCCCTGCGCATCGACCAGGAAGATGACGGCGGTCGTGTTGTCCAGGATGGCCCGCATCCGCTGGTCGCTCTCGCGCAGGGCCTCCTCCGCGCGCTTCCGCTGGGTCACGTCGATGAGCACCGCGAGCGAGCGCACCACCTGCCCGTGGGCGTCCCGCTCCGCGATGGCCGACAGCAGCACATCGAGCCGCTCGCCTGACTTCTTCACCCACTGGTAGGGGACATCCCTGCACTCTCCCGTCTGGAAGAACCGAGGCAGGACGACCTCGCGGGCGTACTTGCTGGACTCCGGCGTCAGGAACTCCACGGACTTGTGGCCGATCACCTCGGAGCGCTCATAGCCGAGCGACTCCAGCCAGCAATCGCTCACGCTGAGGATGCGCCCCGATTGATCGATGGAGTGCATCATCACCGGGGTGCTGTTGTAGAGCGACCGGTACTTCTCCTCTTCCTTGCGTCGCGCCTCTTCCGCCTGCTTGAGCTCGGTGACGTCGTTGAAGACGGCGACTCCGCCCTGAAGAGCGCCGCGCTTGTCTCGGATCGGACGGGCATTCACCAGCAGCCAGGCCCCAGAGGGCTTCGAGGGGTGGCGCAAGAGGAGCTCCGTGCGCTCCACATCCTCGCCTCGGATGGCCCGGGCCAGCGGCAGTTGGTCGGCCGGGAAGAGGGTGACCCCATCCGCCTGATAGAGGCCGTAGTGCTCCGCCCAGCGGGCGAGGGGCTGCTCTGTCAGGCCCCTGCCCAGGATCTGCTCCGCCGCCGGGTTGACGAGGATGATTCGCCCATGCGCATCGGCCGCCACGACCCCTTCCCCCATGCTGGCGACGATGGACTCCAGGAGCGGGGGGTGACCTTCACAGCCCGAAGCCGTGGCCAGGGACTCCATGCTTTCGGGCGGCTGCTTCATGGGCAGGTGCCGTGAGGCGCGGAGCTGCTGCCCGGGCCTCTCCCGGACAGCAGCCAGACGCCCTCTCTGTTGGCGGGTCTCCCGTTCGAGGAAAGGCCTGGAGTGGAAGAGCCTTCATCGCCAACGATGGGGTCTCCACGGCAGCGCGCCAACCCAGCCCCCTCCGTACGGCGGACCGTCGAGGGGCGGACGCTCTACCATCGGCCAGCCGCTCGTGGAGCGAGGCGGCAATCGAGACACGGACGTTCTCTGCGTGAAAAGCAGAGCGCCCCCCGGTGTCTCCACCGGAGGGCGCTCAGGACTGCATTGCCTCAGGAAGGCTTACGACTCGAGGCCCACCGCCGCCGCGTGGATGACGGAGGCGATGCGCACCGCGTCGTGGACGTGGTCCTCGGTCAGGCCGCCCTCGAGGACGACCTTCTCGTGAGAGCGCACGCACATCTCGCAGCCGTTGATGGCGCTGACCGCGAGGCAGACCAGCTCGAAGTCCACCTTGTTCGTCGCCACCTGTGCCAGCCGGTTCATCCGCAGCCCCGGGCGCTTGGTCGAGTAGGACTCCTTCCCGATCATGTGCCGGAAGCGGTAGTACACGTTGTTCATCGCCATCAGCGAGGCCGCGGCGCGCGCGTCCTCGATGACGGGCTCGGGAGTGGCCAGGGCCTTCTTCGCCTCATTGAGCATGGTCTCCTTCAGCCGGTCGTTCCGAGAGGCGAAGGCACAGGCCACGGCAATCCCCCAGCGCTGCTCGGGGGTGAGGCTTCCACCCTCCAGCACCGCCTGGAGGTTGAGGCGGGTGTCCTTGTGGGCGTCCGCGAGCTCGCTGCGGACGACTTCGAGCGAGGCCATGGCTGACTACCCCGCCTTCGCCAGCTTCTTGGTGAGCGTCTCCTCACCCTTCTGCCAGTTGCAGGGGCACAGCTCGTCCGTCTGGAACGCGTCCAGCGTACGCAGCGTCTCGCTCACGTTGCGGCCCACCGACAGGTCGTTCACCGTCACGTGACGGATGATGCCCTGCGGGTCGACGATGAAGGTGGCGCGCAGCGCCACGCCCTCCTCCTTGTGGAGGATGCCCAGCGCGGAGCACAGCTCGTGCTTGATGTCCGCCAGCATGGGGAAGGGCAGGTTCTTCAGGTCCGGGTGGTGCGTGCGCCAGGCGTGATGCACGAACTCGTTGTCCGTGCTGATGCCGAGGATCTGCGCGTCGCGGTCCAGGAAGTCCTTGTTCTTCTTGCCGAACTCCGCGATCTCGGTCGGGCAGATGAAGGTGAAGTCCTTCGGCCACGCAAACAGCACCAGCCACTTACCCTTGTAGCTGTCCTGGTGGATGGTCGTGAACTCCTTGCCCTTCTCCAGGCTCACGGTGGCCTTCACGGTGAAGTTGGGAAGCTTGTCGCCGACAGTCAGCATGCTTGACTCCTTATGGGGGGTTGGTGGCCTGCCCCCTTCGGGACAGGCCGGAAATGGCCTTTCGAGCTACCACCAGAGCAGATGCCGTGCCAGAAAAAGGGTTTCAGTCTTTTCAAGGGGTTGGAAATTCAACCCTCTGGAACGGCGCCGCCGGGTAGGTGAATAACGAAATTTCGGTGCCTTTTGCCACTGCAATTTCGGTGGCCACTGAGTATTCGTGAGGCATGGGAGACGAGAATACCCCGCTGGGCGCGCCGCAATTGGCCCGCGAGGCCAAGGATCTGGTCGAGCTGGCGAACACGGAAGAGACCGTGTCGGAGCTGCTGCGCCGGGGGCTGGACTGGCTGACCCGCATCGCCCGGTTTGATTTGGCAACGCTGTTTTTGTTGCGGGAGGCTCGGCTGGTGGCCGTGGCGGCGCGCGGGCCCTTGGCCAATGCCCGGGTGCGTGGCCACGTGTTGGACCTGGCGGCGTTCCCCATGGTGCGTCAGGCCCTGGAGACGCGGCGGGCGCGCGCCTTCACGGAGGAGGACCACAGCGGCGAGGGCGATCCCTTCGACGGGGTGTTGGACCTTCCGCCGGGGCACTCGTGCATGGTGGTGCCGCTGTGCTCGGGCGAGCGCTGCTATGGCGTGCTGACGCTGGACCGCTCCGAGTGCGAGACGTATCCCCAGACGGTGGTGGATCTGGTGGAGGTGTACGGGCAGCTGCTGGCCACGGCGCTGCAGAACGCCGAGCAGCGGAGCGACTTCGAGCGGCTGCACCGGCAGGACCACGAGCACGCCAAGCTCCTGGAGTCGCAGCTGGGCGGAGACTCGGAAGGGGTGCTGGAGACGAGCCTGAGCCCCGCCATGAGGGACCTCGCTCGGCGGGCGCGGCAGGTGGCGGAGACGGACACGCCGGTGCTGCTGCTGGGCGAGACGGGCACGGGCAAGGAGCGGCTGGCGCGGGCGATCCACCGCTGGAGCTCGCGCGCCGACCACCCCTTCGTCACCATCAACTGCGCGGCCATTCCGGCGGGGCTCCTGGAGAGCGAGCTGTTCGGCCACGTGAAGGGGGCCTTCACCGGCGCGACGAAGGACAGGGCAGGGCGCTTCCAGATGGCGCACGGGGGCACGCTGCTCCTGGACGAGGTGGGAGAGCTGCCGGTGGAGCTGCAGGCCAAGCTCTTGCGCGCGTTGCAGGAGAAGACCTTCGAGCCGGTGGGCAGTGACCGCACGGTGCGCGCCGACGTGCGCATCCTCGCCGCCACGCACGTGGACCTGCAGCAGGCCATCGCCCAGCGTCGCTTCCGGGAGGACCTCTACTATCGGCTGAGCGTCTTCCCGCTGCGACTGCCGCCCTTGCGTGAGCGGCTCGAGGACCTGCCTCAGCTGTGCGCCTTCCTTCTGGATGAGCAGGCGCGGCGCACGGGGCGGCGAGGCATGCGGGTGCTGCCGGAGGCGCTGGCGCGGCTGGGGGCCTATGACTGGCCGGGCAATCTGCGGGAACTGGCGAACGTCCTGGAGCGCGCCACCATCCTCTCGCGGGGGCCGGAGCTGGGGCCGCAGGCGCTCGATCTGCCCACGCACGTGCGGGCGCCCGAGGCACCCGCCGAGAAGCTCGCGGAGGACAAGCCGGGCAAGGTGCCTACGCTCGCGGCGGTGCAGCGCGAGCACATCCTGCGAGTGCTCGCGCTCACCAAGGGTCGCATCTACGGCCCGGGAGGCGCCGCGCAGTTGTTGGGGCTCAAGCCCTCCACGCTGCAGAGCCGGATGAAGAAGCTGGGGATCGCCCGCCAGGAGCTCTTCATCATCGAAGGTCCGACCTGACCCGGGGTGGGTGATGAAGGCCCTACCCTTTAAGTAGCGCCTGCTGCCGGAAAAATGCTGTCGCGCTGACGATTCAGTGCGAGCGCCGCTCCGTTATCCGCACAGCGGAGCGTGATTGCCCCACTGCACAGGTGAGGATCGCGTCGGTACAATTCGTGACGCTCCTCGTGTGACGGAGCGCCAGATGCCTGCGCCCGTTCCACGGGGGGAAAGTCACCGCGGTCTCACCCCTGAGGGCACGCTGTATGAGAACTCTCGCATCTGCGGCATCCGTCGCATTGGGCATCCTCCTCTGGACACCATCGAGCATGGCGCAGGAATCCGCTTCCGATTTAGGGCGGACCTTCACCACGGACGCGGACTTCGCGTTGGGCACCTTCGATGGTGCCCGAGCGGGTGCGCCGCAGTCGGATCAGCTGCGCATCGCAACGGGAGCGCGACTGCCTCCATTCCTGTGGGTGGCCAACTCCAACCTGGGAACCGTCACCAAGGTGGATACGCGCACCGGCAAGCAGGTGGCGCGCTATGACTCGGTGCTGACGCAGAACTGGGATGGCTCGACGCCCTCGGTGCGGCCGCCGCGCGATGCCTGCAACTTCCCGGTGCATACGGCGGTGGACGCCAACGGCGATGTCTTCGTCGTCAACCGGGGCAACTGTTCCGGCACCTTCGCCGCCATCACCAAGTACACGGGCTCGCTGGCCCGGTGTATTGACCGCAACGGCGATGGCGTCATCACCACCTCGGTCGACGCCAACGGCGATGGCATCATCAGCACGAGCAACGCGGCCGAGTTCGCCGGCCAGTCAGATGACTGCATCCAGTGGACGAAGAACTACGCGGGGGTCGATGACCCGGGCCGCTCCCTGGTGGTGGACGCCGAGCAGAACGTCTGGGTTGCCGGCTACGGCTCCTCGAAGCTCTACAAGCTGTCTGGGGATACCGGTGCGGCTCTGAAGGTCATCGATCTGCGGGCCGAGACTGGAGTGACGACCGGCATCCTGGGGTTGGCGGTTGGACCGGGCGGCTACCTCTACACCTCGGATGGGATCTCGACGCGGTCCATCCGGAAGATCAACCCGAACGCGAGCTCGGGCAGCCACGTGGTGGACACGCTGTCGGCGCCGGTGGCCACCTTCGGCATCACCGTGGACCGCAATGGCATGGTGTGGCTGGGCGCGGACTCCGACTCCGTCTCCGGTGTGGTGCGCGCGGACTTCGTGGCGCGTACGGCCCAGGTGGTGGGCGGGGGAGGGGGCTGCGTGGGACGCACCCACGGAGTCGCCGTGGACGCCGCGGGTGACATCTGGGCGGCGTGCTGGTCCTCCGGGCGCGTGCTGCGCGTGAGCTCCAGCGGCTCCTTCCTGAACTCCTGGGTGGTGGGCACGCGGCCCGAGGGCGTGGCGGTGGCTCCGGACAACCGGATCTGGGTCGTCAACTCCAGCAGCGACTCGCTGTCGGTCATCAACCCCACCACCACGGGCTCGACCCAGACCCATCCCGCGGGAGGAGGTCTGCCCCTCACGTCCTCGGACATGACGGGCTTCCAGCACCACCACTTCACGCTGCGCCAGGGCATCTGGAGCGTGGTGCATGACAGCGGGCAGGCCCAGGCGCACTGGGGAACGGTCTCCTGGAACAGCGAGCCGCAGGGCGCCACGCCCCCGGGCTCCAGCATCCAGGTGTACGCGCGGGCCGCGGACACGCGCGAGGCCCTGTCCTCGCGCCTCTTCACCTACCCCCCGCTGGTGAACGGCCAGGCCTTTACGGGGGTCGATGGTCGCTTCCTCGAGATCAAGGTGGTCCTGCGCTCGGCGAACTTCGGCGGGGACCCGGTGCTGAGCGATCTGACGATCTCCCGGCAGAACAGCGGGCCGATGGCCCTCTGCCAGTCGCGCGACGTCTGCGCCACGCAGAACAGCTGTGCCGCGCAGATCAGCGTGGACAACGGCTCGTATGACCCGGACGGCGATCCCCTCACCCTCACCCAGTCTCCCGCGGGGCCCTATGGCATCGGCGCTCGGGACGTGGTCCTGACGGCGTCCGACGCGAACTCGAGCGCCAGCTGCACGGCGAACATCCGGGTGCGCGACTGCTCGCCGCCGGCCATCACCTGCGCGTCTCCAGTGATTGCCGAGTGTACGGGCAATGAGTCGGCCACCGTGGCGTCGGGCGAGGCGCAGGCGACGGATCAGTGCTCCGCGGTCAGCGTGAGCGGGCCTGAGACGGGCTCCTACCCGCTGGGCAGCACGGCCGTCACGTACACGGCGACGGACGCGGCGGGGAACTCGGAGACCTGCACCAGCAGCGTGCGCGTGGTGGACACGCTGCCCCCCTCCATCACCTGCCCGGCGGAGACCACCATCGAGTGCGCCAACGGCGGCGCCTTCAGCAGCGGAGTGGGCTCGGCGAGCGCGACGGATGGGTGCTCGGCGGTGGCGGTGGCCGCTCCCACGGCGGCCTGGTACCCGCTGGGCACGGCGACGCTGGCCTGGTCGGCGACGGATACCTCGGGGAATGTGGCCCAGTGCTCGGCGCCGTTGAACGTGGTGGATACGCGGGCGCCCGTCATCACGCTCCAGGGTTCGTCCAGTCAGTTGCTCGAGTGCGGCACGGGTTACACGGAGCCTGGTTACAGCGCGAACGACGCGTGCCAGGGGGACGTGAGCGACGAGGTGGTGGCCACGGGCACGGTCGATACGCAGGTGCCGGGCACCTATACCCGGCGCTACAGCGTGGCGGATGGCGCGGGCAACAGCGCCTCGGTGGTGACGCGGAACGTGGCGGTGGTGGATACCCTGGCACCCTCGGTGACGCTCAACGGCTCGGCCAGCGAGGTGCTGGAGTGCGGCGCTTCCTTCATCGATCCTGGGGTGAGCACGGATGACTCCTGCTCGGGGGCGGAGATCGGCTCGCTGGTCATCACCGGCGCGGTCGATTCCGGTCAGCTGGGGACGTACACGCTGAGCTATGCGGTGACGGACCCCTCCGGCAACCTCGCGCCGGCGCTGGAGCGCACGGTGACGTTGCGCGACACCCTGGCGCCGACCCTGGCGCTCAACGGCCTGGCCAACGAGGTGCTGGAGTGCGGCGAGGCCTACGTGCCCCAGGGCGCCCGAGCGATCGATGCTTGCGCGGGCGATCTGGCCGCCGTGGTGGTGACCACGGGCAGCGTCAACCCGGCCCAGCCCGGCGCCTACGAGCTGCGCTATACGGTGGCTGATCCGTCCGGCAACGCCGCCCCGGCGCTGCTGCGCACGGTGACGGTGCGGGACACGCAGGCGCCGGCCGTCGCGCTCAACGGTGCCGCCAGCAGCACGGTGGAGTGTGGCACGAGCTACACCGAGCAGGGCGCCACCGCGAGCGATGCCTGCATGGGCACCCAGGGTGTTCAGGTGACGATCACCGGCTCGGTCGACACGGCTCAGCTGGGGCCTCAGACGCTGAGCTACCGGGCGGTGGACTCGGCCGGCAACACCTCGGCGCCGGTGCAGCGCACGGTGACAGTGCAGGACACGCAGGGGCCGACGCTGGCCCTCAACGGTCCGGCGACCCTGAGCCTCGCCTGCGGCACGCCCTTCATCGAGCAGGGCGCGACCGCCCACGACCTGTGCCTGGGAGACATGAGCAACCGTGTCACCATCTCGGGCACGGTGGACATCCAGCACGCGGGCAACTACGTGCTCACCTACAACGCCACGGACACGGCGGGCCACGTCGCGCCGTCGGTGACGCGCACGGTGCAGGTCAGTGACAGCGAGGGGCCGACGCTCGCCCTCACGGGCGCCAACCCGATGCAGCTCGAGTGCATGCGGGACTGGTACTCCGAGCCGGGCGCCACGGCGGTGGATGCGTGCGCCGGCAACGTCTCCGGCTCCATCAACATCCAGCACGGGTACATCAACTCGGCCACCCCGGGGAGCTACCCGGTCACCTACACCGCGACGGATGGCGCCAACACGGCCACGGCGGTGCGAGACGTCCAGGTGCGGGACACGCTGCCGCCGGACCTCTACCTCAACGGTGGCTCGACCCTGGTGCTGGAGTGCCGGGTGAACACCTACTCCGAGCAGGGCGCGGTGGCGCAGGACCTGTGCGCGGGCAACCTGTCGGGGGCCGTCGCCATCACGGGCGAGGTGGATGCGAACGTGCCGGGCGCCTACCCGGTGCGCTACCGCGTGGAGGACGGCCACGGCTTCACGACGGAGAAGGTGCGGGACGTGCGGGTGGTGGACACGCGTCCGCCGACGCTCGTCCTGGCGGGCTCGGGTACGCCGACCGTGGAGTGCTCGCGCGACGCCTTCCTGGACGTGGGCGCCACGGCCACGGACGTGTGCGCGGGGGATGTCACCCACCGCATCACCGTCTCGGGCACGCAGAACATCGTCGCCCCGGGCACCTATCCCATCACCTACAGCGTCACGGATCCTTCCGGCAACGCGGCCGAGAGCGTCACGCGCAATGTCACCGTGCGAGACAGCAAGGGCCCCGTGGTGACGGTCAACGGCCAGGCCAACATGGAGCTGGAGTGCAAGGTGGACACGTACACCGAGCTGGGGGCCACGGCGTATGACGCGTGCCAGGGCGACATGACGAGCGCCATCAACATCTACGGCAGCGGCGCGAACACCTCGGCGGTGGGTACGTACAACATCCAGTACGGGGTGTGGGACGTGTCGGGCAACACCACCATGGCCCTGCGCACGGTGAAGGTGGTGGATCGCCTCAAGCCGACCCTTACCCTGGTGGGCTCGTCCATCGTGCAGCATGAGTGCGCCAGCGGCGAGTTCGTCGATCCGGGCTACTCCGCCTTCGACGTGTGCTACGGAGACCTGACGCAGTCCGTGACGAAGTCGGGCTGGGTGAACGCCTGGGTGCTGGGCTCCTATCCGATCACCTACAACGTGCAGGACAGCACGCTGCTCAAGGCCCCCACCCTCACGCGCACCGTGCAGGTGGTCGACACCCAGGGCCCCACGCTCACGTACCGCCAGGTGTCGGTGACGCCCGCGGACCAGACGATGCGCAACTTCACGCTGGCCGATTGTGTCACCGCCAATGATGTGTGTGATGGCTGGTCCAACGCCAACAACGGCACCATCCTCTCCATCTACAGCGATGAGCCGGAGGACGCCTCGGGCGATAGCGACGGCAGCACCGTGCAGGACATCGTCATCACCGGCAGGAGCTCCTTCCGCCTGCGTGCCGAGCGCCAGAGCAATGGCAACGGCCGCGTGTACGGGGTGCGCTTCGAGTTGAAGGACCTCGCGGGCAACGCGCGCCCGGGCCTGTGCCAGATCACGGTTCCCTCCGCCGCCGGACGCGGGGTGCCTGCTGACGATGGAGCGGGGGCGGGCTACACGGTGAGCGCTCCGTCTCCGACGCTGGCGAGCCGCGGAACGCCATAGCCCTCCGTGAGGGAATAACCCCCGGGAGCCAGATGGCTCCCGGGGGTTTTCTATTTCTGGAGAGAGCAAGGCTCAGTCGCAGTTGACGTCGTTGCTCACGTTGAACGGCTCACCCGCGGACACGTTCTCCTGACCGGGGCTGGCGGGGCAGACGGCGGTGAGCTGGCCATCGGAAGAGGAGATGAGCCAGGTGTCGGCGGCGTCCATCGGGTTGTTGTCGACGTCACCGGCGCCGTAGGCCAGGAAGTCCCAGGTACCTGCGTCGGCGTAGATGCCGGCGCTGGTGGCCATGCCGTTGGCGGTGGCCGAGACGTTCCAGGTAGCGCCGCCCGCCTGTATGACCGGGAAGAAGCTGGGGAAGCCCTGATACTTGAAGGTGTCCACGCCGATGCACGTGTCGGAGTCGTTCGGCACCGCATTGATGCCGGAGCGGTCCTCATAGGACGAGCAGTTGTCATCGAGGTGGTAGCTGTAGCGGTTGCCTCGCTCGGGAGAGAAGCCAGAGGCGTGGATGGTCGGAGGCGGCTTGCGCTGCTGGGTGCGCAGGCCGGTGAAGAGGCTCTTGAGGTTGGTGTTGACCTCGGACTGCCGAGCGCGTGCCTGGAAGCGGACGAAGTTTGGAATGGCAATGGCAGCCAGGATGCCGATGATGGCGACGACGATCATGAGCTCGATGAGGGTAAAACCGTGGCGTTGACGGCGGTGCGTCATGGGACTGCTCCTTGTTTGTGTCGAGGGAAGTGGTGAAGGACAGCGAGTTGATACAAGAGCAATCGGCGGGCCACGTGCG